>JAJTEF010000021.1:1825-61818 GCA_021300355.1 Sphingomonadaceae bacterium | reverse complement strand
TTCTGGTCCGGCCGCAATTCCGCGCTGGGGGGCTTGGTAATGATATTTTCTGGTATCACCGGGCCATCCCGGCCGAGACCAATGCGCGGCTTGTGCGCATTGCGCCATTCGGAAATGGCAAACACCGTCATTTTATAGGCGTCTTTTATTGGGTTATAGCCACCGGCCATATCACCATAAATCGTCGCATAGCCGACGCTCATTTCGCTTTTGTTGCCCGTCGTCAAAAGCATATGTCCAAATTTGTTAGACAGGGCCATTAAGGTGACGCCGCGAATACGCGACTGAATATTTTCTTCGGTAATGTCGACATCGCGGTCGGCAAAGCTGCCCGAGAGCATATCGTCAAAAGCGCCAACGGCCGGCGAAATGGGAATCGTATCGATCCGGCACCCAATCATTTCTGCGCATTGCGCAGCATCGTCCAGACTGGATTGGCTGGTATAGCGGCTGGGCAACATGACACACCAGACGCGATCGGGCCCAAGCGCATCAGCGGCAATAGCGGCGCAAATGGCACTATCAATGCCGCCCGACATGCCCAACACAACGCCGGGAAAGCCATTGCTGTTCACATAATCGCGCAGGCCCGTGACCATGGCGCTGTAGATATCCGCGGGATGGTCTTCCCAAAGCGCCTTTGGCCCATCGGCACATTGCCAGCCATCGTCACCGCGCGTCCAATGCGTCATGCGCAAATGCTCTTCCCAGTCGGGCAAACGATGTGCCGCCACGCCATCCGCGTTCAGGACAAAGGAGCTGCCGTCGAACACCAGCTCGTCCTGCCCACCGACCCGATTTAGAAACATCAGCGGCAATCCGGTTTCGCGCACACGTGCCGCAAAAACCTCTTCCAAACGCCGGTCATCCTTGTCGATTTCATACGGGCTGCCGTTGGTCGAAATCAGCAACTCAGCGCCGCGTTCCTTCAAATGGAGGCTGACCGGGGCGAGCCATCCATCTTCGCAAATCGGAACGCCAATGCGCACGCCCTTAAACAGCATGGGTTCCGGCAATGGACCAGATGCAAAGATCCGCTTTTCATCAAAGGTTCCGTAATTGGGCAGCTCATGCTTGTAACGCACCGCAGCAATCTGACCGCCATCGAGCAATGCGATTCCGTTGTACAGTGCGCCATCGTCGAGGAATATCGAACCCACGAGCATCGCGGGCCCGCCATCGGCGGTCGCCTCCGCAAGCTCCGCAAGCTCCACCGCAGCGCGTGCTGCAAAGGCTGGCTTCAGCACCAGATCCTCGGCCGGATACCCAATCAACTGCTGTTCGGGAAACACGATCAGGTCGGCATCTGTCGCTTTTGCGCGCCATTCAAGCATCTTGCCGGCGTTACCTGCCAGGTCACCCACGCGCTGGTTAAGCTGCGCCATTGCAATATTGAGCCGATTTGTCATTTCACCACCCTATTGTCCACAATGTAGCGGGGCAAGCCGATTGTCAGGCCAGTCGCGCGCCGCTAAGGCGTTTGGCGAAACTTTGGCGCGCGATTCAAAGCTCAGGGGTCCGAGGACACGCACATGAAATTGATGACAGGTAACAGCAACCTTCCTTTGGCGAAGGGCATTGCAGATTATATGAACTTGCCGCTGACCGACGCCAGCGTGCGCCGTTTCGCCGACAATGAGATTTTCGTCGAAATCCACGAAAATGTGCGCGGTGAGGATATGTTTGCTATCCAGTCCACCAGCCACCCAGCCAATGACAATTTGATGGAATTGCTGATCATGATTGATGCGTTGCGCCGTGCATCGGCAAAGCGCATCACCGCGGTTCTTCCTTATTTCGGCTATGCGCGGCAGGATCGGAAACCGGGGCCACGCACGCCCATTTCGGCGAAGCTTGTCGCGAATCTGATTACCCAGGCTGGCGCTGACCGCGTGTTGACCGTGGATTTGCATGCCGGCCAGATTCAGGGCTTTTTCGATATTCCAACCGACAATCTTTACGGCGCGCCTGTTATGAGCGCGGATATTCTGGAGCGCCATGGCGATAAGAATATCACCGTCGTATCGCCGGATGTTGGCGGCGTTGTCCGTGCGCGCGCGCTGGCAAAGCGTCTTGATGATGCGCCACTGGCTATCGTCGACAAGCGCCGCGAAAAAGCCGGTGTTTCAGAGGTCATGAACATCATCGGCGACGTGAAAGACCGATTCTGCATATTGATTGATGACATCGCGGACAGCGCTGGCACGCTGTGCAACGCGGCCGACGCGTTAAAAGCCGCCGGCGCGTCAGACGTCGTCGCCTATATTACGCATGGCGTATTGTCCGGCGAAGCTGTGAACCGGGTCAACGCATCCGCATTGCGCAAGCTGGTCATCACCGACTCCATCTTGGCGTCCGACATTGCCAATGCCAGCCCCAAAATACGCCAGCTGCCCATCGCGCCATTGTTGGGCGAAGCGATTAAGCGCATTGCGGATGAAAGTTCTGTCAGTTCTTTGTTCGATTGATGACACCGGCGGATATCCTTCTGGCCAACCGTTTGGCCGAGGCAGCGGGCCAAGCCATTCGGCCCTTTTTCCGGTCAGCCCATAGCCATGAGGCAAAGGCCGATGCCTCCCCAGTGACAGAAGCCGACCGCGCCGCCGAAAGCGCCATCCGCCGCATTTTGGATGCGGAGTGCCCCCGCGACACGATCATCGGGGAGGAATATGGCGAAAAAACCGGCAGCTCGGGCCGCAGCTGGATTATCGATCCGATCGACGGAACTGTAAGTTTCATGGCCGGGCGCCCGATATTCGGAACATTGATTGCGCTGCTCGAAGACGGCTGGCCTGTCCTTGGTGTCATTGACCAATGCATTAGTGGCGAGCGCTGGGTCGGCGCTGCGGGGTATCCGACGACGCTGAACGGAAATCCTGTCACGACACGAGCATGCACCGCGTTGAATCAGGCGATGCTGGCCACGACGGGGCCACAATATTTTACGCAGCATGACGGCGATCATTTTATGGAACTCGCCGCGCAAACCGCACATAAAAAAATGCTGTTTGGTGGCGATTGTTACAATTACGCCCTGCTCGCCAGCGGGCACATCGACATCGTCGTCGAAGCCGGATTGAAGCTGCATGATTTTGCGGCCTTAATCCCCATCGTAACGGGCGCGGGGGGGATGATGAGCGATTGGTCCGGGGAGCCACTACACGGCGCTTCCGACGGCCATATCATTGCGGTGGGCGACCCAGCCCGCCTTGATGACGTGCTCGAAGCATTGGCGTGCCAACACTAAAACGCAGCAGTCCCGTCCGTTTCATGTGATCCGCAGCGCCGCTTCCCAGCGCGCGATCATGGTCATTTGCTGCAAACGCTTCAGCGTTCGGGCCATATTACCGGCATTAAGCTTGCAATCGGGCGCGAATCCGGTTAGGCGCGCCCCTTCCGAATAAGCAGGCTGGCCAATAGGGCTGCCATGTCGGCTTGATACGGACTCAACAAAGGAGACCAAAATGCCCAAGCTCAAGACCAAGAGCGGTGTGAAGAAACGCTTCAAAATCACCGCAACAGGCAAGATCAAGCATGGCGTCGTTGGAAAACGGCACCGTTTGAGCAGCCATAATGCCAAGTATATCCGCCAAAACCGTGGCACCAGCGTGATCTCTGATCCCGATGCCAAGACAATCAAGAAATGGGCGCCATACGGTCTTTAAGACTGCGCGTACGTTTTAACGAAAAGGATATAGATTATGGCACGCGTCAAACGTGGTGTGACCACCAAAGCTAAACATAAAAGAATTTTAGAGCAGGCGAAGGGCTATTATGGCCGTCGCAAAAATACCATCCGCGTCGCACGTCAGGCCGTCGAAAAGGCAGGTCAGTACGCATATCGCGACCGTAAGGTAAACAAGCGGAACTTCCGCGCATTGTGGATCCAGCGTATCAACGCCGCAGTCCGCGCCGAAGGCATGACCTATGGCGTGTTCATGCATGGCCTGAAGCTTGCTAATGTCGAACTGGACCGCAAGGTTCTTGCCGACCTCGCGATGCACGAAGCCGCGATGTTTAGCACGATCATTGCGCAGTCGAAGGCAGCGCTCGCGAAAGCAGCATAAGCTCCTAAAACTTCGATATTGCGCAAAAGGGCGTGGGCGGCACTTGCCGTTCGCGCCCTTTTGCTTATTCAGGCGAACCATGATGACAGATATTGCGACACTCCAAACCGAACTGATGGCAGCGATTGATTCCGCGGATACGCTGGATACGCTCGAGGCTGTTCGGATATCCGCCCTTGGTAAGCAAGGCAGCGTTTCGGCGTTGCTCAAGACGATGGGCGCGATGTCGCCCGATGAACGTCAGACGCAAGGCCCGATCATCAACGGTCTGCGCGAAAGCGTTACCGCGGCACTGGCCGCGAAAAAAGCCGCCTTGGAAACAGCCGAGTTGAACCGGCGTCTCGCAAGCGAATATGTCGACATGACATTGCCTGCGCCCGAAGCACCGCGCGGCACAGTGCATCCGGTCAGCCAAGTCATGGACGAGCTTGCCGAAATCTTTGCGGACATGGGCTTCGCCGTGGCCGAAGGGCGTGAGATTGAAGACGATTGGCACAATTTCACCGCGCTCAACATTCCCGAAACACATCCTGCACGCGCAATGCATGATACATTCTATTTCCCCGACGAAATGGCGCGCGAGGGCAGCAAAATGCTGCTGCGCACGCACACATCACCGGTGCAAATCCGCACCATGACGTCACAGGAACCGCCAATCCGCATTATCGCACCTGGCCGCGTCTACCGCAGCGACAGCGATGCGACGCACACGCCGATGTTCCACCAGATCGAAGGCCTTGTCATCGACAAGGGCATTCACCTTGGTCATCTGAAATGGACGCTGGAGACATTTCTGAAAGCCTATTTCGAACGCGAAGATGTCGTCTTGCGTCTGCGTCCAAGCTATTTCCCGTTCACCGAACCATCGGTCGAAGTCGACGTCGGCTATTCGATGGTCAACGGCAAGCGGGTCATTGGCGGATCGGAAGGCTGGATGGAGGTTCTTGGCTCCGGCATGGTCCATCGCAAGGTTATCGAGGCCTGCGGGCTTGATCCCGATATATGGCAGGGCTTTGCCTTCGGTACCGGTGTCGACCGGCTTGCCATGCTGAAATATGGGATGGACGATCTGCGCGCCTTCTTCGACGGCGATAATCGCTGGCTGCAACATTACGGATTTGACGCGCTCGATGTTCCGACGCTGAGCGGAGGAGTAGGCGCATGAAATTCTCACTGTCATGGCTGAAAGAGCATCTCGATACCGACGCCGATATGCAGGCCGTTGCCGATTGTCTGAACCGTATCGGGCTTGAGGTTGAAGGCATCGAAAACCCGGCAGAAAAATTGTCCGCGTTCCGCATTGCAAAGGTGCTGAGTGCGGCGCCGCATCCGCATGCGGATAAATTGCAAGTGTTGTCCGTCGATGCAGGCGGCGAACCGCTTCAGGTTGTCTGTGGCGCACCCAATGCGCGGGCAGGCATGCTTGGCGTATTCGGTCCAGCCGGCGCAGTCGTTCCCGCAAATGGCATGGTGCTAAAGGTCGCCGCGATCAGGGGCGTCGAATCCAACGGCATGATGTGTTCGATTGCGGAGCTGGAATTGGGCGACGATCATGACGGCATCATCGAACTCGCAGCCGATGCGACGGTGGGGACAGTCTATGCCGATTGGGCTGGTTTGGACGACCCGGTCATTGATGTCAGCATCACCCCCAACCGTCAGGATTGCATGGGCGTTCGCGGCATCGCACGTGACCTTGCCGCAGCTGGCCTTGGGACATTGCGCCCGCTGAACGAAGTCTACCGCATCAATTTGGATGTGCCCAATGAAGGCAGCGGCCCCGCGCCGGTCGTACGCACAGACGACGCCGCAGGCTGCCCTGCGTTCTACGCTCAGGCTGTATCGGGCGTCCGCAATGGCGATGCCCCCGAATGGATGCGCAGCAAGCTGAAAGCCATTGGCCAGAAGCCGATTTCAGTGCTCGTCGACATCACCAACTTCATCTCCATCGATCTTGGCCGGCCGTTGCACGTTTACGACCGCGCAAAGCTGAATGGCGCGCTGGTGGCGCGCAAGGCGGTCGATGGTGAAGATATGGTCGCCCTCAACGGCAAGACCTATACGCTGGATTCCAGCATGACCGTCATTGCTGACGACAGCATGGTGCATGACATTGGCGGTATCATGGGTGGCGAGCATAGCGGCGTTTCGGAAACGACCACGGATGTCCTCATTGAGTGCGCCTATTTCGACCCTGAACATATTGCGCGCACCGGACAGAAGCTGGCTTTGACCAGCGATGCGCGGCAACGTTTTGAGCGCGGCGTTGACCCTGCGTTTCTGGAAGACGGATTGGCGATCGCGACCAAGCTCGTGCTCGATCATTGCGGCGGGACGCCAAGTGCGATCACCCGGTCGGGGGCTGCACCAGTTGCACCGCGCAACATTTCTTATGACACCCAATATTGCCAGCAACTTGGCGGCGTTGATGTTACGCCGGAGGAACAGCGCAATATATTGGAAAGACTGGGTTTTGCCGTAAGCGACGACTGGCGCGTTACCGTGCCGACATGGCGTCGTGACGTCGATGGCCCTGCAGATATTGTCGAAGAAGTTGTGCGTATCGTCGGCCTCGACAATGTCGTGTCCGTGCCATTGCCCCGTGCAGACGGCGTCGCCAAGCCAACCGCAACGCCTGTCCAGTCGCTGGAACGCAAAGTGCGCCGTGCGGCGGCGGCACGTGGCTTGAACGAAGCGATCAACTGGTCGTTCCTGCCGCAAAAGGCAGCGGACGCATTTGGCGGCGGCACATGGAGCCTCGCCAACCCGATCTCCGAAGACATGAAGGTCATGCGCCCTTCATTGTTGCCGGGTCTGCTCTCTGCCGCGCAGCGAAACATGGACCGCGGTGCATCATCGGTGCGTCTGTTCGAAATCGGACGGCGTTATTTTGCCGCAGCGGATGGCACAAGCGACGAGCGTCTGACGGCGGGAATTGTGCTGGCGGGCGACAAGTCTGTACGTAACTGGGCGACGGGCAAATCAGCAAAATTTGATGCTTTTGATGCCAAGGCTGAGGCCATCGCGTTGCTCAAGGCAGCGGGTGTCGCAACCGACGGCTTGCTGGTGATGGACGATGCCGGCGTGCATTATCATCCCGGACAATCGGCAACATTGCGCATGGGACCAAAGAATATTCTTGGCGCATTCGGCACACTGCATCCGGCAACGGCAAAGGCCTTTGACCTGGATGGCAGCGTTGTCGCCGCAGAAATATTTTTGGATGCGATACCGCTCAAAAAAGCCACTGGCTTTATGCGTCCGGCGTTTACGCCACCTGCATTGCAAGCCGTTACCCGCGACTTTGCGTTTCTGGTTTCGCAAGATACGCCAGCCAATGATCTGGTTCGGGCCATTAAGGGATGCGACAAAGACAACATTGTCGCCGCGCGTTTGTTTGACCGCTTTGCCGGGCAGGGCGTACCCGAGGGCCAAGTCAGCCTGGCGGTTGAAATTACGCTTCAACCCACCGACAAAAGCTATGGCGATGATGATCTGAAACTGATTTCAGATAAGGTCATTGCGGCCGCGGCCAAACTGGGCGCGGTGCTTCGCGGATAAAAAGAAAGGCCGGGCATGATGGCCCGGCCTTCTTTTTTCAACGCGCTTTCGCGCAAGCTTTTTAGAACTTCACGCCAGCGGTCACAAACACCCGACGCGGGTTGCCGAAGAGACCAATGCTCCAACAATCATCGGGCGGATCAAAGCCGCCGCCCTTGCTGAAGTTGCGACTATCGCCGCTGACCTTCTGACAAACGGGTTGAAGCGATAATCAATCATCCCTAAGCCGCGCGGTATGACGCTCAACCGCCGAACCTTTGCCATTATCTCCCACCCCGATGCGGGTAAAACAACGCTTACGGAAAAGCTTTTGCTTCAAGGTGGCGCCATTCACTTGGCCGGCGAAGTAAAGGCGCGCGGTCAGGCACGCCGTGCGCGTTCCGACTGGATGAAGATCGAACAGCA
The DNA here is from genome assembly GCA_021300355.1 of Sphingomonadaceae bacterium. Classification (GTDB taxonomy): domain Bacteria; phylum Pseudomonadota; class Alphaproteobacteria; order Sphingomonadales; family Sphingomonadaceae; genus Sphingorhabdus_B. The sequence continues at coordinate 53,785 of JAJTEF010000021.1, read as the reverse complement.
GCGCGGAATTTCGGTTACGTCATCGGTGATGACGTTTCAAAAAGACGGCATTGTCTTCAATCTGCTCGACACGCCGGGGCATGAAGATTTCTCCGAAGATACCTACCGGACGCTGACTGCGGTCGATTCTGCCATCATGGTCATCGACGCCGCAAAAGGTATTGAGCCGCAGACCCGCAAGCTTTTCGAAGTCTGTCGCCTGCGCAGCGTTCCGATCATCACCTTCGTCAACAAGGTGGATCGCGAAGGTCGCCCCGCATTTGAGACCATCGATGAAGTCGCAGATGCGCTGGCGCTGGATGTGTGCCCCATGAACTGGCCCGTGGGCATGGGCGGCGAGTTTGAAGGGCTTTATGACTTCAACAGCGGTCGCCTGAGCCAGCCATCGGGCGACAGCAAGGCGTTTGAAGGCAAAATCAGTGACCATGCCGGCCTGAATGCGACAAGCCTTGAAGATGTGCTCACGCCCGCGGGCGTCGCGCGGCTGCGCGAAGAGGCGGAGCTCGCGCAGGCTGGATATTCCGAGTTCGACCTGACCGCTTTCCAAAATGGTGACCTAACGCCTGTTTATTTCGGCTCCGCGCTGAAAGAATTCGGCGTGATCGAGCTTATTACCGCCATCGCCAAATATGCGCCGCCACCGCGCCCGCAACCCAGTTCAAAGGGCGACATTGATCCGTCCGAGAAAGAAGTCACCGGCTTCATTTTCAAGGTGCAGGCCAATATGGACCCGCAGCATCGTGACCGCATTGCGTTCATGCGATTATGCTCCGGCACCTTCAAACGGGGCATGAAGCTGACGCCTTCGGGGCTTGGCAAGCCGGTTGCGATTCATTCGCCGATCCTGTTTTTCGCGCAAGATCGCGAAATTGCCGACAGCGCGGAACCCGGTGATATCATCGGTATTCCAAACCACGGCACCTTGCGCGTCGGCGACACTTTGTCCGAACGCAATGACGTGCGCTTTACGGGCCTGCCCAACTTCGCACCGGAAATTTTGCGCCGCGTCGTCTTACGCGACCCCACGAAGACCAAGCAGCTGCGCAAGGCGCTGGATGACCTGAGCGAAGAGGGCGTCATTCAAGTCTTCTATCCAGAGATCGGTTCAAACTGGGTGATTGGCGTCGTCGGGCAACTTCAGCTCGACGTTCTGATTTCGCGGCTTGAGGCGGAATATAAAGTCGATGCGTTTCTGGAGCCCGCGCCTTATGACACCGCGCGCTGGCTCATCGGGTCGGACACGGCGCTTGCGCAATTCATCTCGTTCAATGGCGGAAACATGGCGAAAGACCGCGATGGCCATCCCGTATTTATGGCGCGTTCGTCATGGGATGTTGGTTATCAGCAGGAAAAGCATCCGGACCTGAAATTCAGCGCGACCAAAGAACGCTAACGCCAGACAGCAACGCCATAGGGTTCGATGTCCGAACCGCCGATGACAAACTCTGCGCCTGCGGGTGCAGGCGCGCGCGCGCTGACGCTATCCAGATTGAATGCAAACGTAAGTTCGCCCCGTCGGCGCAAGCGCAGCGTGGGCGGCAGCGGTGTAATCTGCACGTCCGCCTCCGCACATAAATCGACGAGCACGTTCGTCAGAAAGGCGTCGTCCGTCAGCGTCGCAAGATAGATGCTTCGGCCTGCCCGCACCGCTGCCGGCGCGCCGTCTTCATAAGTTGCGATGATGTCCGCGTCGCCAACTTCAATCGTCTCGCGCCAACGGCCGCTTTCATATTCCGCGCCTTTATACGCAACGATGCCCCCGCAATCCGCGCGCAGCGTTTCGACTGAAGCGACTTTCACCGGCACAAGCTCACGCAGGCGCCCGGGCGGCAGGCCTTCGCTCATCGAGAATTCATCGGTCTTCGCGCCCGCGCGTGGCCCGAAGAGCAATAGGCCATCGCTCGCGTGCAACGCATCGAACGCGGCATCGTCAACCACCGCCATGGTCGGCACGATGACCAGTCGATATCCAGCCAGCTGCGCGTCGCCTGCGGACACAAAGTCGACATCCACGCCCAGGCCACGCAATGCACGATAATATTGGAAGACGACCGCATCATAGCGATAGCCAGCACCCTGCCGTTCAATATCGTCGACCCAGCCGGACATCGGATCAATGACGATGGCGACGGGGGACTTCGCCGCGACAACGGACAAATCGCCAAGCAACTGCATGTCCGATGCGGCCTGTTCCACTTCCGCCCACGCCGCGGCGGGCATGTCATCGGGCCGTCTGAGCCCGGCATGCATTTGTTCTTGCGCAAAGGGTACTTGTCGCCAGCGGAAATAGGCCACGCAGGCCGCGCCATGGGCAAATGCCTGAAGCGTCCAGTGGCGGACCATGCCCCGCGCAGGGCGCGGATTATGCGGCGCCCAGTTTACGGGCCCGGGCTGCTGCTCCATCACCCACCATGCACCTTTGGATAGCCCGCGCACCGAATCAAAATTGAGCGCCGCCAAATCAGGATGCCCCGTGCGCATGAATGGTTTCCATTCATCAGCCGATGCTTTGGCCATGAGCTGATCGGAAAAACCGAGCGGATAATTGTCATAGCTGACAAAATCGAGATCGCGGGTCAGCGCGGCATTATCGACACCCGTTGTTGCTGGCGGAATGATATTATGCGTCACCCACTGGTGCGGCGCGGCGTGGCGGCGAATGGCCGATATCATGACGTCATGAAAGCGCACGACCTGTTCCGACGCAAAGCGCCGATAGGCCAAGCGATGCGCGGGGTTCGTTTCGCACACCGTGAAAAAGGGCAGGTCGATCTGGTCAAAATGGTCATATTCCATTGACCAAAACACATTGCCCCACGCCGCATTCAGCGCCGCAATCGTGCCATAACGTTGCGCACAATAGGCCCGGAATTTTTCTAGCGCCGCTGGCGATGCGCTCATGGTCGTATCGTGGCAGCACAATTCATTGTCGGTCTGCCATCCTGCCACATGCGGATGACTGCCATAACGCGCAGCCATGGCGGCAGTGATACGTTCCGCGTGGACAAGATATGTTTCGCTCGAAAAGTCATAATGGCGGCGCGATCCGAAACCACGGACTTGGCGGGTGTGAATATCGACAGGCAAAATGTCGGGATATTTTTCGCACAGCCATTTGGGCGGCGTTGCAGTCGGGGTTCCAAGCACGACTTTCAGTCCCGCCCCGCCGAGCACGTCTATCGCGCGGTCCATCCACGCCCAATCGAATATGCCTTCCGCTTTTTCGATACGGCCCCACGCAAATTCGCCAATCCGGACAAAGCGCAGCCCAAGATCATACATTCTTTGCGCGTCGCGGGGCCAATGATCCTCGGACCAATGCTCGGGATAATAACAGACACCTAACATGCCCGTTTGTTTAACGCCCAACCCACGGCTGGCAAGCCTATGCACATGTTAGGCTTCGCGCGCCGAAAGAAAACGGCCATAATTCATATATTCTGCCATTTTATCGCCACGACTAATGCCTATGTACGATCAAACAGGTCCGACAGGCAGATTGATACGCGCATGAGTGAAATGTTACTGACCCCGCACACGCACACAGACGGCGCCATTTTGGGCGGTGATCTCGTCGACCGCGCAGCGCGCCTCAAACAGGTTCCTGATGACAAAGCGATGTTGCGTGCGGTTGCCGAACTCACGCGTGATCTTGCTGCGCCGAACCCGCGCATTTTCTGGTCGGACTTCCTTTTGTCGGCGCTGGTTGGCTATGCCGGGCTCGCGGTGGCCATCATGTCCGGAACCCTGTGGGTTCAGTGCGTTGCGGCTTTGGTCTCGATCCTTGGTCTATATCGCGCCGGCGGCTTCATTCACGAAGTGACGCATGTGAAGCATTCCGCGCTTCCCGGTTTCCGCTTTGGCTTTAACGCCGTTATTGGCGTGCCCCTGCTCGTGCCGTCATATATGTATGAAGGCATCCACAACCTGCACCACGCGCGCACGCGTTATGGCACCGATCAGGATCCTGAATATCTGCCCTTGGCACTGATGAAGCCCTGGACGCTGCCATTGTTCATATTCGCCTCGCTGCTCGCGCCCTTTGCTTTGCTGTTCCGCAACGCCGTGCTTGCACCGCTTTCGCTGTTCATCCCGGCTTTGCGCCAGATCGTGGTCGAACGTTACTCGGGCCTTGCGATCAACCCAGCATTCCGGCGCAGACCCGCGGAGGGGGACGCACATCGCAACTGGATCGTGCAGGAAACTGCAGCAAGCATCTGGTCGATTGCGCTGCTTACCGGCGTATTTACAGGCTTCATCCAGCTTCAGTCTTTCCTCATCTTCCTTGCCATCGTCGCAAGCGTTGCCGTGCTCAACCAAGTCCGCACGCTTGTCGCGCATTTATGGGAAAATGATGGTGAGCCATTGAGTGTGACCGCCCAGTTCCTCGACAGCGTCAACGTCCCGCCCCCCGGCCTGCTGGCAGAGATCTGGGCACCTGTGGGCCTGCGTTACCACGCGTTGCATCACTTGCTGCCCAGCGTGCCGTATCATGCACTTGGGACAGCGCACAAACGCCTGACCGCACAATTGGCACCCGATTCGGCTTACCACCGTGCCAATTATGACGGGCTTGCCGGATTGGTATATCGTCTTGCGCGCAGCACGCGGCTCCAACATCAACCCGTTAAATGATGCGGGCGAACCCTGCCGCACCACTCGCTGGGGGTGAAATTGCCTTAGGCTTGTTCAATTGCAGGGCGGAATTCAACATTTGCCCCACATCGCCTTCGTCCCCAAGGATGGCTTCCATGCTGCGGACGCATAAGCAGACTTTATCATCCGCTAAATCATACCAGATTTGCTTGGACGCACGGCGCGTTTTGACGAGGTCGTTGCGGCGCAGTTCCGCAAGTTGCTGGCTAAGTGCAGGTTGGCCTATGCCCGTTGCGGCATCGATTTCGCTCACCGTGCGTTCGCCGCGCAAAAGGCAAGACAAGATCATGAGCCGCTGCGGCTGCGCATAGACTTTTAGCTTGTCCGCCGCTTTTACGGCGCGGTCGCGACTTTCAAAAAGCGACATCATTTCGTGTCGGCCAAATGGCAAAACCAATCATCGTCACCACTGATTTCAGCGCTGTTTATAGTTGGAAATGCAAGCAATCCGTCTCCTGGCTGCCATCCCTCTGGCGCAAGGCCAGTGCCGCCCTGAGTAGCTTGCAATGCCCGAAGCAGGCGCAGCATTTCACTGACCGAGCGCCCCACATTATGCGGATAAGTGGTAATGGCACGAATGATGCCGTCGGGGTCGATGAAATAGGTTGAGCGAACCGCGGCGCTATCAACCGCGGCATCATCGATCATGCCATAGGCGCGACCGATCACCATGGAGGTGTCTTCAATGATCGGGAAAGGAACGCTTACCCCAAATTTATGTTTAATCGCTGCTACCCACGCAATGTGCGAATAGACGCTGTCCACGGAAAGCCCGAGCAATGCACAACCAGCCGCTTCAAATTCGGTGGCCGACTTGGCAAGTGCAACAAATTCCGTCGTGCACACGGGCGTAAAGTCCGCAGGGTGCGAAAACAAGATGAGCCATTGCCCCCGATAGTCCGATAGGCTCCGTTCCCCGAGCGTTGTCCGCGCCCGAAAGTCCGGCGCTGTTTCGCCGATCCTAATGGGCTGTGCTGCAACTGCTTTCGTGTCGTTCATTTCTTCATCCTGTTCATCGGTCGACGCTGCCACGAGACTTGTATTGACGCAACACGGATAATCGATTACACAATTTATGTAAATATGAATTTATAGGAGTTTTCCATGCCCGACTCAGCGTTAGAAAATGCCATTGCGCAGGTGAGCGATGCCCAAAAGGGTGTTCCGATAATTCGTGCCTTTTTCGACAAACCGACTTTCACCGTCAGCTATGTGGTCCACGATCCCGAGACCAAACAGGCTGCGATCATTGATAGTGTGCTTGATTTTGATCCTGCTTCTGGCCGGACCTCGTTCGCGTCGGCGGATGCCATTATCGCATATGTTGCACAGCAGGGCTTGGCCGTTGATTGGCTGCTCGAAACCCATGCGCATGCCGATCACCTTTCGGCGGCACCTTATTTGCAGCAAAAGCTTGGCGGCAAAATCGCCATCGGCGAACATATCGTCACTGTCCAGAATGTGTTCGGAAAGCTGTTTAACGCTGGCACTGATTTTCAGCGTGATGGGTCGGACTTTGACCGGCTGTTTGCCGATGGCGACCACTTCCAAATTGGGAAGCTGGACGTAACCGTCCTCCATGTCCCTGGTCATACGCCTGCGGACATTGCCTATGTCATTGGTGATGCCGTGTTCACGGGCGACACAATGTTCATGCCCGATTACGGCACGGCACGCGCGGATTTTCCCGGCGGGAACGCGCGGCAATTGTTCCAGTCGTTGCGGCGGATTTTGTCGCTGCCTGCCACGACGCGGCTCTTTATGTGCCACGACTATCTGCCTGCTGGTCGCACGGAATATGCATGGGAAACGACGGTGGAGGCCGAGCGTGCGGGCAATATCCATGCCCATGACGGCATAACCGAGGATGAATTTGTCGCGATGCGTGAGGCGCGCGATGCGACGCTGGATATGCCGCGCCTGATTTTGCCGTCGGTGCAAGTGAATATGCGCGCAGGCCATATGCCCGCCGCGGACGACAATGGCATAACCTACCTCAAAATCCCGGTAAACGCCGTATGATGGCGCCCTTTCCCAACGCCATGCCTGTTGAGGGCTTTATGGGCGGCTTGCTGATTGGGCTTGCGGCCGCAATCATGCTGCTCGGCCTTGGCCGGATCGCCGGCGTAAGCGGAATGGCGGCACGGGCAACGGGCATCGCGGATAGCGGAGCGCCACGAAATGTCGCAATCGCATTTGTCGTCGGCCTTCCGCTTGGTGCGCTTCTGATCGCGCAGACCGTTGGTGCGGTGAACGTCAACTTTCCAGCATCCATCTGGCCGCTGATCATCGGCGGCTTACTCGTTGGTTATGGCACACGGCTCGGCTCGGGCTGCACCAGTGGCCATGGCGTATGCGGGCTGTCGCGTCTTTCGCCGCGGTCGATGGTGGCAACAGGCATGTTCATGGCAAGCGGGTTTGTGACTGTAGGGATTCTGCGCGCAGGAGGTTGGCTATGACCCGGGCGCTTATCGCATTAGTCTCTGGAACGCTGTTCGGGGCCGGCCTTGCCTATTCGGGCATGTCGGACCCTGCGCGCGTTCAGGCGTTTCTGGATCTGCTTGGCCAATGGGATCCAACGCTCGCTTTCGTCATGGGCGGCGCCATGCTGCCAATGGCCGTGGCTTGGGTGATTAGATCGCGGCTGTCGGCGCCGCTTGCGGCACCAGCATTTGATTTGCCTGGCACAAGCACGCTGGATCGCCCGCTCGCTTTTGGCGCCATATTGTTTGGAATGGGTTGGGGCGTTGCCGGCCTTTGCCCCGGACCTGCGCTTGCTGACTTGGCGATTGCGCCGGGCGATGTTGCGCCATTTGTCATTGCGATGTTTGTCGGCATGGCCGCGCAACGCTTCGTACCTTTTTCATCCCAAAAACCAAAACAAGCGGGGCTTAAATGACGTTCAAATCCATCACGCCAGGCTTTTCTGTCTCAGGGCAATTGACGACAGAAGATCTGCATCACGCCGCCGCGCAGGGCTTCAAATCGGTTATCTGCAACCGGCCCGATGGCGAAGAGGCGGGGCAACCATCCGCCGCCGCTATCCAGAAAGAAGCAGAAGCGCTTGGCCTCTCATTTCCATTCTTGCCTATTGCCGCTCCGGCGCGCGTTCAACCAAGCTTTGGGAAATGGCGACAAAAGGTCAGGACAAAATGCCATCCTCCGCCAAAATCTATGATGTGGTTATTGTGGGCGGCGGCAGTGCGGGAATCGCCACAGCCTCCAGCCTCCTCAAACGCAATCAGAAGCTATCGATTGCCGTTATCGAACCGTCAGAAGACCATTATTATCAGCCCGGCTGGACTATGGTTGGGGCTGGCGTTTTCTCGGCTGAATTCACCAAGTGCACCGAAAAATCGGTCATGCCCAAAGCGGTTGACTGGATCAAGAAAGCAGCCTCTGGATTTGTGCCTGAGGACAACAAAGTGCTGCTCGCCGATGGCAGTTCGGTTGCCTATCGCGTGCTGGTGGCTTGCCCCGGGATCAAGCTGGATTGGGATGCCATTTACGGCTTGACCGAAACGCTCGGTCAAAATGGTGTAACGTCCAACTATCGTTACGACCTCGCCCCTTATACCAACCGCCTTGTGAAGGATTTAAAGCAAGGCCGCGCGCTGTTCACGCAGCCGCCCATGCCGATCAAATGTGCAGGCGCGCCGCAAAAATCAATGTATCTGTCGTGCAGCGCGTGGGAACGTGCCGGGGTGTTAAACGACATTGATGTGCAATTCCATAACAGCGGCGCAGTGCTGTTCGGGGTTGCGGCCTATGTCCCCGCATTGATGGAATATATTGAACGTTATAACGCGCATCTAAATTTCGAATCGAAGCTGGTTGCGATTGATGGCCCTGCCAAAATTGCGACATTTGAACAGAAGCGCGGGGACATCGTCAAGCGGGTCGAAGAAAAGTTCGACATGATCCATGTCGTCCCGCCGCAAGTCGCGCCAGATTTTGTGCGCAACAGTCCGCTGGCTGCCGCGAGTGGTTTTATCGAGGTCAATGAAGCAACGTTGCAGCATGTGCGGTATGCGAATGTCTTCGCCTTGGGCGATGCCTGCTCAGCATCAAACGCTAAGACCATGGCGGCAGCGCGCAAGCAAGCGCCTGTGGTCGCGGTGAACGTATTGGCTGCTCTTGAGGGCAAACCGCCGGTCGCCGATTATGACGGCTATGGCAGTTGCCCGTTGACGGTTGAGCACGGCAAGATTGTGCTCGCCGAATTTGGTTATGGCGGAAAATTGCTGCCGAGCTTCCCGAATTGGTTGATTGACGGCACGCGCCCATCGCGCCTGTCATGGCTGTTAAAGGACACCATCCTTCCCCCAATTTACTGGCACGGTATGCTCAAAGGGCATGAGTGGATGGTCAAGCCCCACAAGATCGGCGCGGCATAACGGCTATGAAATTGGCGCGCTATTTGCCGATATTGGAATGGGGACGCGGCTATGGCGGCGTGACGTTGACCAATGATTTGGTCGCTGCCGCAATCGTCACGATCATGCTCATCCCGCAAAGCCTGGCTTATGCCATGTTGGCGGGCTTGCCACCGGAAATCGGGCTATACGCGTCTATTCTTCCCATCATTGCTTATGCCCTGTTCGGGACGAGCCGCGCACTCGCCGTCGGCCCCGTAGCGGTGATTTCGCTGATGACTTTGACAGCGGCGAGCGCCGTTGCCGCACCGGGCAGCGCCGAATTTATCGCCGCTACCCTTGTCCTCGCGTTACTGTCCGGGCTGATCCTGATTGTCATGGGTGTGTTGCGTCTGGGTTTTCTCGCCAACCTGTTATCGCATCCTGTTGTGTCAGGATTTATTACCGCAAGCGGTATCATTATTGCCACCAGCCAACTCAAGTCGCTGTTGGGCATTAAGGCGTCGGGTGAGGCAATGCCCGAGCTGATCACGACGTTGATCGAAAATGCCAAGGATACCAATCCTTACACCCTTGCGATTGGCGTGATTGCGACCGGATTTCTATTCTGGGTACGCAAAGGTTTAAAACCCATGCTCGTCGGTTTCGGGCTGGCGGCGCGGCCCGCTGATCTTGTTGCCAAAGCCGGACCCATCGTGGCGGTCGCGTTGTCGATTTTGGCGGTCATTACCTTCGATCTCGAAGCCAAAGGCGTGAAGGTGGTGGGCGACATCCCGCAAAGCTTGCCGCCCTTTACCGTTCCCTTGTTTGATGCCGGTTTATGGCAGCGACTGGCTGTTCCTGCTTTATTACTCAGCATCATTGGGTTTGTGGAATCGGTCTCGGTCGCGCAAACGCTTGCAGCGAAAAAGCGGCAACGCATTGTTCCGGATCAGGAGCTCATTGGTCTGGGCGCAGCCAATGTCGCCGCCGCTTTTTCGGGCGGCTATCCCGTGACGGGCGGCTTTGCCCGCTCGGTCGTCAACTTTGATGCGGGCGCAGAGACCCCGGCCGCAGGTGCATTTACCGCAATTGGCATATTGCTCGCGGCCTTGTTCCTGACGCCATTGCTCGCCTCTCTCCCCATCGCGACATTGGCAGGTACAATCATCGTTGCGGTCTTGAGCCTCGTCGATTTTAAAACGCCGCGTGCGATCTGGCATTATTCCAAAGCCGATTTTGCCGCGATGGCGGCGACGATAGCTGTGACGCTCCTGATTGGCGTTGAACCCGGTGTGATGGCCGGCGTCGGCCTAAGCCTCGCACTGTTCCTCTGGCGCGCCTCACGGCCACATGCCGCCATTGTGGGACGAGTTCCCGAGACGGAGCATTTCCGAAATGTGAAACGCCACAAGGTGTTCACTGATCCGCGCATCCTGACCATCCGCATTGATGAAAGCCTGACCTATCTCAACGCGCGCTGGTTGGAAGAATTCGTGCTGGAGGAGATTGCCGCACATCCCAAGCTCAAGCATCTCATCCTGATGGCCTCGGCGGTCAACGCGATTGATGCTTCTGCTCTTGAGAGCATCGAGGCCATCAACCACCGCATGGCCGATGCTGGCGTGTGCCTACACCTGTCCGAAGTCAAAGGCCCGGTGATGGACGCGCTCGAACGCGGGCATTTCCTGCACGAACTTACCGGACGGGTGTGGCTTTCACAAAATGAAGCTTTTGAAGCCGTGCTGGAAATCGCCAATCGCGAAGAAGAAACGCAAACGCCAGCCGATCTGTGGATGGCAAGGGGACTGATATGATGATTGAGCAGGAATGGGCAATAATTCTGGCCCGCGCACAATTTGCTTTTACCGTAAGCTTCCACTTTCTGTTCCCGGCGTTTTCGATTGGGCTGGCGAGCTTTCTCGCGGTTCTTGAGGGGCTGTGGCTCAAAACCGGTAAGGGCGTGTACGCCAATCTCTATCGTTACTGGCTCAAGATATTCGCCGTCGTTTTTGCGATGGGCGTCGTGTCGGGCATCGTCATGTCCTACCAATTCGGCACCAACTGGTCGGTATTTTCGGACAAGGCCGGACCCGTCATTGGGCCGTTAATGGCCTATGAAGTGCTGACGGCATTCTTTTTGGAGGCTGGCTTTCTGGGCGTCATGCTTTTCGGTATCAACAAGGTTGGGCGCAAGCTCCACTTTGTTGCGACACTGGCCGTCGCCATCGGCACCTTCATTTCCGCATTCTGGATACTGTCCGTGAACAGCTGGATGCAAACGCCGGTGGGATATGAGATCGCGGCCAATGGTCAGTTGATGCCCGGTGATAGCTGGTGGATGATCATCTTCAACCCAAGCTTCCCCTACCGCCTCGTCCACACTTTGCTGGCGGCTTATCTGACCACGGCCTTTGCAGTGGGGGCGGTTGGTGCCTGGCATTTGTTGAAAGACAAAAGCAATCCGGGGGCGCGCAAAATGTTCTCGATGGCGATGTGGATGGCGGCAATTGTCGCACCGCTTCAGGTTGTCGCGGGTGACTTTCACGGCATCAATACGCTCGAGCATCAACCCGCGAAGGTCATGGCGATGGAGGGGCATTATCAAAGCCATCCCAACGGCGCGCCATTGATATTGTTTGGCATTCCCAACAGCAAAGAGCGGACGGTCGATTACGCCATCGAAATTCCCAAAGCATCTTCGTTGATCCTGAAGCATGATCTGAATGCACCGCTCGCGGGGCTTGATACCATCCCCGATGCAGACGAGCCGCCGGTTGGCATTGTCTTTTGGGCATTCCGGATCATGGTCGGCCTCGGCATGGCGATGGTGGCCATCGGCATGTGGAGCCTGCTCGCGCGGGCAAGAAAGCGGCTATATGAATGGTCGTGGCTCCATAAGGCCGCATTAGTGATGGGCCCGTCTGGCTTCATTGCGGTGCTGGCCGGCTGGGTGGTGACCGAAGTTGGGCGGCAACCCTTCACGATTTATGGCGTGCTGCGCACCGTTGATAGTGCGTCGCCATTGGATGCACCCGCGGTTGCTTTCTCGCTTCTCGCCTTTGTCGTCGTATATTTCACAGTGTTCGGCATGGGCATTTGGTATTTGCTGCGCTTGATGAAGAAAGCACCGGAGGCACATGAAAGCGCGCTCGATGGTGCCCCAATCCGAAGCGCAGGCATCACACCTGCACCCGCGGTATTGGAAGGAGCATCGGCATGATCGATCTGACAGTCATTTGGGCCAGCATCATTGGCTTTGCCATCATTGCTTATGTCGTCATGGACGGCTTTGACCTTGGCATCGGCATATTGTTTCCCTTTTTCAAAGTGGGCAAGGACCGCGATACCGCGATGAACAGCATCGCGCCTGTCTGGGACGGAAACGAAACATGGCTGGTGATGGGGGTCGGCGGTTTGCTTGCGGCCTTCCCGCTGGCGTACGCCATCATTTTACCTGCGCTCTATGCACCGATGATTGCGATGCTGCTCGGCCTTGTGTTCCGCGGCGTTGCGTTCGAATTTCGCTGGCGTGACCCCGCACATCGCGAACTGTGGGATCGCGCATTCACGCTGGGCTCGTTCATTGCCACCTTCGCGCAAGGGATAGCGCTTGGCGCGCTGCTCCAAGGCATTACCGTTGAAGGCCGCTCCTATGCAGGCGGATGGTGGGAATGGCTGTCGCCATTTAGCATTTTGACCGGCTTTGGGCTGGTGGTTGGCTATGCGCTTTTGGGCGCGTGCTGGCTGAACTGGAAGACCGAAGGCGCATTGCAGCGTCAATCGGTCACGTATGCCGGACGGCTGGGCATAAGCTTGCTTTTGATGATCGGCCTCATCAGCCTCGCCACGCTGACGCTTGAGGCGCAATATTATCTGCGCTGGTTGAGCTATCCGGGTGTACTGGCAACGGCGATAGTGCCGATTGCCACCATCGCCGTGACATTCCTTTTCTACCGCAGCCTGCGCCAGACCAAGGACGCGCAGCCGTTCTTTTGGGCACTCGCATTGTTTGGCTTATGCTTGATTGGCCTTGGCATTTCGATCTGGCCAAACGTCATTCCGGCGCGGGTCACCATCTGGGAAGCAGCAGCGCCACATCGCAGCCAAGTCTTCATGTTGATCGGCGCATCCATCATGGTCCCGATCATTGTTGCTTATACCGCATGGTCCTATTGGGTGTTTCGCGGCAAAGTCGGCCACGACGGATATCATTGATGCCGCGCGCCAAACAATTGGGCTGGTTCTTCGGCATCTGGGCGCTGAGCGTTGCAGCGCTGGCGATCGTCGGAAGTGCTATCCGCTGGATATTGCTCTAAAAGGTTGCATAAGGAGTGGCGCAAAAATGACCGAGATGAACAACGGCCCGGAAACATTGAAGGGCGAAGATTGGGCAGGCGAAATGGGTGCCAAATGGCTCGCCAATCTCGCATGTTTTGAAGGCATGATCGCGCCCATTGGCGAAGCGCTTCTTCGGCAAGCCGATTTTAAACCCGGCGAACGCGTGCTTGATATCGGCTGCGGTGGCGGCGGGACGACAATTGCCATCGCCAAGGCCGTCGCGCCTTCCGGCGAAGTTGTTGGCATCGACATTTCACCCGACTTGACGACCGCGTCTCTGCGGCGTGCCAAAGACGCTGGAGTCACCAACATTGGGTTCATCTGCGCTGATGGAGCCACGGTCCAGTTGGAAGATGCCCCATTTGACAGGCTCTTTTCGCGCTTTGGCAGTATGTTTTTTCCCGAACCGCATAAGGCCTTTGCAAATTTGCACTCTCTGCTGCGTCCCGGTGCGCGGATTGATCTGGCGGTCTGGGGTCCACCACGCGACAATTTGGGTTTCATGCAATAACTGCCCCAGTCGCACTGGCGCTTATGCGGCGCTTCAACAACTTGATGCCCGCCTGCCGCATGTCACCGGCGACCTATGGGCGAAGACTGACTCGCGGCATTTGCGCTGCTCTTTATTCAGCCGCGCGAGACATGATGAAGCCTTCGCCGCTATCGACCTGAAAATTTCAGGCCGATCCAAAATATCCGGGGTGTTCCAAGGTCTATCGACGTTCCCACTTTGCGGGTTACAACCTGTTCATTGAGGATATTCTCAACTCGGCCGGTCAATGCGATTTGCCGGGTGAGGGGGATTTGTGCAAAGCCGTCAAAGGTTAGCGCCGATGGCAAAATATTCGCCTCAAGATCATCTTCAAATTGTGCGCCGACATAACGGGCTGTTGCCGACAATATGGCGTCGGCGCGTGGCGTCCACCGCACGGTCGCATTTGCGGCATGGCGGGGGCTTTGGGCCGGGGTGAGCCCGTTGAGGCCGCTGGCGATGCCTGATGCGCGCACTTTGCTGTGGCTGAACGCGTACGATGCGGCAATGCTGACCGCAGCAAATTGCGCTTCGCCGCTGAGCTCGACGCCCTTGGCAATGAAAGCGTCGACATTGCCGCGTCGGCGCAGATTAGTGCCAATCGTGACGTTGGCGATGGCGTCGTTGAGCCTGTTGTAGAATAATGTTGCGCCAAGCGTCACGCCGGTGGCTGGCCGGACGTCAAACCCAGCCTCAAAACCGCGCAGCTTTTCCACGTCCAACGCCTCATTGGCGCGCGTTGCGACCGGGAAGACCGTGAACGGGCGGTAGAGTTCGTTCAGCGTTGGCAAACGAAAGCCGGTATAGGCCGCAGCACGGAGCGCGACGCCATCGGTCAGTGCATAGAGTGCGCCAACGCGTGCGCTGGACTGCCAACTTGCGCGATCGGCAAAGACATCATCGCGCACGACGGTTCCGTTGGTGGCGCGCTCTGCAAAAAAGCCATTGTCGATGGTCCAGCGATCTGCCCGGATGCCGCCGGTCAGCGTCAGATCGCCAAGCGTCCAATCATTTTCTGCAAAAACACCAAATGTCGCGCTGTTGCCACCGGCGTTGCGGCGTGCGGTCACGAGGCCGGTGACGCCGCTGTAGACATCCTCAAATAGCTCGCCTTCGGATAGCCGCGCGTCTACGCCCATGCGCAATTGATGATCGCCGCCAACGGGTGGCCTGACCTCAATTTTGCCGCCGATGCCCGTGGATGGCGTGTTTCTTTGGTCGAGCGTTTTGCGGAACGATGTTGCGCTGATCACGATGTTGGTAAAGTTGCGCGCTTGCACATAGGCCAGAGCGTCGACTTGCCAGCGGCCCTGCGACACGATGCGAATGCTCGCGTCCTGTCCTTCGGAGCTGCTGTCTGCGCCTGCAAATCTTAACGTCCGATGGTCCTGAAAAATCAGCCCACGGACCTGCAGTTCAACACCGTCCGCCAACGGCGCAACGGCGCGCAATCCGGTTGACCAGCTGTCGTAGGCGGCGCGGACGTCGGTTGGCTGGCGGGTGGCGCTTGGCGCGGTGTAAAACCCGTCGCCGCGATCCCACCGACCCGATATGCTGACAAATCCGGCACCGAGATCAGTCGCGAGGCCAGCGGACAATTCGCTGGCGTTGCCACTGCCGTAAAAGGCCGACAATGCCGCGTCGGGCAGGTCGGTTCGCCCCGCGCTGTTCAGTTCGATGGTCCCTGCGACGGCCCCTGCACCAAAGGCACCATTGCCGCCGCCGCGCGTGACGCGAATGGAGGATAAACGTTCGGGGGTGATCGCGCTAAAGGGGATGTAACCAAAAAACGGGTCGGCCTGAGGCACGCCATCAAGCAGCACCAGCGTGCGGCTTGATGCATTGCCGCCAAGCGCGCGCAAGGTGGCCCCTTGCGCCGATGGATTGGCTGACCGGCTGTCCGAACGCCGAAACTGTTGAAATCCCGCAACATCGGCGAGGATATTTTCAATCCGGCCAGACGCTTCGCTGCTTAGGCGCGTGCGGTCGATTTCCACCGAGCCATAAGCGGGGTCCCCCTTCGTCTGGTCGAGCCCTTTTCCGGTGACAATGATAATCGGCTCGGCGCTCTCCTGCGCATAAGCGGCAGGCGCACCGATGACGAACGCCAGTAGCGAGGTCCGAGCCAATAGCGTGATCATGCAGGTTCCCGAAAAAATGAAGGATAAGGATATTGCGGCGTTCTGAAGCCCATATATGCACCGTCAACAATTTTTGAACCATAATATACCGAGGTTGCATTAATGGTCCGACACGGGCATTGGCGGCTCACGGAATTAGGAGAAGAGCTATGCGTCAAATCGATCATTTCATTAGCGGTGGCACGGGCGCCAGCGCATCGCGTTTTGGCGACATAATGGATCCAAACAATGGCGGCGTTCAGGCCCGCGTTGCATTGGGCGATGCCGCAGTGTTGGAACGCGCGGTGCAGGCAGCATTGGCCGCGCAACCGGCGTGGGCGACGACCAACCCGCAGCGCCGTGCGCGCGTGATGTTTGAATTCAAGCGTCTGGTTGAAGCCAATATGGACGATCTGGCGCATATGCTTTCGTCCGAACATGGCAAAGTCATTGCCGACAGCAAGGGCGACATTCAGCGCGGGTTGGAAGTCATCGAATTTTGCTGCGGCATCCCGCATGTTATGAAGGGCGAATATAGCCAAGGCGCTGGCCCCGGCATTGACGTATATTCGATGCGTCAGCCTATTGGCGTTGGTGCAGGTATTACCCCGTTCAACTTCCCCGGCATGATCCCCTTGTGGATGTGTGGCCCCGCGATTGCGACGGGCAATGCCTTCATCATCAAGCCAAGCGAGCGCGACCCAAGCGTTCCTGTGCGGTTGGCGGAACTGTTTATCGAAGCTGGCTTGCCCGAAGGCATTTGCCAGGTTGTGCATGGCGACAAGGAAATGGTTGACGCCATTCTTGATCACCCCGCCATCGGCGCTGTCAGCTTTGTCGGTTCGTCCGACATTGCGCATTATGTCTACAATCGCGGCGTTGCCAACGGTAAGCGTGTGCAGGCCATGGGCGGCGCGAAGAACCATGGCATCGTCATGCCCGATGCTGACCTCGACCAAGTCGTCAATGATTTGGCAGGTGCGGCCTTTGGTTCAGCCGGTGAACGTTGCATGGCGCTTCCTGTCGTCGTGCCAGTTGGCGACGACACGGCAGAGCGTTTGAAGGCGAAGCTCATTCCGGCGATACAAGCACTACGCGTCGGCGTTTCAACCGATGCCGAAGCGCATTATGGTCCGGTTGTAACCGCACAGCACAAGGCAAAGGTTGAGGGCTGGATCCAGACCTGTGTTGATGAAGGCGGCGAGCTGATTGTCGATGGACGCGGGTTCAAGCTGCAGGGACATGAAGAAGGTTACTTCATAGGCCCAACCTTGTTCGACCATGTCACCACTGACATGGAAAGCTATAAGGAAGAAATCTTCGGCCCAGTGCTGCAGATCGTCCGCGCGGCCAACTTTGAAGAGGCCTTGGCGCTTCCTTCAAAGCACCAATATGGCAATGGCGTCGCGATCTTTACGCGCAATGGCCACGCCGCCCGTGAATTTGCAGCGCGCGTCAATGTCGGCATGGTCGGCATCAACGTGCCGATCCCCGTGCCGGTTGCCTATCACAGCTTTGGCGGCTGGAAACGCTCTGCCTTTGGCGACACCAACCAGCACGGCATGGAAGGCGTGAAGTTCTGGACCAAGGTCAAGACAATCACCCAGCGCTGGCCGGACGGATCTCCCGACGGTGGCAACGCGTTCGTCATTCCCACCATGGGGTAAATCACATGAAAATCGCATTTATCGGTCTGGGCAACATGGGCGGCGGCATGGCCGCAAACCTCGTTAAGGCAGGGCACAGGGTAAATGCGTTTGATCTGTCGGCTGACCCATTGGCGCGCGCGCAGGAAAATGGCTGCGCTACATTTACGTCCGTGCGCGACGCAGTCGATGGCGTTGACGCTGTCGTATCGATGCTGCCCAATGGCAGTATCGTCGATAGCGTATTTGAAAATGATGTATTGGGCCATGCCCCCACAGGCGCGATATTGCTCGATTGTTCGACGATTGATGTTGATACCGCGCGCAAGGTGACGGCGTATGCTGTCGCCGCTGGCTATGACATGGTCGATGCCCCGGTGTCGGGCGGCATTGCGGCGGCCAATGGGGGCACGTTGACCTTCATGGTGGGTGGCACCGATACTGCCTTTGCGCGGGCAGAGCCGATCCTGTCGGCGATGGGCAAGGCTGTCATTCATGCTGGCGGATCAGGGGCGGGTCAGGCGGCAAAGATATGCAACAACATGCTGCTGGGTGCATCGATGATTGCGACCTGCGAAACTTTTGCCATGGCTGAAAAGCTTGGGCTCGACCTTCAAACCTTTTACAACATTTCGTCGAAAGCCTCTGGCCAAAATTGGTCGATGACAAGCTATTGCCCCGTTCCAGGCGTCGGACCGACATCGCCTGCGGATAATGATTATCAGGGCGGATTTGCGACCGCACTGATGCTGAAGGACCTTAAGCTGGCAATGGAAGCTGCGCAGTCCGTTGACGCCGATGTGCCCATGGGCGCGCGGGCGGCCGAACTATATGCGCAATTTGATGCGGCTGGAAAAGGCGGCATGGATTTTTCGGCGATCATTCAAAGCCTGAAAAACTAACGCCAGACATCTGCGCGCTGCGCTTTGATGACGCAGCGGGATTGCCAGCGCGACCCAAAACATTCTAGAACCACCGAGACATTCAATTTTACCCAGCGAGCAGATCAAACATGGCCTGCGCTGATATTGAGGAGTTTACCGTGCAGTCAGTCACCACGCAGAAAATCGATGATATCCTTGTTGTTCTTGTCGATAACCCGCCCGTTAATGCGCTGTCATGGCATGTCCGGCAGGGGCTGAAAGACGGTTTTGAACAGGCGCTTGCCGACGACTCGGTCAAAGCGATTGTGCTGCGTTGCGCGGGATCAACCTTCATTGCAGGCGCCGACATCACGGAATTTGGAAAGGCGCCGCAAGGACCCGATTTCAACGCGGTGCTCAACATGATTGAAGCGGCACATAAGCCTGTCGTCGCTGCCATCCATGGGACGGCGCTTGGCGGGGGATTGGAAACCGCGCTTGTCTGCCATTACCGTATCGCGGTGCCATCCGCGCGACTTGGTGTTCCAGAGGTCAAGCTTGGCCTGCTGCCGGGTGCGGGTGGCACGCAACGGCTTCCTCGTGTCGTGGGGATTGAGGCTGCCGCAACGATGTGCGCACTTGGGGAGCATTTGCCCGCCGCTAAGGCCGCCGCAATTGGCTTAGTCGACAGGCTTGCCGGTGAAGATAGCCTGGCGGAAGATGCCATCGCTTATGCACGTGAATTGATTTCTGCCGGTCCTCGGCCAACCCGCGATCGGCCCCTTGCTGGCGATGTCGGCGTCATTGAACAGTTGAAGGCTGCCAATGCGAAAAAGTGGCGGGGCTTTGATGCGCCTTACGCCAATTTGGCGTGCGTTGAGGCCGCGACACGCCTGCCATTTGATGAAGGCATGAAATTCGAACGTACTGAATTTCTCAAGCTGATGGGCGGTTCCCAATCGGCTGCTCAGCGCCACATGTTCTTTGCCGAACGACAGGCTGCGAAAATTGACGGGCTGCCCAAGGATTTGGCCCTGCGCCACATTAAGAAAGTCGGCGTCATTGGCGCAGGCACCATGGGTGGCGGCATATCGATGAATTTCCTATCCAAGGGAATCCCCGTGACCATCGTCGAAATGGTTAAGGAAAATCTGGATCGCGGTGTCGGCGTTATCCGCAAGAATTACGAAAATAGTGCCGCCAAGGGCCGCTTCACGACTGAACAGGTTGAGGGCATGATGGGTCTGTTGACGCCGTCACTCGCGCTTGAGGACCTCGCAGATTGCGACCTTGTGATCGAAGCTGTGTATGAAAGCATGGACGTCAAGAAAGAGGTGTTTGGCAAGCTTGATGCCATTTGTAAGCCGGGTGCAATTTTGGCCTCGAACACATCCTATCTCGATGTCGATGAAATCGCGGATAGCACCTCGCGTCCTCAAGACGTGGTTGGAATGCACTTCTTCTCGCCCGCCAATGTGATGAAATTGTTGGAGGTCGTCCGCGGCGCAAAGACTGCGGATGACGTGCTCGCAACCGCGATGGCCATCGGCAAGAAAATTGGCAAAGTGGCGGTGGTCGCAGGTGTTTGCCATGGCTTTATTGGCAACCGGATGCTGTCAACGCGCCAACAGCCAGCGATGCAATTATTATTGGAAGGCGCAACACCGGCGCAGATCGACAAGGTCCATACCGATTTTGGCATGCCGATGGGGCCATTCCAGATGAGCGATCTCGCTGGCCTCGATATTGGCTGGCACCGCGACCCAAGCCGCATTGACACGATCCGTGACGCCTTGTGTGCGGCGGGACGTTTTGGTCAGAAAAACGGCAAGGGCTTTTACGATTATGATGAAAAGCGCGTCGGCACGCCAAGCGCTGAGGCGCTCGCTATCATTGAAGAGTTCCGGTCGACATCTAACTTGCCGAAACGCGAGATCAGCGATCAGGAGATTGTCGAGCGGACACTCTATCCGATGGTCAATGAGGGCTACAAAATACTTCAGGAAGGCAAAGCCCAGCGTCCATCCGATATCGATGTGGTCTGGATCTATGGCTATGGCTGGCCCATTTACCGCGGCGGCCCCATGTTCTGGGGCGACCTTGAAGGTGCTGGCAAGATCGTCAAAGCAATTGAGCGGCACGGCGTTGCGGTAGCAGAAAGCCTGAAGGCCAAGGCGTAAGCTCTAAGAGCCGATCAATATACACAGTGCGAACGGTTGTCGCGAGCGGCGGCCGTTTGTACCTTATTGCGCAGCTAATAATCGATAGCCCACGTGCCGTTAACGCTTTGGTGCGGCTAGGCGTGTTCTTTGGACGTCATTGCTGGGTATTTCATGAGAAAAAGCAGATCCCTCCATATAAGGGATTATATGTCAGGCATTTTGATTAGTGACTTCACCCAATGCGCCAATGAACTGGTCGGTGCATCGATCCCAATCGAAACTCTGCGCATATGCTGCAGCGTCGGCTTTGCGCACACTAAGCGCGTTCCGAATGGCAGAGGACAGGTCGTCGCTTAAAGATCCGATCGGTCGTGGCAATTCGGACCAGGGACCGCGGCCATCCGGACCGATAATATCCAAAGGACCAGCGACGGGAAATGCAGCGACCGGAAGTCCAGATGCCAACGCTTCGATCATCACCAACCCAAATGTATCGGTTCGACTGGGAAATACAAAAACGTCTGCGGTGGCATAGGCGCTTGCCAGTTCAGTTCCCTTGAGCGTTCTCAGGAAAATGGCATTGGGATATTTTATTCTTAATTCAGACAAAGCAGGGCCGTCGCCGATCACGACCTTACTGCCTGCGACGTCCGCAGATAGAAAGGCTTCCAGATTTTTCTCCACGGAAACACGGCCCACGGAAATCATGATGGGTTTGGGTAGGTTTGCCAACCGGGGATGGTCTGGCTGATCTCCATGAAAAAGGCCATGGTCGATGCCGCGTGACCACAGGCGCGTATTGGGGATGCCCCGCACTGAAAGCTCATCCATCAAACCCTTTGTCGCGGTCAGGACGGCACGAGATGGCTTATGGAACATCCGCATGATTGGCCAAAACCACTCAGCGGATAGCCCCGTTCGCACGGCAAGATAATCCGGAAAGCGGGTATGAAATGCCGAGGTAAAGGGCACATCATGCGCAAGGCACCATGCCCGTGCGCTCCAACCAATTGGGCCTTCGGTCGCGATATGGACAATGTCCGGAGCCATGGCGTGTAAAGCCTTGCGCACGCCAAAGCGGGGTGCCAGCGCAAGGCGGATTTCCGCATAGCCGGGGCAGGGAATGGTGGTGAACCTGTCCGGCGCGATCACTTCGACGGTATGTCCGCGCGATTTCAGCCGGTTGACCGTTTCGGTCATCGTCCGGACAACGCCATTGACTTGCGGCAGCCAAGCGTCCGTTGCGATGGCGATCCTCACGCCGCGATCGAAGCCCGCTTTTCAGCAGCTTTACGGACATGCGCAGCCCAATCGATAATCGCCATGGATCCGTCCTTCGCCTCGGTCAACGCGGTGCAGCTTTCGACCCAGTCGCCGTCATTATAATAGGTAATAGATCCAAACTGCCGGATTTCGGCAGAATGGATGTGACCGCACACAACGCCTTGAACACCGCGAAGCGCGGCCTCGCGCGCGACCACTTCTTCATATTGCCCGATAAACTGCACTGCGTTTTTGACGCGCATTTTAAGATAGGATGAAAGCGACCAATACGGCATGTTCAACCTGCGGCGCACCGCGTTGAGAACGACGTTGGCTTTCAACAGCAGCGTATACGCTTGGTCACCCAAAAAAGCGAGCCAGCGGGCATATAGCACGATGCCGTCAAAGGCATCGCCGTGCGTAACGAGTAATGCGCGGCCGTCGGCGGTCTGGTGGATCGCCTCCAACTGAACCTCAACGCCGCCAAAGCTAAGGCCCGCATAATCGCGGAACATTTCGTCATGGTTGCCGGGAATATAGACGACGCGGGTCCCGCGATGCGCCATTTTCAAAACCCGTCGAATGACTTCATTGTGCTGGTCGGGCCAATACCAACCCTTGCGTAACCGCCAGCCATCGACAATGTCGCCGACCAGATAAAGCGTCTCACATTCGATGGAATGCAGAAAATCGCTCAGCAGTCCCGCCTGGCACCCTGCTGTCCCCAAATGCACATCAGAAATCCACACCGTGCGAAACCGCATCTTTGGTTGGTAGCTTTTGGGTTCGGGCTTATCGAACCATGCCGGCAGTTTTGGACCTTTTCCATCGCTTTTAAAAAGCAGGCTGTCGCTTAATTCAGTGGTTGTCATATTGCCCATCCCCCGTTGTCTTAATGAAGCCCTAAACGACGGATGAGTCATGTGCGTGGCAGATCAATGACAGTTTTTTTGCCATTAAGAATTGCCAATTGTCATTATCGGACCGCAGGCATCTCTGCGTCAGGTAGAAGCGCACCCATGGCTTTTGCAAGCGTTGGTGCGATGGAGCGCATCATTGGACTATGGGGAATATCCGTGCATGCCTTTGCTGCTAGACGCGAACTGGCACAGATCCGAAAGCGACTCCGGCTAAAAGCATCATAGTAATTTTACGCATTTTGGTACCTTCCCTGCATAGGTTTGTAGCGCCCAACTAGGGAAGGGTGGTGGCACTTTGATGCGGTTCTTGAGCGACTTTGATAGAAGTTATGTGTCTGAAATATTACCGAATTTGAAGCGCAGTTTTCGTCCCATGGAAAAAATGACAATTATATTACAAATATATTGCAGTGATGTCATATAAGTGTAATATTCGCATCAGGGATAAGGAGAAAACCGATGAAACTGCTACTAACAGGCGCCTTGGTAAGTGGCTTGATGGGCGCTGCAGCTCACGCCCAACCGACCATGAATATTGAAACAGCATACCCAAAGGGGTCCATTGGCTATGAGGCTCTCGTAAAGGGCGACAATGAACGGGCAGTTTCTCAAATACTGACAAGCGCGCAAGTGAGCCGGCATGATCCTGCGAAGCTGCTCAACCTTGGCCGTGCCTATGCGCGTATGGGCCGTATGGAAGAGGCTTCGAATATGTTCGCCGCTGCGATGCAGAGCCGTGATACCGTCGATCTGGTGCTCGCCGACGGTCGTGTGATGAATTCAAAAGACGCTGCGCGTAAGGCCTATGCCGGTTTGCAGATGCGTATTGCGACACGCTGATCCAAATGTACTGAGCTAACATCTCACGTCTAACGCTTTATAAAAGGCGGGCCTAACGGCTCGCCTTTCGTTTTTTCTAGCGCATAATTTTGCTGTGACCCGCCTGTTCTGCCGCTGTCACATATCTGACGCAAAACATTCTTCTAAATGCAATGTGATAAGCACAGCCATGTCACAGCTTGCCCCTATTCGCCGCATGGTCAACGGGTGGGGCCTTATGATGATTCGATTCTGGTCCGTTGCATTTGCCCATATCGGGCACGTCTTATTTGTTGCGGAGATTTAGAATGTTAAACCCAAAATTGCGTGGGATCGTGTATGCGACGGCAGCTGCTGCCCTCGTCACCGGCTGTGGCGCAGATGATATCGCGTCACCAGGCACTGGTGGTAACATCACCATCAACAATCCGGCTGCACCTCCGCCGCCACCACCGCCACCACCGCCACCTGCGACAGTTACACCTGCTGGCGGCTGCCCAACCATCGCTGATGCGCAAGGCTTGACCGACAGTGGTACGATCACTGGTCCAACCGGCACATATCGCGTCTGCACATTGCCAGCGCGCGTCAACACCACCAGCACATTGCCAAAGATTGCGGGCGTTCTGTATCGTCTTGGTGGCCGTGTTGACGTTGGTACGGACCAAGGTCCTTCATCGACTAACAATGTCGTCACGCTGAACATCGAACCAGGCGTTATCGTCTTTGGTGGAACCGGCGTGTCATGGTTGAACGTTAACCGCGGTAACCGCATCAACGCTGTTGGTACGGCTGCCCTCCCAATCATCTTCACCAGCCGTGACAACGTCCTCGGTCTCAACAACGACAGCTCGATTGGTCAGTGGGGCGGTATCGTTCTTAACGGTCGCGCACCCATCACTGATTGCGCAGCACCTGCTGCAACTCCAGGCACTGTTGCTTGCGAGCGTCAGGTTGAAGGCGCAGTTGACCCGGCACTTTATGGTGGCGCGAACACCGCCGATAACAGCGGCCGTTTGAGCTTTGTCCAAATCCGCTACTCGGGCTTTGTTCTCTCGGGTAACTCCGAACTGCAATCGCTGACCACGGGCGGCACCGGCACCGGTACTATTCTGAACAACATCCAGTCGTTCAACAGCTCTGACGATGGCGCAGAATTCTTCGGCGGTAACGTCAACATGAAGTATTTCGTGTCGATTGGTGCGGATGACGATAACTTGGATACGGATACCGGTGTTAAAGCGAACTTCCAATATGTATTGGCAGTGCAGCGTCCAAATGCGGGTGACTCGATGATCGAAGCTGACTCGGATAACGCTACGGACGGCAATACGCCGCGCCAGAACACACGTCTGTCGAACTTCACCTTCATTCAGCGCAACAATACTAGTAACCTGTCGGCAATGTTGCTGCGTGGTGGTACCGACTACAGCATGTTTAACGGTGTGGTTGTCAGCCCATCGACATCATGCCTGCGGATCAGCCGTGCACAAACCGTATCGGCAACAGCAGATGCAAGCATTGACGAAGCTGGTGCGCCAGTATTCCGTTCGGTTGTTATGCAGTGTGGATCGCCAGCGTTTGTTGGTTCGAACGGTGTAACAGAGGCGCAAGTAAGCGCGGTGTTCGGTTCGGGAGCGACCAACAATAACAGCGCGTTCACACCAAGCTTGACGTCATTGTTCATCAATGGTGCCACCGAAAACGCAGTTACAGCGTTCAACGCCAGCAGCATCGCATCTTACTTTGATGCAACAACCTATATCGGTGCTGTCCGTGACGCCAACGACACTTGGTACGCAGGCTGGACCTGCAACAGCTCGACGGCCAATCTGGGCACCAGCGTAACCGGTCTCTGCACCTCACTGCCAACATACTGATAGCTGGCGGATAATATCGGGTGAGGTGCGGCCACGCGGGCATGCACCTCACCCTTTTTTCGAATTTATAAAAGGGAATTACAATGTTGAAGCCAGTAGGGGCAATCAGACTGTTGCTTTTGACGTCGGCGCTCGTTTCGCCTTCCATGTTGATGGCGCAAGACGCCGCAGCGGAACAGGCCGAACAAGCCAGTGCTGAAGCAGCACCAGCAGACACGCCAGCAGACGCAGCCGAGCCAGTCGAAGAGGATGTCGATGTCTCTATTCCGGGTGGCGAAGAAATCGTCGTACGCGGATATCTGGATCGCAACATTTCCAAGAACGCGGCGCAAGTTGTTTCCGTGCTGTCGAGCGCGGATATTGAACGTACCGGTGAAGGCGACATTGCCGGCGCACTATCGCGTGTCACTGGCCTAAGCGTCGTTGGCGGCGGTTTTGTCTATGTTCGTGGCCTTGGTGATCGTTATTCGCTCGCATTGCTTAACGGTTCGCCGCTTCCAAGCCCTGAGCCATTGAAGCGCGTTGTTCCGCTCGATCTTTTCCCCACAAGCGTGATTGCATCTTCGCTTGTGCAAAAAACCTATTCGGCAAACTTCCCCGGTGAATTTGGCGGCGGCGTTATCAACCTGACCACCAAAGCGATACCGCGCGAAACATTCCTGACGGTCGGCGGCGACTTGAGCGTCAATAGCGAGACCACCAATCAACTGGGCTACACATATTATGGTAGCTCGCAGGATTGGAGTGGTTTCGACAATGGCAACCGTGACCTAAAACCCGCGCTTGCATCCTATCTTGCCAGCGGCGCACGCATCAGCGCCGGCACCGTCGATACGCAGGCTATTGCCAGCGAGCTCATCACCGGCCGGAATGCTGTTGTTCAGCGTGACAAGAAACTGCCGCCTAATGGCTCAGGTACGATTACCGGTGGGACGAACTTCGAAATTGGCGATGACGCCACTATGGGGGTCATCTTCAACGCCGGTTACAGCAACAAATGGCGTACCCGCGACACGATCCAACAAACGGCATCGACGCTCGACCTGAACCAGAAAGAGCTGGATTTCCAGAAAGTCATTACCGACAACCGCATGGTTGTGAACGGCCTGCTTGGCTTCGGTATCGAAGTGGGCGAACAAAAAATCCGTTGGACCAATCTGTTCATTCGCGACACGCTGAAACAAGCGCGTCTCGGTGTCGGTACCCGTCAGACAACATCGCCCACCGCGACATTGATGCAGCAGGATACAGCATGGCTCGAACGTCAGTTGGTGGATAGCCAGCTGGTTGGTGAGTTCAAATTGTCACCCGACGTGAATTTGAGCTTCCGCGCAGCCTACGCCAATTCTCAGCGCGAGGCGCCGGATGAAATCAGCCTAGAATATTACCGCAGCAACATCACGTCCGATCCTTATGGCCAATTGTTCATCAACCGTCTTAACAACGGTCAACAAGGAAGCGCTGAAGTCAGCTATTCCTATCTGAATGAAAATCTGTGGGCCGGTGGTTTGGATCTGTCGGCAAAGGTCACGCCGGAAATAACCGCGACGATAGGTTATGCCTATTCGGACACGGTTCGCCGCACCGAACGTCGTGACTTCCAATTTGTCGCACCCGGCGGCACGCCCATCGCGCCGTCATTATTCCGTCCAGACTTTTTGCTGCAACCGGACATTATCGATTTTTACAACATCGCGTTGATCGATACCAACGAAGCAAACCCGGTCTTTGATGCAAGCTTGTTGAACCACGCTGGGTACGGCCAAATTCAGGCGTTCATTACCCCAGCAATCAGCCTGAACCTTGGCGTGCGTTACGAAACCGCTGAACAGACCGTTGTGCCGGTTCAGGTGTTCACGACGCCAACAGCCTCGCTCGCCTCCACCAGCTTGGATCGGAGCTATTGGTTGCCCGCAGCGACGCTGACGTGGGACATGAATGAACAGATGAAGTTCCGGGTGAGCGCGTCGAAAACCATCGCGCGTCCGCAATTCCGCGAACTGATTTTCCAGAACTTCTACGATACCGACTCCAACCGTCTTTTCCGCGGTAACCCGCTGTTGACGGACAGCCAGTTGTACAATGCTGAAGCGCGCTATGAATGGTATTTCGACCGTGAGCAACGTTTCACGATTGCCGGCTTTTTCAAGCGTATCGACAGCCCTATCGAGTCGTTCTCAAGCTTTGATGATAACTCTGTCATCACCAGCTTCGCGAACGCACCGAAGGCTGATTTGCACGGGGTAGAAATCGAAACGCAGAAATATTTCGATCTTTCTGCGATTGGCGACGAAGGCTTTTTTGCGACACGCCGTGCGGTTGTCATTGCCAACTACACCTACACCAAGTCAAAAATCAGTGTGAAGGCGGGTGACACGGTTGCGGTGTTTAACGCATCGTCGACCAACGCGCTCGACTTCTTCACCGACGGTTCGCCGTTGACCGGCCAAGCGGATCATCTGATCAACTTGCAATTCGGTCTCGAAGATACCGAGCGCCTTTCGCAGCAGACGATTTTGCTCAGCTATTCGACCGACCGGGTTACCAGCCGTGGTGCATCGGGTCAGCCGGATATCAAGGAAAAGCCTGGCATTCAGCTTGATTTCGTTGCGCGTGAAGGATTTACGCTTGGCGGCAAAGAAGCTGAATTGAAGTTCGAAGTCCGCAACCTGACCAACACCAAATATCAGGAGTTGCAGGAAAATGGCGAGAACAAGATTTTCTATAACCGTTACAAACAAGGCATCAGCGCCTCGATTGGCGTAGAGCTGAATTTCTAAAGCTAATACCCCCCAACTTACGGCGGCGCGTTGTCATCAACGCGCCGCCTTTGTTTTGTGCGTCGTCCGATTGGCGCGGATGCACAGTCATTAAACTGTCATTTATAATTCATCCAACAGTCACAGCCGCGCCTTAACGCATGTTCTTCAAGCGGATTCGTCCGGGGGGAATCAGTGGCATGACATTGGCGGAAAGGGTGAAAGCGCAGTCGCACCGATTCAGTTCTGTGCCCGCGGGTCGCCTGATCCTGGGCGTTCTGGCCATATTGACCGCCGTCCAAACCGCACGTCTTTTCTGGATATTGATAACCCCCGTTGGCCCGGTCAATGACTGGCGCGCGCCGTCGGTTAATGTGGTGCCGCAGCCTGCCCGCATGGCGTTATTTGCCGGATTTGACCCGTTTTTTCGCAATGACGCGGCTGCAGATTCCACCCAGAATGTCACATCGTTAAGCCTGACATTGTTCGGCGTGCGCACCAATGAAAGCTCGGGCGGCGGTTCGGCTATCATCGCTGGTGAAGATGGCGTGCAGAACAGTTTTGCCATTGGCGAAGAAGTCGCGCCCGGCGTCACTTTGGATTCCGTTGCCTTCGACCATGTCATTTTGTCGCGCGGCGGCGTCAAAGAATCGCTGTATCTTGATCAGTCGGTGCCTGCGGAAACGGTTAGCCCGCCAGCATCAGGTTCGGCTGTAACCACGCCAACGACGTCCGGCGGAGGCGTCGGCCTGAACGCAGACACGCTTCAGAAATCGGCAGGGTCACCGGTCTCGTTCTGCAAGCCCGCGATGATGGCACGATGTTGCGCCTCGCCGGATTTCAGGCTGGCGACATTGTCGTTGGCATAAACGGCCGTCCGGTATCCTCGGCGGCTGACATTGCTTCTCAAATCAGGCCCGGAGCCCGCTTAAGCGTTGAAGTTGAACGCGGCGGCGCAAAGGTCCCCATTGCTCTAAATCTGGAACAACAGTGATCCGTAAATTTACCCTTTTGCTGGCATGCAGCACGCTCGTTTTTGCCCAGCCTATCGCCGCGCAGCAGACATTGAATGTGCGTGATGCCGACATCCGTGCCTTTGTTCAGGATGCTGCCCGCGTCACCGGACAGACGTTCATTGTCGATGGCCGTGTGAATGGGAAGGTGTCGGTGGTTACGGACCGGCCATTGTCGCGTTCGGAATATTTTGAGGTGTTCCTCTCGACGCTGCGCGCAAATGGTCTCGTCGCGATTCCCATTCGTGGCGGTGGTTACCGGATCCAGCCTTCCGACGGCGCCGCAACGCAACCGACCCGCGTGGGTAGCCGGGCCGCAACTTCAAGCCAATTTGTGACGGAAGTGTTCCGCCTGCGTTCGATTGACGCCGCCTCAGCCGTTGAAACGCTGCGTCCATTGATAAGCCGCGAAGGTTCGTTGACGGCCAATAAAAATGCCAACAGCCTTGTGGTTGCCGATTATGCCGACAATATTGGCCGCATCCGCGATTTGCTCCGCCAGATTGACCGCGATAGCGCAGCGACGCAGATCGTCGCACTCGATAACGCCGGTGCGCGTGAAATTGCCACCGCGCTTCAGGCGCTGGCTGGTCAAGGCGGCGGCGAGGGCGCGAGGCCGCCTGTTTCCATCGCGGCCATTGATAGCAGCAACGCCATTGCCCTGCGTGGTGACCCGACGTCGGTTGCGCGCTTTGCCGCGATGGCCAAGGAATTGGATGCGCGGGCACAATCAGGCGCCGAAATTCGCGTGTACCGGCTTGAGCATGCCAATGCCGCTACCTTGCTGGAGACCGTCCAGTCGTTGATTGGCGGGCAGAGCGGATCGTCTGTATCTAGTAACGCGCCACCCGTTGCTGCGCCGGCTGCAGGCGGCGGCGCTGCCGCTGTCGTTGCGCCTATCGTTGCATCTTCGTCGGGAACCGGCCCCAATGGCATTGGTGGCCGTGGCCCCGTTGTCGTGACCCGTTATGAAGGCACCAACGCCCTTATCATCGCCGCAAACCCCGAAATGCAACGCACGTTGGGCGAGCTCATCCGTCAGCTGGACACACGGCCCGAACAGGTTTTGGTTGAGGCAATTGTTGTTGAAATCGGCAATGAAGCGGCGAAAAAGCTTGGCGTGCAATTCCTCGTCGGTGGCAAGGACGCACCATTTGCGGCGACAAATTACGCTAACGCCTCACCCAATATCCTGACGATTGCGGGCGCAATTGGCGCCGAAGAACTGACGCGCACCACGACGACGGTGAATGGCAATACGACCACGACCGCGACGAACAGCGCGCTGGGTGACAGCCTGCAGGAAGCTGCGGCGGCGTCGATCCTGAGCGCAACAGGCGGCTTTGGTGGTTTTGCGATGGATATCGGTAAGAATGCGGTCTTTGGCACGATTATCAATGCGATTGCGGCGGACACCGAGTCCAACTTGCTCGCGACGCCGCATATTGTGACGCTGAATAACCAAAAGGCAAAGTTCCTCGTCGGACAAGAAGTGCCCGTGAGCACCGGCGAGCAATTGTCCGCCAATTTCGAAAACGCCTTCCGCACGGTTCAGCGTCAGGAAGTCGGCATCAAGCTTGAGGTGACCCCGCAAGTGAACGCGCAGGGCGACGTGAAGCTGTTCCTGAAACAGGAAGTGTCGAGCGTTGCAGGGCCTGTGTCGTCACGCTCGAGTGACCTCATCCTCAACAAGCGCGAGTTTGAAACGACGTTGACCGTTGGTGACGGCCAATTGCTGGCCATTGGTGGCTTGCTCAATGATGATGAACGCCGCACGATTGAGCGCATTCCACTTTTGAGTGACATTCCGCTCATTGGCGAGCTGTTCAAATCACGCAGCCGCAGCCGCAGCAAAACCAATTTGATGGTCTTCATTCGGCCGACCATCTTGCGTAGCCGCGAAGATGGCGACCGGTTGACGGCGCGACGTTATGACTATGTCCGTGACATGCAGTTGACGCGCAATCCAGATGCCGAACCAAGCATCGACGAATTGCTGCGCGATTATATGGGCGCTGTGCCGCCCGTTGCGCCGGATGTTCGGACAAATGACATCATGATCGGTGCTGATGGCAAATTGACGCGGCCCCAGACCGGTGGCGCGTTGCAACCGGCGGAGGTTCCGGCAAGCGCGGTCTCGTCCGCCACTGGGGATCCGAAATCATGACATCGCACGAGGGGACGACCGAGCAAGCATCCCATATACCGGCGGAGGCAAACGTCGCCATTGCACCGGCTTTGATCGCGCCTCTGCTCGATTTGCCTTATGCCTTTGCCAAGGCGCATGGTCTGGTGCTGCGGCATGAAAGCGATGGTCGCATTGTGGTGGCAATGCGTGAGGGCGCTGATCCGCTGATGTTGCTTGAGGTCCGGCGCTATCTGTCGATGCCATTCGATGTCGAAATGGCCGACAATGCTACCTTTGACCGTTATTTGTCCGACCATTATGCCATGGATGGCAGCGCCGCGGCGATGGCTGGCTCAATTGGAACCAATGACGGAGATTTGCTGTCGGATATGTTGCCGAGCGCAGACGATTTGCTCGACAGCGCCGACGACGCGCCCGTTATCCGGTTAATCAACGGCATCATTGCTGAGGCTGTCCGCCAGGGCGTATCCGATATTCACGTCGAGCCATATGAAACGGGCCTGGTCATTCGCATGCGCGCCGACGGCGTGTTGCAGGAACGCCTCCGCTTGCCTGCTAATGTCGCGCCGGTTGTCGTCAGCCGTATCAAGGTCATGGCGCGCCTCGACATCGCAGAGCGCCGCATTCCGCAGGATGGCCGCATCGGTCTGACGCTGGGTGGCAAGCTTGTCGATGTGCGTGTGTCGACCCTGCCGAGCCGTGCAGGCGAGCGTGTGGTTATGCGTATCTTGGATAAGGAAAATGCTGGCATATCGCTCGATTTGTTAGGCATGTCGGAAGAAACGCTGAAAATCCTGCATGAGGCGCTGGCTGAACCCAATGGCATCATCTTGGTCACAGGGCCAACAGGGTCAGGTAAAACCACGACCTTATATGCCGGCCTGAAACGGCTGAACGATGGCACGCGCAATATCCTCACCGTGGAAGATCCGGTGGAATATGCGGTGGAGGGCATCGGCCAGACTCAGGTGAATGCCAAGGTCGGGATGACATTTGCCGCAGGACTGCGCGCCATTTTGCGTCAGGATCCCGATGTCGTCATGGTCGGCGAAATCCGCGATCGTGAGACGGCCGATATCGCCGTGCAGGCTGCGCTGACGGGGCACCTCGTGCTCACCACCGTGCACACCAACGACGCACTCGGTGCGATCACACGTATGCGCGATATGAAGGTTGAGCCGTTCCTGCTGGCGTCCACCTTGCGTGCTGTCGTCGCCCAGCGCTTGGTCCGTCGTCTATGCCCAAGCTGCCGCCAGACGGTTCAGGCCGATGGTAACGCGGCGTCATTGTTGGGCTTTGACAAGGGGACAGCGGTCTACAAGGCCGTTGGTTGCCCAGAGTGCAACAATACAGGGTTTCAGGGTCGCATCGGGGTGTTTGAAGCTGTCCGTGTCGATGATACTATCCGCCGCCTCATCAACGATGGCGGCGACGAAGCCATCCTTGCGCGCCATGCTTTTGTGAACCAGCCCAATTTGAGCGCCGCTGCGCGCAAACTAGTGCGTGCGGGCCACACGACGCCCGAAGAAGCCATTCGCATTTCGCGCCGCGAAGACATTGTAGATGCCTGAATTCGCATATCATGCGATTGATCCGGATGGCCGTGAACAGCGCGGGCGGATAGCGGCGGCCAATGATGATGCCGCGCGTGATCGCCTGACATCCAAGAATCTCTATATTGTGAGCGTCGCGCCCGCACCCGCGCGCGCGTCTTTACTCGCCAGCCTGCCGATTAAGCGGCAGCCGCGTTTGAATGCCAAGCAGCTGACTTTGTTTACCCGGCAATTGTCCTCATTGGCGCAAGTTTCCCCGTTGGAGGAAGCGTTGCGGACGATCAGCCGCCAGAGCGAGCAGCCACATGTCCGGCAGATACTGACGGAAGTGCATGCAGGCGTGGTCGAGGGACAGCGCCTATCCGAAGCCATGCGCCGTGAAGGCAACAGCTTCCCGCCATTATACCGCGCGATGATTGCCGCGGGCGAGGGGGCGGGCACATTGCCGCTTATTACGGAGCGTCTTGCGGTATTGCTCGAACGGCAGGCGGAGATGCGCGGCAAGTTGATTGGTGCGCTGGCGTACCCTGCGATTTTGTCACTGGTCGCGCTTTTGGTGGTGATGGGCCTCATGGTCTCGGTGGTCCCGCGTGTTGTCGAACAGTTTGACAATGTCGACCAGCAACTGCCGCTGATTACGCGCATCGTCATTGGCATATCGGCGTTTTTGGCGAATTATTATTGGGTGCTTATTATCGCTGTTGTCCTTGGTGGCTTGCTGTTTGCGCAAGCGCTTAAGCGGCCAGCGTTCCGCCTGTCGGTTGACCGCACCGTGCTGCACATTCCTTTGCTTGGGAAGCTGCTGCGCAACCTGCACGCTGCGCGCATGGCACGGACGTTGGCAACGATGGTCGCCAGCCGCTTGCCGTTGCTGGAGGGCCTGCGCCTGACCGGTGGCACCATTCGCAATAAAGTGCTCTCCGCCGCCAATGACGATATCGTGGAATCGGTGCGGAGCGGGGGCAGTCTTTCGGGCGCGATGCGCACAAGCGGGGTTTTCCCACCGCTGCTGGTATATTTGACCGCAAGCGGCGAGAGCGCCGGGCAGTTGGATATAATGCTCGAACGCGCGGCGGAATATCTTGAGCGCGAATTTGATAATTTCACCAGCACCGCTTTGTCGCTGCTCGAACCACTCATCATCGTCGCGATGGGCGGTGTCGTTGCTGTCATCATTTTGGCAATTTTGCTGCCTATACTTCAACTCCAAAACCTCACGGGACTTTAGTCATGCTCCGCATCATTTTTAATCTTTTCACTGACACAAGCCGTCCGTCGGCGAAATTTAGCCGCAAGGCTGCGGCGGCACAGCCTAATGGCTTCACTTTGGTCGAAATGATGGTGACCTTGTTCATTCTCGCGCTGCTGACGACCATCGTCGCCCTCAATGTCTTGCCCAATCAAGACAAGGCGATGGTGCAAAAGGCAAAGGCTGACATTGCTGTCTTGGGACAAGCGCTTGAGACATATCGTTTGGATAATCTGACCTATCCAGATGCCGGTGCCGGATTGCAGGCTTTGGTCACGCCGCCTGTCGCTGCAGGCGTGCGCAGCGTGGGTTATATCAAAAAACTGCCGTCGGATCCGTGGAACCGCCCGTACCAATATACAACGCCGGGCAAGACCGGCGCTTTTGACATCTACTCGCTTGGTGCCGATGGCGCGCCGGGTGGCGAGAATGAAAATGCCGATATTTACGGCGACTAAGCCGTCAATCCATCCGCATATGAAAGCCGATGAACGCGGTTTCACTTTGGTGGAACTGATGGTGGTTATCTTCATCATCGGCGTTGCGAGTGCAGCGGTCGTCATGACGGTGCAGTCAACCGATCGCGGTGCACGCGACGAGGCGGAGCAATTTGCCGCGCGTGTTGCTGCCTTGCGCGATCACGCCATATTGCAGTCGCGCAGCATGGCAGTAACCGTGCGCCCGTCTGGCTATGGTTTTGAGGCACGCACTGCTGGTGCGTGGCAACCATTGTCCGAGGCGCCCTTTACGGCAACGGATTGGAAAAGTGGCACCTCTGTGCACATGGCTGGTGCGCGGCAAATGCGCATCGCCTTTGACAGTACGGGTATGCCATCAAGCGCGGCCAATATTACGCTAAAGCATGATGCGGTAACCGTAACACTTGCGCTGGCCGCGACCGGGGACGTGCGCATTGTCCGGTAATTCACAACCAACACAAAATGGCTTCACATTGCTGGAGATCATGGTTGCGCTGGCGATTTTCAGCCTTGCTGCACTGGCGATGGTCCGCCTGCAGGGATATTCGGTGCGCTCCACGTCCAATTTGGGCGACAGCAGCATGGCATGGCAAGTGGCGCGCAATGTGGCGGTCGAAATCCTGTCAAATCCCGCGCCGCCAACCTTGGGCGAAACACGCGGCGAAGAAATGAATGGCGGCCAGAATTGGCGCTGGACAGCAACCGCCAGCCCGACCGACGATACGCGCCTCGTGATGGTCGACATCGACGTTGTCGGCACCGGCAATGCGGCCTTGCGTAAGGCGCGTTTAACGATCGCAAGGCCGGTTGAACAATGAATGCGGGACGGCAATCGGAGGCAGGATTTACGCTGATTGAGCTGCTTGTGGCGCTGGCCATTTTTGCGCTCATTTCGGTTGCGGGCGTTACGCTTCTGCGGTCAGGCACAGACACGCAGATTGCCGTTAAAAAGCGTCTGGGCGAAATGGCCCTTTCACAAAGGCTGACCAACGCGCTGGAGGCAGACCTTGCGCAAGCCATCGCGCGGCCGGTGCGTGACCAATCCGGACAGCCCGTGCCCGCCTTTACCCAAGGCGATGCCACTGTGCCCGGAGGAATATTTGGGCTGGTGCGGGGGGGCTGGTCCAATTTCGATGCTGCGCCACGCGCGGGCCTGCAGCGCGTGACCTATGTGCTTGAGAACGGTGCGTTGAAACGTGTGAGTTGGCCCATGCTTGACGGTGCTGCGCCTGCTGACGCGGCAACGATGCTTGAGGATGTTGTGACAGCGACCGCCGAATATCGCGACGATAAAGGGCAATGGCGGGGCGATTGGACCGCAACCGATGCGAACGCCTTACCACGGGCCATCGCCCTGACGGTTACCGTCAAGGGCAAGCCGGAACAGCGCATGTTGTTCCTTGTGGGGCCGCAGACACGCATCTTGCCAACACCGAGTGCAGAAGAAGGGGCGGCTGGCTGATGTTGCCCAAGTCATCTGAACGCGGCGCGGCATTGCTGTCGGTATTGCTGATGGTCGCTGTGCTTGCGGTCATTGCCGCGACGACGCTGGACCGGCTGACCCTGTCGAGCAAATTGTCCACCAATGGTAATGCTTTGGCGCAGGCGCGGATGTTTACCTACGCCGCTGAGTCCATTGCGGCGGCGCGGATTGAGGACTTGGTTGCACGCGATGCCGCGCAAACCACTTTGGCAGGCGGCTGGCTGGGGGCTCCACAAAGCCTGCCTATTCCCATCGGTACGGCAACGGCGACAGTGCGTGATGCCGGAAATTGTTTTAACCTTAACAGCTTGGTGACTAAGTTGGAGGAACGATATCAGGCCAGCACGGCGGGTCAGGATCAGTTGACGTCGTTGTTGGTGGTTCTTGGTACCGATGAGAATGCCGCCCGCGCAATCGCAGCTGCAGCAGCAGATTGGGCTGATAGCGATATTACCCCGTTGCCCAATGGCGCAGAGGATGATGCGTACCGCGCCGCGCCAGTGCCTTATATGGTTGCCAATCGGCCGTTTGCCCATCCAAGCGAACTGCGTGCGGTAAAAGGCGTGAGCCCCGCCATTTATAGCAAGCTGCAGAACTGGATTTGCGTTCTGCCCGAAACCATATTGTCGCCGTTGAACGTCAATACCTTGTTGCCCGAACAGGCGCCATTGTTGGTGATGCTTTTCCCGCCAGGCAAATTGAATATCGCGACCGCACGGAGCTATCTCGCCAAGCGGCCATCGAGTGGCTATGGCAGCCTCATTCGATTCTGGGCTGCCCCCGAACTGGCAGCGCTGGAACCGGCACCTCTGGTTCAAGGGCAGGTCAAACTGACGAGCAATTATTTCTTGCTGGATACACGGGTATCGCTTGGGGAACTGGCGCTCGCTGGTGAATCGATGATCGTCGCTTCGCCTGCGCCTGCGCGCGTCATTTGGCGCAGTTGGGGGGAAGAGGAATGACCGTCGTTATCCTGCGCTTCCCGTCGTCCGACGTCGATGATCCCGCACTGTTCCGCGTGACAGACGGCGTGTGGCAACATGCCGGTTTATTGTCCGAATTTATGCCTTCGGCGGATGACGAAACCGTCATGGCTGTGGTGTCGCCTGCTGATGTGCGTTGCAGTTGGTTTTCGCTGCAAGGGTTGGAGGCGCGCCAAGCAGAAGGCGTGGCCAAGCTTCGCGCCGCCGAACAATCGCTTGGACTGGTGCACGCCAGCGCGGCGCAGCATGTTGGCGATGATTATGTCACAGCCACAATCGCGCCCGAAGTCATGCAATATGGGCTGGACCGGTTAGCAGCACACGGCGTGAATCCGGACATTGTGTTGCCCTTTGGTCTTGCAATTGATCCACCGACGGACGTGGTCGTCACAGCCGCGTTTGAAGGTACGAACGTCCTTCGCAGCGCGCAATTTGCGATGCCCGATGAGCCTGTTTTCCGCAGCATCTTTGCAGGCGAGACCGCCGTTGAGACTTTGGACGCGGACACAGTGCGGACAATGCTTTGGACAGCGAGCCAGCAACCGCTGCTAAATTTGCGCGAAGGCATGTTTGTCAAGAAAGTGCGGTCCATCTGGGCAACGGCAGAACAGCTGACATGGATTAAGCGCCTGTGCATCGCGCTTGTTGTGATTAGCGCGCTGACCATGTTTGTGACGCTTGGGAAATATTGGAGCGCAACCAGCAACGAAAACAGCATCGCGCTTGCCGCGGCGCAAAAGGTTGATCCGGCGATTACCGATATTGATCAGGCGGAGGTGCAACTCGCCGCTGCCATGCGCAAACAAGGCATAATGCAAGGGCGCTTTTCGCCATTATCGGCCGCGTTGTGGCGCAGTGTGAAAGCGTCGCCCAATGTTTCGGTGCGTGACATGCGCTTTGGCCAAGATGGCGTTCTGACGGTCGTTTTGGCCGCGCCAAGTTCCGACAATATCAACCAGACGTTACTCGCCATACAGCAGGATGGTTTTCCCATCACCGCCACACCGCGTACTGACGCGACGGGCGCGACGCTGGTCGATCTTACGATGAGGATGCCATGATCGCTGCAGCACGTGTGTGGTTTGCTGCGCTGACGCGGCGTGAGCAATGGCTTGTCGGTTCAGCCGGCGTCCTAACCGCTTTTGTGGTGCTGGTCTTTGGGATTATCATGCCGGTGTTATCCGCCGTCGAGCAGGCAAAGCTTGACCATGACGCCGCGGTGCAGCGTCGTGGGCGCATTGTCGCCACGGTTGATGCCGCACTGGCAAAGCCACGCGTTGCCCGTACAACGGCTCCCGCCAATATCGATGTGCTGATTACACAAAGTGCGGGCGAAAAGGGCTTTGACATCATCACGTCCGGCAATGCCGCGCCGGGCCAAATGCGCTTTCGTATCGATCAGGCACGTGCGCCTGCGTTGCTTGCATGGCTGACGGAGCTTGAGAGCCAGAATGTCACCGTCAGCGCCCTTACATTGCGCACAGGCACCAATGGCAGTGTCACCGTCGATGCCCAGCTGCAACAGGATGCGCCATGAGCCGCCGTCTGGTTGTCGCCAGTGCCGTGCTACTGATGCTCTCGGTGATCCTATTCATGCCGCTGCGGACCATTGTGGGCGGTGAGGGCGTGTCGGCGCGCAAAGTGGACGGCATCATCTGGGACGGGTCTATCCGTGACTTGCGCCTTGGCAAATTGCCCATTGGCGATGTGAATGCGCGTCTTTTGGTTGGGCCACTGTTTTTGGGCCGCGCTGACATCCTATTGTCGCGGGGCAATGCACCCTATCGCCCCGGATTTACAGGGACAGTGTCGCGCGGTTTTGGCGGCATGTCCGTCAATAATCTGAACGCAACACTTCCGGTCGCTGCGCTTTTTGCGCCTTTTCCAGCTGAAAATATCCAGTTTGAAGGCTTCTCCGCGAAATTCGCGGCGGGCCGGTGCATGCAGGCAGGGGGCCAGGTGCGTCTGATCATGTCGGACAGTTTGCCCGGGCTGAACCTGCAAAATGGCATGCTTGGACAACCGCGCTGCGATGGTGCTGGGATTTTGCTGCCCTTGGTCAGCCAATCGGCCATGGAACGCGCCGACATCCGGCTGTCCGCGGACGGTAGCTACACGGTGACCGTAACGCTTGAAACCGAGGCGGTAGAGCAGGGTACGATGCTGACGCTTGCCGGCTTCCGTCTGGTCGCGGGCGGCTATCGCCTTTTGCAAAAGGGCCGGTTCTGAACGGCGCTCTGTTGCAGTTAAGCACATTAGTTGCGGGATTGCCTTTATGGTTCTTGCTCGCATCACAACTGACGGTGGGCGCGATCTGGGGAAGCTTCGTCGCCGCCATGTGCAGTCGGTGGCCGACTGGCAAAAGTGTGGCAACGGGGCGCTCTCACTGCGATAATTGCGGGCATCAGATTGCTGCCTATGACCTAGTTCCAATTGCATCGTACGTATTGTTAAAGGGCAAATGCAGACATTGCCGTGGGCCTATTGGACCGCTGCCTTTGGCAACCGAATTGATCGCAGCCTTAATCGGTGCCGTGCCCGTTCTGTTGCTTCCGCCAGAGCAAGCCATCGCAGCTGCTGTGTTTGGCTGGCTATTACTCCCGCTCATTGTGCTGGATTATCAGCACCTTTGGCTACCAAACCGACTGGTGCTTTTGTTAGCGGTCATGGGTGTTCTGGTGGGCCCGATGCTTACACCCGACATCGCCTGGACAGACAGGGCCACAGGAATGTTGGCAGGCTTTTTGAGCTTGGAAGTTATTAGGCAGGCGTACAAATTCTTTAGGAAACATGATGGCATGGGTGCTGGCGATCCTAAACTCTTTGGTGCTTTGGGAATCTGGTTGGGTTGGCAGGCACTGCCGATGACGTTGCTGATTGCGAGCGCCATCGGACTAGCTGTGGTTTCCAGCCTGCATGTAATCGCCAAGCATCAGCGCAATGCACTTCCATTTGGAAGCTTTCTAGGCGTTGCCGCATTCGCCATCGTCCTGCTGGCCTTTTGAGGGCTCGCTGAGGTCAGGTTTTTGCGTGTCTGGGTGAGGAATACAGGCTGTCTGGTGCGGCCAAGAAGACTCGAACTTCCACGGGCTTTCGCCCACAACGACCTCAACGTTGCGCGTCTACCAATTCCGCCATGGCCGCACGCGCCTCGACAGGTAGGAGGGGGCCACTAGCAAAGCCCGTTGGCCGGCGCAACAGGCTTTATCGGTTTAGAAAGGGTGAAGGCAACGTCGCAAATCGGCACAGGATGAAACTTGACCGGCGATTGGCCTTATTTCCGGGCAATGGCACGGCCAATTACCTTCATTAACGCGTGCCTATATTGGCAAATGGATCGTTTATTATGGGCATGGTTTGCACCGCAGTCCTTTTGGCTGCCGCAGCAGCTGCTGTGGTCGCGGAAAGCACGGCAAAACAGGATCGCCAAATCAGTGTGCGTGAAGCCAAGCCGATGGTTGAGTTTTACTGAAAGGCCAAATGGCCGACGCGATATCGGCGCATCGTTTCGATGTGGGACTATTTCCGGCGCAGTTTGAACACCGCATGTTGCGCCAGCAGGTTGGCGAAGCGGTCGGCGCGCGGCTTGTTTCCAGACAGAAACCACTGGCCTTCAATCTCGATATTCCGTTCGTGTAACAAGCTTCGGAAATCGTCGATGGTCACATGGTGGATATTGGGTGTGTCGTACCAGAGATGTGGAAGCTGCTTGGTCACCGGCATACGTCCGCCAAACATATGCGCAAACCGGATGCGCCACTGCGCAAAGTTGGGGAAGGAGACAAATGCCTCACGCCCGATCCGGACCAGATGGTCAAGAACCAGATCCGGTCTTTTGGTCGTCTGCAATGTCTGGCTGAGAATGGCATAATCAAAGCTGCCGTCTGGATATTCCGCCAAATCGGTATCGGCATCGCCTTGAATGACCGATAGGCCCCGGGATACTGCGGTCGCAACATCGTGCGCATTCAGCTCAAGACCGCGGGCATCGACATTTTTGGTATCACGTAACGCCGCCATCAACTGCCCGTCACCGCAGCCAACATCAAGCACACGGGCCCCCGCGCGGACTTCGCGGGCAATGATGGCAAGGTCCGGACGAAGGGCGCTCATGACTGCTCTCCTGCGCGCAAGAAACCGTCCACGATGCGGTTCATCTCCGGCGCTTCCAGCAAGAAGGCATCATGGCCAAAGGGGCTTGATAGCTCAACGAAACTGACCGCAGCGCCCGCAGCGTTCAATGCGTGAACAATGCGGCGCGATTCTGCGGTCGGGTACAACCAGTCACTGTCAAAACTGATCAGGCAAAAGCGTGTCTTTGTGCCTGCAAATGCCTTTGCCAAAACGCCGTCATGCGGTTCGGCGAGGTCAAAATAGTCCATCGCGCGTGTGATGTAGAGATAGCTGTTGGCGTCAAAGCGATCGACAAAGCTAAGACCTTGATAACGCAAATAGCTTTCAACCTGAAAATCGGCGTCAAATCCGAAGCTTTTGGCATCGCGGTTTTGCAGGCGGCGGCCAAATTTCTCGGTAAGGCCTGCCTCCGATAGATAAGTGATGTGGGCGGCCATACGGGCGACGGCGAGGCCCGATGATGGCGCCTCGTCGCCATAATAAGCGCCATTGTTCCAACGTGGGTCCGCCATAATGGCCTGACGCCCGACCTCGTGAAAGGCGATATTCTGTGCGGAATGGCGGGCGGTAGACGCAATCACGACCGCCGACTTCACGCGCTCGGGATATAAGGCGGCCCAGCTTAACGCCTGCATGCCGCCCATCGATCCGCCAACGACCGCCTCAAGCGTTTCAATACCCAGATGGTCAAGCAACAACGCCTGCGCGCGCACCATGTCGGGGATTGTGATGACGGGAAAGGCCATGGCGTAGGCTGCGCCCGTTGTGGGATCGATGCTGGCGGGTCCCGAAGAGCCCATGCAGCTGCCCATGACGTTGATGCTGATGATACAATGCCGTGCGGGGTCGATGGGCTTGCCTGCCCCAACCATACGCGTCCACCAACCGTCCTTGCCGGTCATAGGATGCGTGGACGCCACATATTGGTCGCCGGTCAGCGCGTGGCAGATGAGAATGGCGTTCGATTTATCGGCGTTTAATGCGCCATAGGTTTCATATGCGATATCGACAGGCGCAAATTCCGCGCCGCTGTCCAGTCGCACTGGCCCCAGCAGGCGTGCCTTCTTATCCAGACCGAAACGCGTATCTTCTTGCATAAGCAACGCCATATCAGCGTGGCCGTGCGAAACAATAGAAACTCTTTCATGTGCGTTGGCCAAATAAGGCGAGCGTTGCGCTTCGCTGCTTGCGCCGCTATGGCCGCTGGCATGAGCACACCTACCGCCAAACCATGGATCGAAGCCATCAGCGCCTATACCCCCGGCAAAGCAAAGTCGGATGATGGACGGGTGTTGATAAAATTATCCGCGAACGAAAATCCGCTTGGCTGCAGCCCACACGCGGCCGCGGCG
Source organism: Sphingomonadaceae bacterium (assembly GCA_021300355.1). Taxonomy (GTDB): domain Bacteria; phylum Pseudomonadota; class Alphaproteobacteria; order Sphingomonadales; family Sphingomonadaceae; genus Sphingorhabdus_B. The sequence continues at coordinate 11,074 of JAJTEF010000021.1, read as the reverse complement.
CTTGTCGATAAAGGCGCGTCACTTGCGCGGTACCCTGACCCCGCCAGCACGGCGCTGCGCGAGGCTTTGGGCGCAGCCTATGAAGTCGACAGCGACCTGATCGTTTGCGGTACGGGTTCCGACGAACTGCTGAACCTGATCGCCATGGGCTATGCCGGCGCTGGCGATGATATCATTTATGTCCGCTACGGCTTTTCGGTGTACGACATCGCCGCGCGGAAGACCGCTGCCAATGTGATTGTCGCCCCTGATAAGGATTATGGCACGGACGTGGATGCGTTGTTGGCGTTGGTGACGGATAAGACACGCGTTGTTTTCGTCGCAAATCCCAATAACCCGACCGGCACCTATTGCAGCGACGCAGAAATCGCACGGCTTCATGCTGGCCTGCCGGGCAACTGCGTCCTTGTTTTGGACCAAGCCTATGGCGAGTATCTTGAGGATGACGGCCCTGCCGCGCTCGAGCTTGCGCGCCAGCATGACAATGTCCTGATTACGCGCACATTTTCCAAAATCTATGGCCTTGCCGCCGAACGCATTGGCTGGTGCTATGGTCAGCCGGGCCTGATCGCGACGCTCAACCGCGTGCGTGCGCCGTTCAATGTCACCGCTGCAGGGCAAGCCGCAGCGATTGCCGCGCTTGGCGATACAGATTTCGTGACGCGCAGCCGCCAGCATAATGCCGAATGGCGCGACTGGATGGCAGCGGAATGTGCGGCATTGTCGAACCATGGCGTGAAAGTCATCCCGTCGTGGGCGAACTTCCTGATGATATTGTTTGAAGGCAATTGCAGCGCGGAAGCGGCCTATAATGGCCTGATGGCCGAAGGCTATATCGTGCGCTGGTTACCGGGTCAGGGCCTTGGCAGCGGGCTGCGGATTACGATTGGTACCGAGGATGAAAATCGCGGTGTCATGGCGGCGTTGCGCAAGATATTGGAAGCAAACGCCTGATGCTGCCATTTGCGCGTTTAACGGTGATCGGGCTTGGGCTCATCGGCTCGTCCGTCGCGCGCGCCGTAAAGGCGCAGATGCCATCGGTGCGGATTACCGGCCATGATGCCGATCCGCTTGTCCGTGCGCGCGCTGTCCAATTGGGCATATGCGACGATGTCACCGATACCGCGGGCGCGTCGGTCATGGACGCTGACCTTGTCATTTTGTGCGTGCCGGTAGGCGCGATGGGGGCAGTGGCGGCGGACTTCGCCTCCGACCTGCCTGCGGATGCGATCGTCAGTGACGTTGGTTCATGTAAGCAAAGCGTGGCGGACGCGCTTGCTGCCGTTCTGCCCAACGCGATGATCATTCCCGCCCACCCTGTTGCCGGTACGGAAAAAAGCGGCCCCGATGCGGGTTTTGCGACCCTGTTCAAAGGCCGCTGGTGCATATTGACGCCGCCTGAAAATGCGCCAGAGGCAGCTGTCGAGCGCTTGCGCAGTTTTTGGCAGCGCCTTGGCGCGGATGTCGAAATCATGGATGCGCGCCACCATGATATGGTGTTGGCAGTCACCAGCCATCTGCCGCATCTTATCGCTTATACGATTGTCGGAACCGCCGATGATCTTGAAGGCGTAACGCAAAGCGAAGTTATCAAATATTCCGCCGGTGGTTTCCGCGATTTCACCCGCATCGCCGCGTCCGATCCCGTGATGTGGCGCGACGTATTCCTGTCGAACAAGGACGCTGTGCTTGAGATGCTGCAGCGTTTTTCGGAAGATTTAAGCGTCCTGCAACGCGCCATCCGGTACGACAAAGGCGAAGAGTTGGAGGCGTTGTTCAGCCGCACGCGTGACATCCGGCGGTCGATTGTCGAACAGGGCCAAGATGACGACGCGCCCGACTTTGGGCGCAAGCATTAATTCAGCGCGTTAATCGCCGCATGCACCCGCGCTTCAATGTCTTCGCGGGGCAGGCCCGTGGGAAGTTCTTCGCCGACCCTGTACGTAATCGTCCCCGATTTCCAGATACCGGTCTTGCGCGGGCTTAAGGTGCCGCTGTTGACCGCGATTGGCACGACGGGCAGGTTTATGAGCTTATACAATCCGGCAAATCCCGATTGCAGCGGCGGTTGGCTGCCCGGCGCGACGCGCGTGCCTTCCGGGAAAATCACAATGGGTCGTCCGTCTGCGATCATCTTTTTGGCCAAAACGAGCATGGCGCGCAATGCGGACGCGCCGCCGTTGCGGTCAACGGGTATCATGCCATAAGCGCGCGCGGCGGGCCCCCAAAAGGGTATGTCGAACAGTTCTTTTTTGGTGACCACGGCTGGCTTGTTAAACATACGGGGCATGTCGATCGTCTCAAACATGCTTTCATGCTTGATCGCATAGAGCACGGGCTTGTGCGGCAAGTGGCCCTCAATTTTAATCGTGATGCCCAAAATGCGGCGGTAGCAGGCATATTGCCAGCGCGACCAACCGCGAACGGCCCACTGCATCAGCGGAATCGAAAACCATTGCGCGAAAAACGCCGTGGCCACGAAAAACACCGACCCCGTGTAGAAAATGGCAATGTATAGAGCAGATCGGATCAACGCGATCATCGGTTACATGCCCAGCAGAGACGCGACAGCCCGCAACCAATATTTATTATATTCTTTGAACAGGGCGCCCAGCGACGGGTGGGTCGATACGGCATCATTGGTGACAGCCACATTGGCGGACAATTCCCGGTCGAGTTCAAAGCGTGCGCGTCGCATATGCAAATCATGCGTAATAAGCCGCAAACTGGTCACTTTGTTCCGTTTTGCCCATGCCGCCGTTTCCAATGCGTTCGATCGGGTGTCGACCGACTGGAAACCCAGGTCGATGCAGCATTTGAAATATTTTGACGAACCGGGATATTGCGCGGCAAGCTCCCGCGGTTTGACATCGCGGTCGACCCCGGAAATCAGCATTTTTTGCGACTGCCCCGATGCCAATATCTCAAGCCCACGGTCAATCCGGTTCGGACCGCCGGTTAGGACAACGACGGCGTCGGTTGGCGTGATTGCGGCGGGTTGCGGCAAAAGCAACGCAAACCAGGCGAAGCCAAGCATCCAGACAAGCAACACAAAAGCAATGGATCGTCTAATCATAACATTCTCTTCAACGCCGAAATCACCGTCATACGCGCCATAAGCATGGCAAGCGCCATTACGGCAAGCGGAATGAGCGCAAGGATCGCCCAGCCATAATAGGGAAAGTGCGCGCCAGACAAAAGTCCGGGCTCAACCGCCGCGAACCGGCCACCCACGGTAATGATAACAACCGCTGCAACAATGAAGCCCACGATGCCGCCGAGCAACGCATCCAAGGCAACGCGGCGCTGGAACAGGCGCGCGGCCTGAATATCGGTGCCGCCCATCATGTGCATAATCTCTATCGTTTCACGATGGGTATTCAGCGTGCTTCGAACCGCCAAAATCACAACAGCCGACGTGGCGACCAGCAGCAAAAGGAACACGGCCGCCGCCAGCCATAGCAATGCGCGCATGAGATCGAAAAACGGCGCCATCCAACTGCTGTGCGAATCCACCCGGATGTTTGGCGCAACCGAACGCAGCGTTGACTGTAAGTTGGCGAGCGTTTCGGCAGTGGGTTCAGAGGCGAAGCGCACATCGACCAATGCCGGGACGGGTACATCGGCGTCAATAACGCCCGTGCCCAGCCATGGTTCGAGCAAAGCCCGCACTTGTGCATCCGGCACAGGCTTCACCTCTGCAATGCTGTCCAACTTGCGCAGCGCGCGGGTGACCGCGGCGCGTTGCGCTGCGCGTTGTGCAGGGTCTGACTCGATGATTTGGACAGTCACTTGCCGTGCGAGATCCTGACCACCTTGGCGCGCAGCCTCAGCCAGCGTCAGCCCGCCTGCCGCCACCAGCAATGTCAGAAACAACATGATGGCAATCACCCATGGCATCGGCCCCGATAAACGGCCTTCGGGGATGAGCTTGCGGTCATGCGCAGGAAGGGCGAAATCCAGCAGCATCAGTTGTCCAAAACCAATGGCCGTGGCGGGTGACGCAAGGATCCTGTGGGATCAGACAGGCGGCCTTTGTCCAGCCGCATCATTTGCGCGCCTTCAATCTCTTGCAGCAAATGGATGTCGTGCGTTGCGACCACGACAGTGGTTCCCAGCTTGTTCAGCGCAGCAAACAGCTGAAGCAACCGGCGGGCCATTTCCGGATCGACATTTCCCGTCGGCTCGTCCGCCACAAGCATTTCGGGGCGGCCAATAACCGCGCGGGCAATCGCGACCCGTTGCTGTTCACCGCCCGAAAGCGTCGCTGGCCGTGCTTCTGCCCGTTCGGTAAGGCCAATCCACGCCAACATTTCGGCGACTGTGCCGCGTAAATCCTTTTCCTGAACGCCGGCAATGCGCAGCGGCAGGGCGATGTTGTCGAAGGTCGACAAATGTGGAACCAAGCGGAAGTCTTGGAAAACGACACCAATCCGGCGTCGAAGCCCCGGCAAGCGGTCGCGCGGCAAGGTACTGGCGTCATGCCCGCGCCCGACGCGCCGGTCAGGAAATGGAAGCTTCCGGGGTACAAAGTAAAGCTGAGGTCGGTGAGTGTTTCCACCCCCGCTCCGTATCTTAGCCCGACATTGTCGAATTCTACCACGCTTTGCATCAATGCGATAAATGGCACAAACGGCATGACGGGGCAAAGGCTATTCATACGACCAGCAGCCGATGAACCTCCTCCGTCCACAGCATTTTATGAAAGCAGGGTTGCAAGTCATCGGCTGCTGCTGTTTATGCGCAGAGATGCTGCTCGTTTGTCCATCCTGCCGCACACGTTATGCTGTCCCTGACAATGCCGTTGGGGTTGACGGCCGCCAAGTGCGCTGTGCCAACTGCAAACATAGCTGGTTTCAGGCGGCGGTTGCACCACAGGTAGCGCCGGCACCCGTCGCTGTTGCACCCGTGGACACGCAGAGCGTGCCACCCGCCACATCTGTTGAGGCAACGCCGCCAGCGCAGGCGGTGCCACCGGCTACACCCGTGGGCGAACCCGCGCCTGCACCCGTTCCGCAACCTGCGCCAACGCCATTCGTTTCGCCAAGTGCGGTGGGCACAGAACGCAAAAATGATGCCATTGCGACGGAACCTGCATTTCCAACTTTTGCGGACATGCGCGCTGGATCCGCTGAAGCCCCTACGGCTTATGCGGAACCCTCTGTGCCGCGCGGCGGATTATTGGACGATGCGCCTGCGCAGAGCCATTTTGCCCATGAGCCACCGTTCAAGGCCCGCCGAAATCCGGCCAAAATATGGACGATGGCGGCGGTCGCCATTGCCATTTTGGTGGTGGCCATTGGCGGCGCGATATCCTATTTCGGAATGCCCGAAATCGGCCTTTCAAACGCGGCCGCAGAACCCGATCTGACCATCGTTTTGAAAGACAATCTCGAACTCAACGAACGCGAAGATGGCACGCCTTATTTCATCGCGAGCGGCAGTATCGTTAATCCGACAGCCGTGGAGCAAAATGTGCCTGAAATGCTGGTCACGCTGAAGGATGCGAGCGGCCGGTCCGTCTATAGCTGGAAAATGAAGGCAAAGACACGCGCCCTTGGCCCCGGAGAAAAGGTCGATTTTAGCGAGGCACGGCTCGACGTTCCGCTGGCTGCCAAAGAAATCAGCGTCGGCTGGGTGCTGTCCGGCGAATAACGACACGCTATTTCGCACGTGCATTTCATGCGGTCCGCGTATTTGGCACAAGGTCACTTGAACTCACAGACGCACTTGGCTATGCGCTCCCCACGGCCAACAGGCCAGCGCCGCCTTAGCTCAGTTGGTAGAGCATCGCATTCGTAATGTGTTGGCGGAACCTCAATTTTTCCCAGAAATGCATCACTTACAGTGATTTAGACACGCTTGCTGTTGTATAGTTTTTACTATACAACAATTTCATGACCAAAGGCATTGTAAAAAATAGTCAAAGTCGTGCTGACCCGACAATGCGTGACCGCACGCAGCCCATTCCAAGTTCGCTGTTCAAGGTTGGCGGCTTTGGGACGCTCACAATCTACAAAATGGCAGCGTCTCCATTCTGGTATGCGCGGTACTACGAAGACGGAAAAATCGTTCGTCGTAGTTTGAAGGTTGCTGACAAAAAGGAAGCGATCAAAGCTGCAAAGAAGGTCTTTGTTGATCTCAAGCATCGCAAGATGAACAATCTGCCGTTCACCAAAACGAGTGGCTTTGAAGTTTGCGCTCGTGGTCTTGCCAAAGAGAATGATGCACGGTTCAAGCGTGGCGAATTATCAAAGCAGAAAATTAGCTATGACGCAGGGCGTCTGGAAGCTGACTTGCTACCGCACTTTGGAAAGTATGAGATTGCGGACATAGATTACAGCGTCATCAGCGATTACATCAACAAGCTGAGTACTAAAGATCGTCCGCTTACGATCAATACGCTGAAGATACATCTGTCGCATATCAAGACGATATTAAAGTACGCTCAGCGAGTTGGCGTGATTACGGGGCTTCCAGCGTTCCCGCGTCTCAAAACGACTGACACAGCCCGTCCTTGGTTCAACAGCAAAGAGTATAGTACGCTTCATTCCGTCTGTAGGTCACGCATTGGCACGAAAATACGGGTGGATACAAAGGCTGGAAAGTTCCTTCGCAATGTCGAGATTACGCAAGATGTGTATGATCTGATCATCTTCATGACGAACTCGTTCATTCGTCCCACCGACATTAAGGTACTTCAGCATAAACATGTTGCGATTATTCGCGGCAAGGACACTTATCTGCGACTGACTCATCCACCGACAAAGGGTCATGGAAGCCCAGTCGTGACGCTCAAAAAGGCTGTCGAGGTTTATGACGGATTGCTGGAGCGTCAAAAGGCAGAAGGCTTTGGGAAGCCAGATGACTATCTGTTTTGTCCACAGCAGTTGAACCGTGATTATGCATTGCGGGATATCACACGGCAATTTGATCAAGTGCTGAAGGTTGCTGGGTTAAAAACGGGCTCAAATGGCGATGCAAGGACGCTCTACAGCTTGAGGCACACATGTATCATGTTCCGCATGATACATGGAGAAGGCATTGATCTGCTTACTATTGCCCGCAGCGCAAGAACGTCTGTCGAGATGATTGATAGGTTCTATGCCAAGCATCTCACTGCCGAGATGAACATCGCTCAGTTGCAGAGTGGCGCTATAGACTGACGGTGAAAGTCGTTAAAAAAAGGCTGGGAAATCGGACGCATTCCCGCTAATGGACACGCCATTGCCGCCTTAGCTCAGTTGGTAGAGCATCGCATTCGTAATGCGGGGGTCGTAGGTTCGAATCCTATAGGCGGCACCATTTTTCCCATATAAATCAACAAATTTTGGGTGCCGCGAGTGGAAACTTTCGTTATTTTTGTTGTATAGTGTTGCGGCTAATTTTGTGATGTGAGTATACAAAAAGCCCCGCACAAATGGCGGGGCTTGAACTCTTGTAGACTTTGTTGTCGGGTAACCCGACAGTGATGATCATGCAGCGATCATAAGGGCATCATCGGCCTGGATGGTTGGCAGAATTATCTTACCCGCGCTGCGAAGATCGTTTGCTAACCGCAGTGTCGCTCCCATGATCTTCCGTGCATCATATTTGCAACTAGTAACGATATTACAAAGATACTGTTCGCTTGGAGCAAGTACCTTCTGATCTATTAGGATTGATTGCATAGCGGGAACCCAACGCCCTGCTGCAGCAAACGGCATGGAGATCAAATGCGCACGGCTTTTGATGCTGTTCTCGATCTTGCTGATGCTATTTGTCGTCATGATAAACACCGCCGTTTCGCAGTTCATGACTGACTTGATGGATGGCATAAAGTAGGGGTTGAGAAGGTCGAATTCATCGAAAATGAAATACCGAAAACGGTTAATGGGTGTTAACTGCGTTTGATATGCAATTTTCCCGATTAGCGCTTTTGCATCGGTAGCGACGGTAATCTTGTAAAAGTTGTAATCGACCTCATCGGCATTTGCTTTCCCAAAGCTATCAATCGCAGCAGGCAAAATACGGGCTAGTGCAGATTTTCCAGTTCCATTTGGACCGTAAAGAATGATGCCGTTTACGCCAGAAAATGGGAAGGGTATTTCTCCCGATACGATTTGCGATACGAGTTCTTTTGCGTTGTCACTGCCATAAACGATATCAGTAATGTTTTGGGGTGAATAGGCGTTGCTATAATCGGACATATCAGTTTCCTTTCAATAAAAAGGGGAGACAAAATGCCTCCCCCGTTTGTGCTTCATAAATTACGCTGCAGCAGCAAAATCAGTGTCGTTCACCGCAGCATTGATGAGAGCGTCAAGTTCGTCGGCCTCCGAAGCTGGCTGCTCTTCTTCTTTCTGCTTTGACCATTCTTTATGTTCGGCGTTGTAGATTGCAGTGAGCACAGCCTTTGCAACACCTTCCGTTTGCACCACCGAGTTGATGATCAAAGTGCCGTTGACATCTTGCGTTGCTACAAGAACGACTTGCTTACCGATTGCGCCACAGTCGAGCTTCGAAGAGATTGCGTCTGCGTCGCAGCATCCCGCAAGAACTGAGGCAAATCTTGCACTTCGACCTTTTGAGCAAGCGCAACACGCAGCGCCGAACTGTATGAGCTTGCACGACGACGATCTGCGCCAAACACCACTTTAATGATATTTGTCATCGTATGCGAATTTGTGTCGATGCCAAGATTGCGTTCATTGTTGTGACGCTCAATCGCAGCTTTGAGCTTTTCGTTCTGAACCTTGTCAGAAGCCATCAACGAGTAGAGGTGATAGCAACGCTGCAAAATGACATAAAGCTGCTCGTTTGCGGTGCGATGTACTCCGTTGAGCCAGATTTCTTGATCTGCGACAAGGCTTACAATTGTATTGTATGCGTCATTGATGACAGGAGCGACCCACTCAACTTCGCCAGCGTCAACCGAGATAGTTGCGTTAGCTGGAACGGTGATACTGGATGATGAAGTGATGTCAGCGGCGTTGAAGTTTACGGTAGTTTCAAGTGTAGTAGTCATGATTAAGGTCTTTCATATTTTCGGCTAGCACCATGCTGCCGATAACCTCTCTCTAGCTTTCGATGGGGGGGGCGGTCTAAGGCGACTCTGGAATTAGTTCTTTTCCAGAAGTGCTTATTGGGGAGTGAGTTATGTACGAGAAGATGCTCTATGGGCGCAGAGTTCTGTATTTTCGTTATGCGCCGCCAGTGACGGACCTCGATGACACTAGTGCCCGCGACACCCAGCCACCCTATCAAGAT
>JAJTEF010000021.1:0-1812 GCA_021300355.1 Sphingomonadaceae bacterium | reverse complement strand
AGCGTCTATTATTACTGGTGGGCATTTCTGCGTCTGAGCGAACGATACAAGCAATGCTGTGACAACGCTGGAGAAGGAGAGCTTGCAGACCTCTACACGTACTTCGGCGATGTACGCGGCGATGACTTTATGCGCTGGTGGACAAAAGGCGGTCATAATCGTGAGAGCAAGCTACGGATACACACAGGACGCCGTCTTTTTTCACAAGGCGTCCGTTATCCGATTAGGGAAATCAATGACCCTATGCTCGACAAGGAGCTTGGGACGGATCGTATTGTTCTGAGTATTCCCGTCGGTACGGACCTAAAGAAAATGACGGCTGAGTTTCAGCAACTAATGCGTCCGATTGTGCAAGATCGCATTCGGGAATTTGGCGAAAAGAAAAACGTGGCTCTGTTTGAGGTAACAAGCAAAAATCCCTCGCTGAAGTCACTCCACAAAAGTTTGACAGCTTGGGAAGCCAAGCAAAAACACCCTGATCTCAAGCCATATGACCTGGCAAAGAAGATCGGCATCACTGAGACAATTACTGGCGATAAAGATGATTTGACCCATAAAATGGCGGTATCGGTTGAACTTAAAAGACGACTCGATAAAGCCAAGTTGCTTATCCGCAATGTTGAGCGGGGCAGATTTCCTGATTTCACCGACTACGAAACGACAGGCAAGCTGGCTGAGCTTCCCCGTGCTTTGAGAGAAAAAGTCACTAAACCGAAGACGTTAGTCTTTGACGCAGAGGATGCCGAAGAGCCGACGCTGATCTAGGTCTGTGTCGGGTTACACGACCACGCTAACCCAGCTCAAACTCCACGCTTTCAGCATCAACCAACGAACGGCATTTGATACTCATTGATGTAAGCTGCTGTGCCAATGGCTGATAGCGTGGGAGCACTTCCAATTGTTCAGCTGCATTCTGCAATCTACTCGCACATATTGCGACTGCGCCCAGACTTGGCTCTGACTGCGATGATCGCAATTTACGCATATAGCTCTCCGAACAACCAAGCCAATGCTCAGAAAATTCGCTCTCGCCAGAAACAATCTGCTTTGATTTAAGATACCCAAAAACTTCCAAAATCGTGTCTTTTTTCATAGTTTTCCTCACTCCGTGATAAATACTCATGTCAAAGGTAGAGTGAGAGTTTCTCAATCTATTTATCAAAAAGTGAGGTTAAGGCTGGCGCGCCGATTGTTATGCGCTGCAAATCCGTTCTTGGCATGGCTCTAGGGCATTGTGACGGTAAGCAATTCGTGGAACTCACTACACGGCTTCATTGCACTACCCATCGCTTTGCGCTGGATGCCTGAAACGACGACCCTTTGTGTCTGTAGCGTTTGCAATGTCGGAATGGTTGGAAGTCTTGGAAAATAAATTAGACCCCCATAGGCTCAAAGTGAGTGGGAAAAACACTTCACCCCACAAGATCAATGCCATCAGCCGCGATATGAGCTGGCATGATCTGCGTAAGACGGCGCGTAATAGGAGATCGCAAAACCTGCCTCTCTCGTGATTGTATCACGAGTTGCGTCCATATCGTGAAAGCATACCTCAGTAAATGTAAGCATTTATTACTGCCCTACGGGGCAGTGGTTTGGCTCCCTAGTAAATGCCTTACCCCAAGCATGATGCCTCAAAAACAATTCCAAAGAATTCTAACCCTAAGAATTTCGCTTCTGCGTAATGCGAGCAGAGCAAAGCGATGCGAACATAGCAGAAAGCGAATGTGGAACAGCGAAGCTGGAACGCATAATGATACCGATGAATGACGATCTACGCCCATATTTCCTGTCATTAAGAAATATGTCATTCCT
>JAJTEF010000020.1 GCA_021300355.1 Sphingomonadaceae bacterium | reverse complement strand
TGTCGAACAGCCCATATAATGGAATATCGGCTGGCCCTTATAGCTGAAGCGCGTTGTGCCGTCGGGCATCAAACCCTTGCCCTGTGTCGCGCGAATGGCGGTGCACAGGTTGGTCTTGCCGGACAGGCAGCTTTTGCACTGGCGGCATTCCGGTGTGTACAATGGAATAACATGATCGCCAGGCTTCACGCTGGTCACGCCTGCGCCAACTTCGCGCACAATCCCTGCGCCTTCATGGCCAAGCACACTTGGGAAGATCCCCTCGCTGTCAAAGCCATCGAGCGTATAGGCATCTGTATGGCAAATGCCGGTCGCCATGATCTCAACCAAAACTTCACCAGCCTTGGGACCTTCAAGATCAAGCTCGACAATCTCAAGTGGCTTCTTCGCTTCAAAGGCAACAGCTGCGCGCGTCTTCATGATAATCGGGTCTCCTAAACTTAACCAAATCGTTGGGCTGATTGTGCCCTTTTATTTGAACACAATCGTGCGGTTGCCATTCAGCATCACGCGATGCTCCAGATGCAGCTTGACCGCCCGCGACAGAACCCGGCTTTCGGTTTCCTGCCCCTGCGCTATTAAATCGTCAACCGTATCGGCATGGTCAACGATCGACACGTCTTGGGTAATGATTGGACCTTCATCAAGGTCGGGCGTCACATAATGCGCGGTAGCGCCGACCATTTTGACGCCGCGTTCATATGCACGGTGATACGGCTTTGCGCCTTTGAAGCCCGGCAGGAAGCTGTGATGAATGTTGATAACGCGTCCATCGAGTTTCCGGCAAAGCTGGTCTGAAAGAACCTGCATATAACGGGCAAGGATGACGAGGTCGACATTCTGTTCTTCGACCATCGCCAGCAGTTTGGCTTCTTGTTCCAACTTATTTTCTGGCGTCACCGGCAAATGATGGAATGGGATGCCTTCATGCTCCGCGCGACGCTGCCAATTTTGGTGGTTGGAAACGACGCTGGTTATTTCCATCGGCAACCGTTTGGTTGCTGTGCGGTAGAGAAGGTCGTTCAGACAATGGCCGCCTTGGCTGACCATGATCATCGCGCGCAGCTTCTTACGCAAATCGTGAATGCGCCATTCCAACCGAAACGCCGCAGCAACAGGCAGGAACGCCGCCTCGAAACTTTCCGTCGTCACATCAGCGGGGCAGTTGATGGCGATCCGCATAAAGAACCGTCCGGTTACCTCGTCGCCATATTGTGAACTTTCGACGATGTTGCAGTCCTGGCTGGCAATCGAATTGGCCACCGCTGCGACGATACCCTTACGGTCGTCGCAAACTATCAACAGTACAAAATCTGCGCCCATATGCATTATCAATCCTCATCTCGCAAAACGTGCGACCGCGTAGCCGTCGAAGGCCACGCTATCCATTGTTCTCATCCATATATTAGGTCTTCTAATCGCAACATGTAGATGAAATGATTGGTCGGGGAATTTAATTTACCAATCACGAAAATTTGGTCAATTGCTTGACGGGGGCTCCAGTTTCAGTCTTATTGGTGGAGATTTAAAGCCCCCAAAAAATTTGGGGATGGTTGAGGGGAAGAAAATTGAAAAGTTATTTGAAAATTTCGACCGCGGCGCTTGTTATTGCATCGGCTAGTGTCGGCATCGGCATAAACCCTGCATTTGCGCAGCAAACAGCTGAAGAGCAGGACGGCGGTATTGCAGATATCGTTGTGACCGCAACACGCCGCGAAGAGTCGGCCAACCGCGTGCCGCTTGCAATTACTGCCGTGGGCGGTGAAGCGCTGAACGATCTCAACATCACGAAATTCGACAAGCTGATCGAATATCTGCCGAATGTTCGCGCTGCTTCGCGCGGTCCAGGTGCATCGTCCATCTTCATCCGCGGTCTTTCAACGGATTCGCCAGGTCTGCAAATTGCCGGTACCGCGGGCGCGCAGCCTACGGTCGCATTGTACATCAACGACGCGCCGGCATCGCTCGTCGGACGTAACCTTGACCTTTATGCGGTTGATCTTCAGCGCGTCGAAGTTTTGGCAGGCCCGCAGGGTACTCTCTTTGGCGCAAGCGCCATGGGTGGCGCGGTCCGCTACATCACCAACAAGCCTGATACGGGCGAGTTCCATGCTGGTTTCAACTCGAGCTACGCCTTCACCAAGGGTGGCGAAGAAAGCGTTGCTGGCGATGCATTCATCAACATCCCGCTTATTAAGGACAAGCTAGCAATCCGCGCTGTGTTCTATACCGACCGTCAGGGTGGTTATATCGACAATATCGCAGGAACATATCAAATGCCGTTCAACGGCAATGTGGGCGTTGCTGGAAAATTGCCAACGGGTAACCCATTGTTGGTCATGCGCGCAATTCAGTCATGCCAAGCTACTGCCACGACTGCGGTTCCGAATTGCACAGGTAGCCTTTACCGTGCGCCAACACGTCAGACGATCAACAATGACGCATTTGTAGAAGATAACTACAACGACGCGACCTACCGCGGTGGCCGTGTGGCGCTGACTTGGAAAGTCACGGACGATTGGTCTGTCGATCTGATGCATGTGCGTCAGGAACTCGACACGGACGGTGTATTCGACTTCGAACCTGATGTGGGCGATCTGAAGGTTACCAAGTTCAATGACAACTCGCTGCGTGACCGCGTAAATCTCTCGACATGGGGCGTAAACGGTCGCCTTGGCGCGCTCGATTTGATCTACACCGGTTCATTCCTGAAGCATCGTGCAACACAAGTTGCTGATTATGCCGGATATTCGAACATCGGTCTGTATCTGCCTTATTATGAATGCGATCGTGGCGTATATTACACCGCAGCGTATAACGGCAATATCGGCAATACCTGCTATGCGCCGAGCAAAAGCTATCAGGTTCGTAACCGGACCGAGCGTATGACGCATGAGTTCCGCGTAACAACGCCTGCTGACAAGCGTCTTCGCGGTACCTTTGGTTTGTTCTACGATGATAACAAATTGTTCGACAATACCGACTGGTCATATCTGCAACAGGCCGCTGGCTTCGTCTATCGCCGCGCGCCGAATACGGCAGTGAACGCCAATGACAAGAGCGTGCGCTCTGTCAATGTCGGCTTCTTTAACGACATCCAGCGTAAGGATTCGCAGTTTGCTGCTTATGGTGAAGCATCCTTTGATATCGTTCCAGACAAGCTAACTTTCACTGGTGGTCTTCGTTATTATGACGAAAAGGCTTCTATCAACGGTTCGTCGAACGGCAGCTTTGGCGGTGCGCGTGGTGTCTACAATGCCACTACCGGAACCTATACGGCGGCATCTTCAGGTCCAACGACGTATAATGTCAGCGCCAACTTGAATGTACTTTACGCTGACGCTTCGCCAGCAAAGTATAGCGGCACGTTGTACAAAGCCAACTTGACCTATCGCCTCGACGAATCTTCGTTGGTTTATGCGACATACTCGGATGGTTTCCGTCCAGGTGGCTTCAACCGTCGTCCTTGCCGCGTACCAAGTGCGATTTGCCCTACCAATGCAGACTTTGTCCGTTTGGGTACCTATGTACCTGACAAGGTTCAAAACTATGAAGTTGGTGGTAAATTCTCGCTGCTTGATCGTCGTTTGCAGGTCAATTTCGCTGCGTATCAGATCGACTGGAGCAACATCCAGATCACTGTTTTCGACCAGAACATCTCGAACCAAACATTCACCACAAACTTGGTGGATGCACGGATCCGGGGTCTGGAAGGCGACGTAACGTGGCGCACCACGCCGGAATTGACGTTCAACAGCGCATTTTCGTACAACGACTCTGAAATGACGAAGTACCGGAAGAGCACAACAGTGCTCCGTCCGCTCGGTGGTCCGCTTGCTTTGAGCCCCAAATTCCAGTTCAATGCACGTCTGCATTGGGAAAAGGAACTTGCCTCGGGTCTTGCTCCGTTCGCCCAGATTGGTGTTCATTATGTTGGAAAGAGCATCTCTGACGTTATCGACAACGTAAACATCAAGTATCAATCATCCAACCCGACACTGGGCTACGCTGGTTCAATCCCTGTCACCTATAATGGTGTCACGGTGCGGCCTGGCGACGTCATCGCGCCAATTCCAGGTGCTCAGAAGCTTGACTCATACTCCACAGCTTCGGCATCATTTGGTGTCTCGAAAGACGAGTGGCGGTTGGAATTGTTTGGTGACAACCTGACTGACGAGCGTCCCGAGCTGTACAAGAGCGGGAATGACGGTGAGCTGCGTACAACGACCTCGCGTCCACGTACAATCGGCCTGCGTTTCTCGTACAAGATTTAAGCAACACGGCGGGCGCCCCTGGGAAACCGGGGGCGCTTTGCCATTTCTGCATTTCTGCATTGCTTTAAGCGTGCGAATTGCGGCAGGGTTCGTGCAACCGTTCGTCACAATATGGGAGAGTAGGTGACAATGTTGGCCGAGGCCTCGCCGGATGATATTGACGCCATGTTGCGTGAAGCGCGGTCGCATTTGCAAAATGCCCGCTTTGCCGACGCGGAGGCTTTGTGCGCCCGCTTATTGGAAGCCGCGCCGGATAACATTGATGCTCTGTACACTTTGGCGGTAACGCAGCGGATGCAGCGACAAGTTCCTGCGGCGCTCACCACAATTGATAGATTAATCGCCATCGATGCCGGTTACGGCCGTGCGTGGCAAGAACGCGGGCATTGTTTTCGCGATAGCGGTTTGACCGAAGAGGCAATCGCCGCTTACCAGCGCGCAGTAACCCACAACGGCGCATTGGTCGCAAGCTGGCGTATACTTTCGCAAATGCATGATAAAGCCGGGCGCGAGGGGCCGGCTAATTTTGCGCATGCCCAATATACCCATCTTTCCGCTCTTCCACCTGAGTTGCTAAGTGTTGCTAGCTTCATTCAGGAAGGGCGTATTTACAAGGCAGAGCAATTGTGCCGTGCGTTCTTACAACGCAACGGTCACCATGTTGAGGCCATGCGCCTGCTTGCCGACATCGGCATGAAATTCAACGCTTATGACGAAGCGGAATTTTTGCTGGAATCTTGCAAGGTATTGGAGCCCGATAATGTCAGCGCGCATTTCGATTATGTGAAAGTATTGCGCAAACGCCAGAAATTCGAACTTGCACTCAGTGAAGCGTCGGAACTGCGCGAAAAAGAACCGGGTAATCCTGAGTTTGAAATGCTGTACGCCAATGAAAATCTGGCCGTCGGCAATTTTGACGAAGCGATGCTGATTTATGAGGCCTTGCTTGGTACTATGCCGAATAATCCAGGCATAAACCTGACCTATGGCCATGCGCTTAAGACCGTCGGGCGGCAGGATGATGCCATTTCTGCCTATCGCCGCGCCTATCAGGTGCGGCCAGACTGCGGTGATGCATATTGGAGCTTGGCCAATCTCAAGACTTACCGTTTTGACGATAGCGAGATTGCCCAAATGCGGGAACGGCAAGCGTCACCCATGACGGCGCTTGATGACCGCTATCACCTCTGTTTTGCATTGGGTAAGGCGCTTGAGGATCGCGGCGAACATAGCGCTTCGTTCGAATATTATGAGCTCGGCAATCGTTTGAAGCGCGAGGAGCTGAAATATAATCCCAGCAGGCTGTCAAACGAAATGCAGCTGCAGCGTGAACTGGTGACCACTGACCTACTTGGGAAATTTGCCGGTGCAGGCTGCCCAGCGCGGGACCCGATATTCATTGTCGGGTTGCCACGTGCGGGTTCGACGCTTCTCGAGCAAATTCTTGCATCGCACAGTCAGGTTGAAGGGACGATGGAGCTCCCGAATATCTTTGCGTTGGCCTTCCGGCTTGACCGGCAGCGCGTTGTTGGCGAGGCGCCCGAATATCCCGGCAACTTGGCGGATTTGACGCACGAGGACGTCACCCGCTTTGGCGAAGAATTCATCCGCGACACGCAAATTTACCGTAAGGGCGGCACACCCTTTTTCATTGATAAAATGCCGAACAATTTCCGTCACATCGGCCTCATCAACATGATTCTGCCGAACGCGAAAATTATCGATGCGCGGCGCGGGGCCATGGGATGCTGTTTCAGCGGGTTTAAGCAACTCTTCGCCGAAGGTCAGGAATTCACTTACGGGCTTGAGGAAGTTGGCCAATATTACACTGACTATGTGCAGTTAATGGACCATTGGGATAATGTGTTGCCCGGCAAGATATTGCGCGTCCGTTACGAGGAAGTCGTTGCCGATCTGGAAACACAGGTCCGGCGTTTGCTCGACTATTGCGGCCTTCCTTTTGAAGAGGCATGTCTCAATTTCCACCAGAATGAACGCGCGGTTCGCACCGCGAGTTCGGAACAGGTGCGACAACCGATTTTCAAAAGCGGCGTTGATCAATGGGAGAATTTCAGCGAATTTCTCGATCCGCTGCGTAAAAAACTAGGGCCTGAACTGGCCGCAACCTGAGGAGGAATTTTATGGCTAACAATGCGCCGACTGGTCCAATACGTGTCGATGAAGTCTCCTCGCTGGGCATCATGATGCTGGTGTACACGATCAGCATCGCTGACCGTTATGTTTTGTCTACATTGCTTGGACCCATCAGCAAAGAATTGAACCTGACGGATACAGAGACCGCGTGGCTTGGTCTTCCGCTGGCGCTTTTTTATGTGACGATGGGTATCCCTTTGTCATGGTTGTGTGACCGGACGAACCGCCGCAACTTGCTCGCGGCATCGGTTGCCGTCTGGTCGCTCATGACCGCGATCACGGGTTACACGCGGGGCTATATTGATTTGCTTTTGGCCCGCGTTGGTGTGGGCATTGGTGAGGCTGGCGGCACACCTGCGTGCAATTCCATTATTGCTGACTATTTTCCTGCCGACCGCCGCTCCATGGCCATGACGGTGTTCGCACTTGGCGCGCCCATCGGGGCGTGGCTTGGTTCGGACATTGCGGGCTATGTCTCGACATTACATGGGTGGCGCGCCGCTTTCTTTGTGTTGGGCGTGCCCGGTATCATTTTGGCGCTTATCATCATGGTAACGATTAAGGAGCCGAAGCGCGGGCGCCTTGACGTCGTAACCGAAGATAAAGCGCCGACGATCATGGAAACGATGAAGTTTCTCTGGTCACAAAAGTCGGCGGTGCATGCGATGACCGGAAGCGGCCTGTCTGCATTTTGGGGCTGGGGCCTGATGTGGTTCACGCCTTTGTTCATGCAGCGCACATATGGCATGGATGAAGGCGAAGCCGGCAGCATGCTGGGCTGGATTTATCTTATTGGCGGCATTGGTGCGTCATTATTGACGGCATGGGTGGTGGCACGTCCTACGTATACTGACCCACGTAAAATCGCCCGGCTGTTGGCCGTGGTAACGGCATTGGCTACTATCCCGTCGTTTCTTGCATATTATACCCGGGATCTTGGCGTGGCGCAGGTCATGTGGTGGTTGTTCATTCCGGCCATTTATTTCTACATTGGCCCGGCATTCGCACTTTGCCAGAATCTAGCTGCACCGAAAATGCGGGCAATGGCCGTCGCTATATCGTTGGTTGTCGCCAATGTGCTTAACCTGATTATCGCACCGGCAATTGTTGGCGGCCTCAGCGACTTTTTTGACGCTGCAGGTGGCGGCAATGCAGATTCCCTGCGTCTTGCACAGCTTATTCTCGCGCCAACCGGCCTGTGGGCGGCGTGGCATTATTGGCGCGCCGAAAAATACATTATTGAAGATCAAAAGAGAGCCATTGGTTATGTCTAATTCACCGTTGAAGTCTTATATTAATGGCGCGTGGGTTTTGCCTGCGACGTCCACTGCAACGGTCGATGCAGTCAATCCTGCGACAGAAGAAGTCTGCGCCGTTGTCGCTGTTTGCGGGCGTGACGATGTCGAATTGGCCGTCACAGCCGCACGCGCCGCGTTTGATGGATATGCTGCGACCACGCTTGAGCATCGCATTGCATTGGTGGAAAAGCTGATTACCATTTTCGAACGGCGCTATGGTGAAATGGTAACCGCCATTTCGACCGAGATGGGCGCGCCGTACGATCTGTCGCATGACGCGCAGGCCGAAAGCGGCCCCGGCCATTTACGCGCAACGGTTAAGGCCGTGCGCGAAATGGCGTGGGATTATGATGTTGGCACAGATGGCATCGTCACGCATGAGCCTATCGGTGTTTGCGTGCTGATCACGCCGTGGAACTGGCCGATTAACCAGATCGTGTGCAAGGTTGGTCCCGCATTGATTACAGGTTGCACGATGGTTTTGAAGCCAAGTGAAATGGCACCTCTTTCTGCTCAGTTGTTTGCTGAAATGGTCGAGGAAGCCGGTTTCCCCAAAGGCGTGTTCAATATGATCCATGGCACGGGCGCTTCCGTCGGTGACGCGCTGACCAGCCACCCTGAAGTCGATATGATTTCGTTTACCGGATCGACGCGTGCAGGCGTGCAGATTGCCAAAAATGCCGCAGATACCGTGAAGCGCGTTGCGCAGGAATTGGGTGGCAAGTCCGCCAATATCGTCTTTGCCGACAGTGATGTGGAGGCTGCGGTCACGCGCGGTGTGCTGCATTGCTTTGGAAATACCGGTCAGTCGTGCAACGCCCCGACGCGCATGCTTGTGGAACAATCGGTCTATGATGAGGCGGTTGCGATTGCAGCCCGCGTTGCGAAGGCCGCGAAGCTTGGCGACCCGATGGAGAAGGGCCCGCATTATGGCCCCGTGGTCAGCAAGGCACATTATGACAAGATACAGGGTCTGATCCAGGTCGGGATCGATGAAGGTGCACAGCTTGTTGCCGGCGGCACAGGCCGGGCCGATGGCTTTGACCGCGGCTATTATGTGAAACCGACGGTTTTTGCAGGCGTTCACAACAAGATGCGCATTGCCCAAGAAGAAGTGTTTGGCCCTGTGCTGGTGCTGATCCCATTTAAGGATGAGGCGGAGGCCATCGCGATTGCCAATGACTCACCATATGGGCTCTATGCCTATGTCCAGACCGGTGACTTGGACCGCGCACGCCGCGTTGCGCGTTTAATGCGGGCGGGCGGTGTGAGCATCAATGGCACGAGCCAGGACTATATGGCGCCATTTGGCGGCTATAAACAGTCGGGCAATGGCCGCGAATATGGCGAATTTGGTGTGCGCGATTTCCTGGAGATCAAATCGATCAGCGGGTTCCGCACGCCATGAAACTAACCGATATCGAAACCTTCGTCGTTGGCAATCCGCCACCGCATTTTGGCGGCCGCTATTTCGTGTTCGTGAAACTGACAACCGACAGCGGGGTGTCGGGGATCGGCGAGGCATATTGCGTCCCGTTCGAACCGCATCTGGTTGCCAAAATGATCGAGGATGTGTTCGCGCGCTATGTCGCCGGCAATGATCCGCACGATATCGAAAATATGTGGCGCCGCGTCTATTCCAGCGGTTTTACCCAGCACCCTGACCTCACGCTCATGGGCGTTTTGTCTGCGCTCGAAATGGCCTGCTGGGACATCATTGGCAAAGAAGCCAACAAGCCGGTGTATAAGCTGCTCGGCGGTCAGGTGCACGAACGGTTGCGCGCCTACACCTATATCTACCCGCGGCCCGGCGACACAAAGGATGTTTATCACGACCCCGATCTGGCGGCAGAACGCTCGGCCGAATATCTGAGCCAAGGTTTTACCGCGCTGAAGTTTGATCCTGCTGGACCATATTCGGCGTTTGACGGACGTCAGCTGTCGTTGGAGGCGCTTGACCTGTGCGAGCGGTTTGCCAAGTCCCTGCGCGAAGCGGTTGGCATGAAAGCGGACCTATTGTTCGGGACACATGGTCAAATGACGGCAGCGGGCGCGATCCGGCTTGCAAAACGACTTGAGCCCTATGATCCGCTCTGGTTGGAAGAACCCGTACCACCCGATGCGCCGGAGGAGATGGCCAAGGTTGCACGGGCAACGTCCATACCGGTTGCAACCGGTGAACGGCTGACAACCAAATATGATTTCGCGCGGCTATTGCGTGCAGGCGCGGCGGCAATATTGCAAATGAACCTTGGCCGGGTGGGCGGCATATTGGAAGCCAAGAAGATCGCCGCAATGGCCGAAGTTGATCATGTGCAGATCGCGCCGCATTTGTATTGCGGACCTATCGTTGGCGCTGCCAATATCCAGATTGCGACCTGTTCACCCAATTTCTTGATTCTTGAGAGCATTGAGACGTGGGGCGGTTTCCATACGGAAATTCTGAAATCGCCCATCCGGTTTGAAGAGGGGCATGTCATCCCATCGACTGCGCCCGGCTTGGGGGTCGAACTGAACGAAGATGTCGCCCGCGCCAATCCCTATACCGGCGATATGTTGCACCTCGAAATGACGCAGCACCCCGTTCAGTGACCGAGGAATTTGACTATATCATCGTCGGCGCAGGCACGGCGGGTTGTGTGCTGGCCAATCGGCTGACCGAAGATGGCAAGTATAGCGTCTTGTTGTTGGAGGCTGGGGGAAGTGATCGTTCGATCTGGATCCAAATGCCCATTGGCTATGGACGCACCTTTTTCGATAAGCGGATTAACTGGATGTACGATACCGCGCCCGTTGAGGCGCTGGGCGGTCGGCAAAGCTATTGGCCGCGCGGCAAGGTTGTCGGTGGATCAGGTTCCATCAACGCGATGGTCTATGTGCGCGGCCAGCCCCGCGACTTCGATGATTGGAAAGCCTTGGGCAACGCAGGCTGGGGTTGGGATGATGTCCTGCCCTATTTCAAAAAGTCAGAGGATTTTGACTGGCACAGCGCGCACCATGGTCAGGGTGGGCCGCAACATGTCACCGACATCTCTCCCTTTGCCCATCCCATTTGCCGCAGCTTTATTGAAGCTGCGCAGACATTAGGCTTTGCTGCGAGCAACGACCTCAACGGCGGCAAGTCTGAAGGGGTCGGCTATTATCAAATCAACACACGCGGTGGTTGGCGCGCGTCCACCGCGAACGCGTTTCTGCATCCCGCGCGCAAGCGCAAGACGCTAAAGCTTAAGACCATGGCGCAGGCCACACGCATTTTGTTTGAGGGGAAGCGCGCAGTCGGCGTTGCGTACACATGCAAAGGCGCGCAATTAGAGGCGAAGGCGCGACGCGAAGTGATCCTGTCCGGCGGCGCAATTAACTCACCGCAATTGTTGATGTTGTCGGGTATCGGAGATGCCGGCAATCTGAAAAATGTCGGTATCGAACCGATTGTCGATGCAAAGGCCGTTGGCCGTAATTTGCAGGACCATATTGCAGTGTCCTATTTCTACAAAGTCCGCACGGCCACGCTGAATGATGTGCTGCACCCGTTCGTCGGCAAAATCCGCGCTGGATTGCGCTATATGGCCGACCGGGCGGGACCGCTGTCTTTGAGCGTCAATCAAAGCGGGGGTTTTGTGCGCAGCGACGCAACGAAACAGCACCCGAATTTGCAGCTATATTTCAGTCCGGTTAGCTACACCAAAACACCATTGTCGGAACGAAAGCTGCTCAACCCGGATCCATTTTCGGCGTTTCTGCTTTCGCATAATCCCTGTCGTCCGACCAGTCGGGGGCATATTGAACTCGCGTGCGCCGATCCTGCGAAATATCCGGTCATCCATCCGAATTATCTCGCAACGCAAGCTGATATTGACGACGTTCTGGCCGGTAACCGATTGCTGAAGCAAATTGCGCGGACGAAGCCGCTTGCCGATATCATTACCGAAGAGCTCATTCCCGGCGCACATGTCGATGGCGATGAAGCCCTGCTTGCAGATTTTCGGGCACGCGCCGATACCGTCTATCATCCAACAAGCACCTGCATGATGGGTCCGGATGCAGCGACCTCCGTGGTCGATGGCCGCTTACGTGTGCATGGTGTGGATGGCTTGCGTGTTGTCGACGCATCGGTGTTTCCGACCATCACATCCGGCAACACCAACGCCCCGACGGTGATGGTCGCTGAAAAGGGTGCCGCCATGATCTTGGAAGATGCAAAAAGCATGCGTTAATTTTATTTACCAGTCCTTTTCGGCTGTGCTACCTCATGATGAGAGCGCGAATCCGGGGAGGGAGTGGCGATGCATCCGAAGATCGATCTAAAGCAGTTGCCGCCGTTAAAGGCGCTTAAGGGTTTTGAGGCGGCGACTCGTCACCAAAGCATCCGCGATGCAGCGGACGAGCTTTGCCTCACCCATCCTGCGGTCAGCCATCAGGTCCAGCTTATTGAAGATGCGCTTGGCGTGACGTTGTTCGTCCAGGAAGGGCGGCATATCGTGTCGACGGAAGAAGGTAAGGTTCTCTATCCTTATGTCCGCGCTGCTTTTGAATCGTTGCTGGAGGGGGTTGAAGAAGTCCACCGCCATGCGCTGGACAAGCCACTTCGCGTGCAGACTTATGTCACGGCGTCGATACGTTGGCTCGCAAAACGTGTTCCGCAGTTTTTGGCTGATCACCCCGAGGTAAAGCTGACGCTCAACACATGTGCTGTTGAATGGGAATTTGACGATGTGCACGCGGATGTAGGGCTCGTTTACTGTGCATCGGAACCCGATGCGACCAAATTTCATTGGGTTCCGCTGTATGAATATGCGCTGTTTCCCGTCTGCAGCCCCGCTGTTGCAGAGGCGATGGGTCCAAATCCCAGCCCGCAGACATTGATGACCAAGCCACTTGTGGCCATCTACACCGAAGTGCAAAATTGGGAGACGTGGTTTGCGTCGGCTGGATCGGCGTTTGAACCATCCGTGCCCTATCTCATGGTCGACACCTTGGCCGTTGCGCTTGAAATGGCGCTAAACGGCGAAGGCATTGCGCTGGTCAACGGCCCGTTTGTCGATCAGGATCTGGCCGCCGGTCGGCTCGTTCAGCCCGTTGGCCATAAAGCAGTTTGCCCCGGCGCATGGGGCCTTATCTGCCGCAAGGATATGAAAGAAAATCTGCGCATTCGGACATTCATGGATTGGGTGGCCAAGAATGTCGAAGACAGCCGTTTAGGCGTCGCAGCTTAGCGTTTCGGCACGACCTCATAGCCCGGCTCTTCGGGTTCATCGTCTACCATATCGGCCGGAAATCCAGTGCCCAAAACCTTAATGCCCAATGGCTCTTCATAACGCCGGATGATGTTGGGTGAAAATTCGCGAGGTCCGTAAGCTTCCTCGCCTTCCTTAAAGATTTTCACGATCAGCGGCGACAGTTCAACGGGTACATGTGCCGATTGGGCAATTTTGTCGAACAGGCCCACGTCCTTGCTGACGAGGTCCATCGTGAAATTGATGTCGCGGCTTCCGTTAAGGATGACCTGGCTTTCGGTTTCGTGGACAAAGCTGTTGCCCGACGAAATCCGGATCGCTTCATATGTGGTGTTCATATCAAGCCCGATGGCTTTGCATGTCGTCAACGCCTCAGCCAGTGCAACGAGATGTACCGTGCAGAGATAGTTGGTCATCACCTTCAATTGTGACGCGGTGCCAAGGTCGCCGGTGTGCAATATGCGCCGTCCCATGGTTGTCAAAACCGGCAGAACAAATTCGAACGCGGCGCGCGGGCCGCCTGCGAAAATCGCAATATTGCCGGTGTCTGCACGATGGCAGCCGCCCGAAACCGGGCATTCCATGAACATCGCGCCACGCGCCTCAACCAAAGCGCCGAGCCGGATGACTTCGCTATAATCGGTCGTGCTCATTTCGAGCCAAACTTGGCCTGGGCGCATGATTTGAAGAAAACCGTCTGCGCCCTCGGCCACGGCAGCGCTGGCCGCGGGGGACGGCAGGCAGGTGATGATCAGGTCGACGGCTTCACCCAATTCTTTTGGAGATGCCGCGGAGGCTGCACCGCGATTGACATATTCGGCAACGAGTGCGGCATCAAGGTCGCGTACAGTGACGTCATGACCATTGCGGATCAGGCTGCCTGCCAGTTTTCCGCCAATATTGCCAAGACCGATAAATCCGATTTTCATGATTGCACCCAGTTAATTTACAACGGGCGATACGCGCCCTTTGGAAAAGTTAGAGCGCCGTCGATGCGTGGCCACAATTGAAAAATTTGGCCAATTGGATGAATTATTTTGCAGCGCGCCGGAGAACTCCACGCGGCTGGGCGCTATTTACGTAACGCTATAGCCAAGCGTGGCGGACAGAGCTTCGGCGAGCCTAGTGCGGGCAAGGGCGCAGACGACTTTTCGATCGGCAAGCGCGCCCGGATCGAAGGGTTCGAGAAAGTGGACGTCCACGGCGTAAGTGCCGGGCCGTGTAAATGCCCGCCATGCGCTTTCCCAGCCGGTCTCTACACCCACCCACGCGATGTCGGCGGCGTCGGCACCGAAGTCTAAAAGAACCGGCTGAATCATCATTGGCTTGGGCGGCGGTGCCAATGTCGCAAACAGCG
The DNA here is from genome assembly GCA_021300355.1 of Sphingomonadaceae bacterium. Classification (GTDB taxonomy): domain Bacteria; phylum Pseudomonadota; class Alphaproteobacteria; order Sphingomonadales; family Sphingomonadaceae; genus Sphingorhabdus_B. The sequence continues at coordinate 14,940 of JAJTEF010000020.1, read as the reverse complement.
ACTGTTTGAACGGCAATAGCCCACTGCCGTCCGAGGTTGTGCCTTCCGGGAAAAGTGTCACCGACCAGTTTTCGGCGATAGCCTCGCGTAACTCGGCCACTTGTTGCCCGATATTCTGTTTTTCCGTGCGGTTGACGAAAATGGTGTGGTTCAGCTTTGCAAGCCAGCCAATGATGGGCCAGTCGCGCACGCCATCCTGTGCGACAAAGGAGGTGCCCGTTATGCCTGCCAATATCGGAATATCGTGCCATGAAAGATGGTTGGCGACAAAGAACACATCCCGGCGGAGCGGACTGCCGTGAACGCGGACACGCGCGCCCAAGGCGCGGGCAGCAATGCGTAAGAATAACATCGCCCATGGTGACGGCAACCGCAGCAGATGCCAGACAAGGTGAAGCGGCAATAACAGCGTTAGCGGCACGGCAATCCAAATGACGCGCATGGCGCACAGGAAATATGCCTGTAGCTGAACCTTTGGTTTCGCAATGCTAATAGTCGCCATCGGGTTCCGCTTTAAAATTGGGACAATAATGAAATCTTAACGTGCCTAGCCACCGACTGTGACTTTCCGATGACGGTCCCACATTACGCTAGTTCGCGCAACGTTTGCATATCATGGCTTATCGTTTTTTCAAACGCAGCGCATCCCAACTGGCGTCGGCCAGCCATCCACCGTCGACAGGCAAGCTTGCGCCGTTGATAAAGCTGTCTTCATGCGCAAGAAAAGCAATGGCCCGGGCGACATCTTCGGGCTTGGCAAAACGGCCCATTGGAACGCGGTCGATGATATCATTATCGGAATAAGCGCCCGAACCTTGATCAGCCTCATCCATTTCCGTTTTAATCCAGCCGGGGCAAACGGCGTTCACACGCACACCGCGGCCGCCCCATTCTGCTGCAAGCGTTCGGGTCAATCCGACCAATCCGTGCTTTGATGCATTGTAGGCGGATCGATCGATAACACCGTGGAGCCCGGCGATTGAGGCAACGTTGATAATGTTGCCCCGGTTACGCCCCAGCATCTGCTTTCCGATTTCGCGGCACAGCAAAAACGGTCCGGTCAGGTTGATGCTCATGACGCGCTGCCACTGCTCGATACTGGTCGTTTCGGCGCTGCAAATCAAACTGATGCCGGCGTTGTTGACCAACACGTCTGCGGCACCATGCTCGCGGGCAATTTTCTTTGCCAGTTCGACGACAAATGCTTCAGAGGAAATGTCACCGGAAAGCGCGGATACACTTCCACCAAGAGCAACCAATGCTTCGACTTGCGCGTCCAAGGGCTGCACGTCGGTCATGACAACATGATAGCCTTTTTCGGCGAAAAGCTTTGCCGTTGCAAAGCCAACGCCCTGTGCAGCACCCGTAACCAACGCAACTTTCATAGCCCGACCTTTATATTCTCAATCAACCCTGCGCGCGTTATAGGCACCGGCGATCCTAATCCAAAAATTTTTTTAACCGGTCCCGTCATATTCCCCATTTGTGCCTGACCGCAAACCCGCCCTAAGGTTGTGGTATAAGGAGCAGGGCATTTATGCAAACATCGGCACGAGTTGTGATAATCGGCGGCGGCATAATGGGGGCTTCGTTGCTTTACCATCTCGCCGAACTCGGGTGGACGGACAGTCTGCTGATCGAAAAGGATGAGCTGACCTCCGGCTCGACATGGCACGCGGCTGGACAATGCCCCAACATCACGGGCAGCTTCAACCTTGCCAAGATGCATGCCTATAGCAATGACCTCTATCCTCGGCTTGAAGGTTTGACCGGGCAATATGTCAGTTGGCATAAATCCGGCGGCATCCGCCTTGCAACCAACGAGCGCGAGCTGGCGTGGATGCGTTACATTCAGGGCTTTTCGAAAATCATCGGGTTCGAGATGGAGATTATCCCGCCTGAGGAAATTCTCCGCCACAATCCATTCATGACGCTTGACGGTGTCATCGCCGGTGCGCGGACGACCGAAGACGGACATGCTGATCCGTCGGGCATTTGCAACGCGCTCGCCATTGGTGCCAAGAATATGGGCGCCAAAATTGTGCGCAAAAACCGCGTGACGGGCCTGACGCAATTGGCATCTGGCGAATGGGATGTGGAGACGGAAAAGGGCACGATTCGGGCCGAAATAGTCGTCAATGCGGCGGGCTGCTATGCCCGGCAAATCGCGCAAATGGCGGGCATTGATATTCCGGTGACGAACATGGAGCATCATTATGTTGTCACTGATCCGATCCCCGCATTCAAAGATCGCGATGAAGAAATACCGGTCATGCGTTGCCCCCATGTGTCGGGATATTTCCGGCAGGAGCAGAAAAGCGGACTGATTGGCGTATACGAAAATACTGGCCTGGCCGAAGCATGGGCACCGCGCGGTGGAAACCCTGAATGGGATTCGACCAGCGAGTTGTTCCCCGAAGATCTGGAGCGCATCGCCCCATGGTTGGAACGCGCGATCGAGCGGATGCCGATTTTTGGTGAAGTTGGTCTGCGGCGCTTCGTCAACGGCGCGATTCCGCATACGCCCGACGGCGGGCCTCTGTTGGGACCAGCGGTTGGCCTGAAGAATTTTTGGCACTGTTGCGGCACCAGCTTTGGCATCGCGCAAGGCGGCGGGGCCGGGAAATATCTGGCGCAGTGGATGGTGTTCGGTGATGCCGATATCAACATGACCGAATTCGATCCGCGCCGTTATGGCCCCTATGCGGACGAAGATTACAGCCGCGCTAAGGTTTTCCTTGATTACCGCATGACGTTCACGACGCGACTTCCCGGCGAAGAAGAGCCCGATGGCCGCCCGCAAAAGATGAGCGCGCTATATCGCCGTTTGCTGTCCGCTGGCGCGGTATATGGCGAAACCTATGGTTGGGAGCGGCCCAAATATTTTGCCCTCGACGGCGCAGAAGAAGAAGGCGGCTATCACCGCACCAACAGCTTTGACGCGGTCGCGGCAGAGGTAAAGGCGATTGCCGAACGGGTTGGCGTGCTCGATCTGTCCGGCTTTGCGAAATATGATGTGAGCGGACCAGATGCCGAGGCATTCCTCAACCGTATTTGCGCCAACCGCATGCCCAAGAAATTGGGTGGCATCGGCTTGGTGCATCCACTTTCGGTGCAGGGCCGCATTTATGGCGAAATGACCGTCACGCGTTTCGCGGATGACCATTTCTACTGCCTCTCGGCAGCAGCGGCGGAACAGCGCGACTGGGACTTGCTGATCCAAAGCAAATTGCCAGACGAAGATGTGACCATTCGCAATCTGACAATGGACGTTGGCGTTTTGGTGATGAACGGCCCGCGTTCGCGCGACGTGCTGGAAAAGCTAACCGACGCCGACCTTAGCAATGAAGGTTTCCGCTGGCTCAGTGGTCAGGAGATCGTGATTGCGGGCATTACCATGCGCGCGCTTCGTGTGTCTTATGCCGGCGAGTTGGGCTGGGAATTGCATCCTGCGATGAAGGACCTCGCCGCACTCTACGAAGCGGTTTGGGAAGCCGGGCAGGAATTCGGCATCGTCAATTACGGACTGTACGCAGCAAACAGTATGCGGGTCGAAAAGGGTTATAAAGCCTGGGGTTCCGAGCTCACTAACGAATTGACGATGATTGAGGCGGACATGCCGCGCTTCATCAATTTCAATAAGGATGATTTTGTCGGCAAGCAGGCGACGCTGGATGCGCCTGATCGCTTCCGCATTGTGTATGGCGCGGTTGATGCAGACAATGTCGATGTGCGCGGCGGCGAACCAATTTTGGTAGGCGACCATTGTATCGGCCTGACGACATCAGGCGGCTATGGCCATCGCGTTGGCAAGAGCCTGTTTTTCGCCTGTGTGCCCATACAAAATGCGGCGCCGGGGTCGCAGTTCGATATCGTGTTACAGGGCGAACGACGCACCGGCACCGTGCTGGAGCACCCTGTTTATGATCCTGATAACGCCAAGATGAAGGTCTGATCCGCGTGGCTGAATTACCCAAAAAGGCAAAAGTCGTCATCATCGGTGGCGGTGTCATCGGCTGTTCGATTGCATATCACCTGACCAAGATCGGCTGGGACGACGTGGTCTTGCTGGAACGCAAGCAATTGACCAGCGGCACGACATGGCATGCGGCGGGGTTGGTCGGGCAGTTGCGGCCCAGCATCAACATGACCAAGCTCGCAAAATATACCGGCGAGCTCTATCGCGGGCTTGAGGCCGAGACGGGGCAGGCAACGGGCTATCGCCAGTGCGGTTCGATATCGATGGCCACCAATGCCGAACGCTTTGAGGAGCTAAAGCGCAGCGCATCCATGGCCAAGGTATTTGACCTGCCCGTGCATGTCGTAACACCACAAGAAATCAAAGAGCTGGCGCATATCGTCAATGTCGATGATGTCGTCGGCGGTATTCATATCCCAAGCGATGGCTATGCGAATGCAGTCGATATTACGCAGGCCTTGGCCAAGGGTGCCCGCACTGGCGGCGCAAAAATCTTTGAAAACACCAAAGTCACCAAAATCCGCCACAATGGTGATCGCATCACGGGCGTAGATACGGACGATGGCTCGATTGACGCCGATTATGTCGTAATCTGCGGTGGCATGTGGACGCGTGATTTGGCCGCCAGCGTTGGCGTTGCTGCGCCATTGCACGCATGTGAGCATTATTATGTTCTATTTGAAGGCGTCGAAGGCATCGACAATACACTGCCGGTTCTGCGCGATTATGATTATTGTGGTTATTATAAATATGACGCGGGCAAGCTGCTTGTCGGCGCATTTGAACCCAATGCGCGGCCGTGGGGTATGGACGGCATATCCGAAGATTTCTGTTTCGATGAAATTGCCGGAAGCTTCGAGCATTTTGAGCCATTGTTGATTGATGCGATGCGCCGTGTGCCTGCGCTAGAAAAAGCGGGCATTCAAAAATTCTTTTGCGGTCCCGAAAGCTTCACCCCGGACGTGCGATACCATCTGGGTGAAAGCGCTGAATTGAAAGGCTGCTTTGTCGCCGCCGGCCTCAATTCCATCGGCCTGCAATCCGCTGGCGGCGTGGGTAAGGTCATGGCGGACTGGATCCGCGATGGTATTCCGCCCGCAGACCTGTGGACCGTCGATATCCGCCGCAACATGCCGTTCCAGATTAACCGCAAATATCTGCGCGAACGCGTTACCGAAAGCCTCGGCCTTCTTTACGCGACGCATTATCCGTTCAAGCAATATGAAACCGCACGCGGGGTGCGCAAATCCGCCTTGCACGACCGGCTCGTCGCGCAAGGTGCGTGTTTTGGCGAAGCTTTTGGTTGGGAACGTGCCAACTGGTATGGTGAACCCGGCAGCACACCCGCATATGAATATAGCTATGGCCGCCAGAACTGGTTTGAAGCCAATGCAGAGGAATGCAAGGCCGTGCGCGAAGCGGTTGGCCTGTTCGACCAATCAAGTTTCGCCAAATTCCGTCTTGAAGGTCGCGACGCCATGGCCGTGCTCAACCGCGTTTGCGCCAACGACGTCGATGTTGCCCCTGGCAAGCTGGTCTATACCCAGTGGCTCAATGAAAAGGGCGGTATTGAGGCTGACCTGACCGTCACGCGTCTTTCGGAAACTGCATATCTGATCGTCACTGGTGCTGAAACCGAGGTGAAGGATTTCAACTGGCTGAAACGCCATACGCCCGAAGATGCACATGCCGTGCTGACCAATGTGTCGTCAGGCATGGGTGTCATTTCGATCATGGGACCCAACAGCCGCGCGTTGCTGCAATCGATTAGCCCCAATGACCTGTCGCATGAGGCATTCCCCTTTGCGACCTCGCAAGAGATTGAGTTGGGCTATGCTATCGTGCGCGCATCGCGCATTACCTATGTGGGTGAGCTGGGGTGGGAGCTGTATATTCCCACCGAGTTCATGGCGGGCGTATATGATGCGATCGTCGCGGCTGGCGCGGCGTTTGGATTGAAACATTGCGGCTATCATGCGCTGAACGCGCTTCGCATGGAAAAGGCCTATCGCCATTGGGGCCATGACATCACGGATGAGGATACACCGTTGGAAGCCGGTCTCGGCTTTGCTGTGAAGATGGACAAGGCGGGCGGCTTCATCGGGCGTGAGGCTTTGGCCGCGCAGAAGGAAGCAGGCCTTAAGCAGCGCCTTGTGCAGTTCTTGGTCAAATCACCCGAACCAATGCTCTATCACAATGAACCGATTTGGCAGGGCGACCGGATTGCCGGCTATATTCGGTCCGGAATGTATGCCCATACACTCGGCGGCGCGTGCGGGCTTGGCTATGTCGATGCCGCCGACGGCGGTGTTGTCGGGGCAATTGGCGCAGACGATTATGAAATCGAGATTGCCGGTGTCCGCTATCCCGTCACCGCGTCGCTCAAACCTTTTTATGACCCCACAAATGCACGGATCAAAATCTAATGTCGCACACAGAACTTATGGGCCGCCTCGCTGCGAACACACAGGTTGGATACAGCTTTGATCAGGAATTTTACACCAGCGATGCGGTGTTCAAAGCGGACTTTGATGAAATCATCAGCCAGAAATGGCTGCTGGCGGGTCATGTGTCACGCATCCCGGAAAAGGGTGATTATTTCCTGTACCGGGTCGGTAATGAACAGATTATCGTCATTCGCGAAAACAGCGAAAGCGTCCGCGCATTTTTCAACGTCTGCCGTCACCGGGGTTCGACGATTTGCCAGTCGGAAAGCGGCAATGCGCCGCGTCTGGTCTGCCCCTATCATGCATGGACATTTGGGCTTGATGGCCGCCTGATCTCCGCGCGGTTAATGCCGGAGGATTTCGACAAAGCGGAAAACAGTCTTTTCTCCTGTCACATCCGCGTTTTCCATGGCCTGATTTTCATCAACATGAGCGAGGGCGAACCGGACGATTTTGACGCGACCTTTGGCGACATGGGCGCAATTCTCGACTATCACGGTTTTGCTGATGCCCGGATCGCGCACGCCGGCAGCTATCCCACGACCGCCAATTGGAAGCTGGTCATCGAGAATTTCTTTGAATGCTATCATTGTGTGCCTTCGCATCCCGAATTCTGCTCAATGCATGCATCAGAGTCGATCGTTGCTGTAGGCGCAGGGCCAAGTTCGGGGCCTGCTGACGCCATTGCAAGCTTCACACCCAAGTTGCAGGCTTGGGAAGAAAGTGCAGCAGCGGCAGGCCGGCCAATTGGTAATATCGACGACGCCCCCGAAAGCAGCCACCTGCGTCTGTTGATGCAGCGGATGAACAAGGATGGCTGGTCATCGGAAACGCAAGATGGCTCGGCGCCTGCGCCTCTCATGGGCAAGCGGACAAAGGCAGATGGCGGCCGGATGCACCTAAGCTTCAGCCCGTTCAGTCAAATTGTTGCCGCCGACCATTTCGCTATCCTGTTCCAGTTCACCCCGCGCGGCGCGCTGGAAACCGATGTGGAAATGATCTGGATTGTCGATGGTCGTGCGACAGAAGACCAAGTTGACATTGAAAAGATGACCTGGGGCTATCACGCGACAACCACGCAGGACAAAGTCATCACCGAAAACAATCAGGCGGGCATTATGTCGAGCCGTTACCGTCCGGGGCGCTATTCGGATCAAGAGGGCAGCGTTCTTAAGTTCCAGAAATGGTATCTCAACCAGTTCGGGCTGGCGCGCGCCGAGTGACCATAGCCGCCAACATGCGGGCAGTTTTGCTGACCGGCCATGGCGGTTATGAAAAGCTGGAATTGCGTGATGATGTGCCGGTGCCGAAGCCGGGTGTTAATGACGTCCTGATCCGTGTTGGCGCGGCAGGCGTCAATAATACGGATATCAACACGCGCATTGGCTGGTATTCAAAATCAGTCGCAGAGGCGACGGATGTGGGCGCTGCAGAAGGACTTGAAGGCGCGGGCGACGATGGCTGGTCCGGTGCCGCATTTCAATTTCCGCGCATTCAGGGTGCAGATGCTTGCGGGAGGATTGTCGCAGTCGGCGATAATGTCGATCCCGCCCGAATCGGTGAACGGGTTTTGGTCGAACCCGTCTTTTGCGGCGCGAGCCGTTACGACATCCTCTATTTCGGTTCGGAAGTCGATGGCGGCTTTGCGGACTATGCCTGCGTTCCTTCGGTTCATGCGCACCGCGTTGAATCTGGGCTATCGGACATCGAACTGGCTAGCTTTCCCTGCGCTTATGCTACTGCGGAAAACATCCTGACCCGTATCAATCTGCAGGCTGGTGAGCGCGTACTCATCACGGGGGCATCAGGTGGCGTTGGCTCGGCAGCAGTCCAGCTTGCGAAACGGCGCGGGGCAGAGGTCATCGCCATGGCGGCGGATGCAAAGGCCGATAACGTCCGCGCGCTGGGTGCATCCCACGTCATTCCGCGCGATGCCAATCTGGTATCATTGTTCGGGCAACAGCATTTCGACGCCGCTGTCGATATTGTCGGTGGTGCGCAGTTCGGCGAGATCCTGAACGTCCTAAAGCGGGGAGGCCGCTACGGCGTATCGGGAGCGATTTCGGGGCCTGTTGTCGACCTTGACCTTCGGACGCTCTATCTCAAAGATTTGCGCCTGATCGGTTGCACGGTTTTAGAGCCGGAGGTTTTTGCAAACCTCGTCTCCTATATTGAACGCGGAGAAATCCGGCCCGTGGTTGCAGCCACTTACGACTTATTCGACATCGTCAAAGCGCAAGAAGCGTTTTTGACGAAGCAGCATGTCGGAAAGATTGTGCTGTCGCTTTAGTCGACAGTTTCAATCAGCTCGCCGATACGTCCAACGATTTCGTCGATATGCGCTTTTTCGAGAATGAGCGGCGGCGACAGTGCGATGATATCGCCGGTCGCGCGGACCAGTAAACCATTGTCGAAGCATTTGTGGAACAGCTGCATGCCCCGCTTGCCAACGCCGCCAGCATGTGGCGCAAGCTCTATGGCAGCAACAATGCCCATATTGCGGATATCGATAATGTGCCGTTTGCCCTTCAGGCTGTGCACCGCATCCTGCCAATAATTGTGCAGCGAGCTCGCATGCTCAAAAATCCCTTCCGACTTGTAAAGATCAAGCGTTGCAAGGGCTGCTGCCGCCGCCAAGGGGTGGCCGGAATAGGTGTAGCCGTGGAACAATTCGATGCCATCAGGGCCGCCCTCTACCACACCGTCGTGAATGTGGCGGCTAACCGCAACCGCGCCCATAGGCACGGCGGCGTTGGTAAGGCCCTTTGCCATTGTGATGATGTCTGGCGTCACGCCGAGCGTTTCGGATGCCGTGGTGCCGCCGACACGGCCAAAGGCAGTGATAACTTCGTCAAAGATCAGCACAATGCCGTGCTTGCGCGTGATTTCCCGGAGCTTTTCGAGATAGCCAATCGGTGGCACCAGAACGCCGGTTGATCCCGCCATGGGTTCAACAATTACGGCGGCAATGGTTTCGGCGCCATGCAACGCGACGATAGCTTCCAGATTGTCGGCCAGATGCGCGCCCCATTCTGGGCGACCCATGGTGAAGGCGTTGTGTTCCAGATTATGGGTATGCGGCAGATGGTCGACGCCCGTTAACAAGGTGCCAAATTGCCGCCGGTTGTTGACGATGCCGCCGACGGAAATGCCGCCAAAGCCAACGCCATTATAACCACGCTCACGTCCAATCAGGCGCGTGCGCGTGCCTTGTCCGATGGCGCGTTGATAAGCGAGCGCAATCTTCAATGCAGTGTCGACCGATTCGGATCCCGAATTGGTAAAGAAAATGCGGTCCAGCCCCTCAGGCATGATGGTCGCCAGGCGCGACGCCAGTTCAAACGCAAGCGGATGACCCAATTGGAATGGCGGGGCATAGTCCAGCTCTGCGGCGCATTTTTGGATGGCCTCGACAATCGGCGCGCGGCAATGGCCTGCGTTTACCGCCCATAGGCCCGCGGTACCGTCAAGGATCTGACGTCCGTCGTCGCTGGTATAATGCATGTCCTTTGCCGACGCCAACTGACGCGGCGTGGTTTTGAACGCCCGGTTCGCAGTAAACGGCATCCAAAATGCCGCTAAGGGGTCGTTTTCCAGTTTCATCCATTCGCTCCAGCAACCAGTTTCATATGCTTATGCGATAAGCAGGCCATTATCCGTGATTGAAAAGATTGTTGCGTCCGGAAAATTTTGGTGGGCATTAACTTTTCCGCTGTTTTGCTTGCACGCGGCATTTGACCCAATATCCAGCCAGAAAGAGCGCTGCCACGAGAACGCTGGTCCAAAGTTCAATGGAGTGCGATGTCGAAACGCCCATCAGCACCAGAACGCCGACCATCCCGGCAATGGCCGTCCATGTGCCATAAGGATGGAACCACATTTTGAGCTTCAGCTTTTCAGGGGCCGTCGCTTCGAAATCGGCGCGGAGCCGCAGCTGTGCCCAAGCAATCAGCAGATAGATAAACAGCATGATCGCGCCCGAAGCATTCACCAGAAAATTGAACACCCTGTCCGGCGACAGCACCGATGCGGCAAGTGCGAAATAGCTAAAGAGGCTCGCGATAAGGATCGCACGGGCAGGCACTTTCGCTTTGCTCAACTGCACACAAGATTGCGGCGCATCACCATTTTTGGCGAGACCGAACATGGCGCGTGACGTGATATAGATGCCCGAGTTCAGGCACGACAACACGGCCACAAGCACGATGCTATTCATAATCAGATCGGCGGCGGGATATCCCATGACGCGCAAAGCTTGGGCAAATGGCGATGCGCCAACTTCGATTTCGTTCCATGGCACGATCGATACGATCATCAGGATCGATAACACGAAGAATATGAGAATGCGCGTCGATACCGATATGGTCATACGCGCGATGGTGCTTGCGCCATCTTCCGATTCTGCGGCCGCCAGCGTCGCGATTTCTGCGCCGCAAAGCGAAAATATCGTCGTCGATACACCCACGAAAATGACGGCAATACCTGCTGGCGCAAAACCACCATGTTCGGTCAGGTTTGAAAAAGTCGGGCCAGAAGGCGACGTGACACCCGTGGCATAAGCGGCGGCAGCGAGAATGAAGACGATGATTGCAACCACCTTAGTGGAAGCGAACCAGAATTCGAATTCTCCGAAGGATTTGGCGGACATCAAATTAACCGCGGTCAATATTGCCATCAACACCACACCGATTTCCCAAATTTCAAGCATCGGAAACCAGCTGTTTATAATCTTCGCGCCCGCAATTGCCTCAATAGCGATCACGACGACCCAGAAATACCAATAGAGCCATCCGACAAGAAACCCGGCCCAATTACCCACTCCTGTTCGGGCAAAATCGGGAAAAGTCTGAACACCAGGCATCGCCATGGCCATTTCGGAGATCATCCGCATGACGAGTAATACGAGGAATCCCGCCAACGCGTAGCTTATGACGGCAGCAGGCCCGATTGTGCTGATTGCCGTCGATGAACCAACAAACAGGCCAGCACCTATGATGCCGCCAAATGTGATCATCGAAACATGCCGGGACTTGAGTGTCCGGCTAAGTTCGTTCGCACCAGTTCCTGCGTGTGGCGTCGCTAAGCTTGTGTCCATGTGTCGGATTCCCCCTCGTTCAACACGGTTCTAGCTTTGAAACAAGTGTTCTGTAAATGACGGCTATCAAACAAATGTGATACAAGCCGTCTTTCGTGACGAAAAGTTGGAACGCACGGGTTATAATTTTTGCTTATAAGCCGCGGCATTGGACTGACATGCGCCTGATGGGCTGATATGGCTTGGGCGAGGGGATGTAATAACCGAAATGGCCACCGTCTTAACTGACCACCGAAAAGAAAAAATCGCCACGATTGAGGCGCTGGATGCGCGGCTGCGCTGGCTGTCGTCATGGATTGTCCATAACGCCAACCATTTGCGGGAAAAGCGCGACGGCCTGAAGGTCGGTGGTCATCAGGCCAGTTGCGCGTCGATGACGGCGATTATGGCGGCGCTCTATTTCCATGCGCTTCGCCCGCAAGACAAGGTGTCGGTAAAGCCCCATGCAGGCCCCGTGTTGCAGGCCATCCATTATTTGCTGGGCAATCAATCACTGGCGCAATTGCAGCAGTTTCGCGCATTGGGCGGCGCACAAAGTTATCCGTCACGCACCAAGGACAAAATCCCGGTGGATTTTTCAACCGGCTCGGTTGGATTGGGTGTTGCGATTACGGCCTTTTCCAGCCTCGTTCAGGATTATCTTGTTGCGCATGGGTCGCTAGATGAAGCGGACGCCGGCCGTATGATATCGCTGATGGGCGATGCTGAGCTTGATGAAGGCAATATCTACGAATGCCTGATCGAAGCCTATAAGCACGACATTCGCAATTGCTGGTGGGTGGTTGATTATAACCGCCAGTCACTCGACAGCACGACCGCTGACCGCATGTTCAGGCGCTTTGATGATATTTTCGAAACCTGCGGCTGGCGTGTTGTCACGTTAAAGAATGGCAAGTTGCAACGTGCGGCGTTCTCGCGGCCTGGCGGAAAATCGCTTGAGGACTGGATTGAAAACTGTCCGAACGCTGATTTTGCGGTGCTCACCTATAAGGGCGGCGCGGCGTGGCGCGAACGATTGATCGCGGACATTGGCGGTAAGCCGCATGTGGCAAAGCTGCTCGACAGTTTTGACGATGACGGGCTCGCTGCCCTGATGACCAATTTGGGCGGGCATTGCATCGAGTCTTTAATGGATGCGTTCGACAGCGCCGATGATGAACGACCGACATTGTTTATTGCCTACACCGTTAAAGGCTACGGCCTGCCGCTTGCGGGGCATAAGGACAATCATTCGGGGATGATGAACCCCGCGCAGATTGAGCAGCTTCGCGTCAGCATGGGTGTTGAGGTCGGGCAGGAATGGGAACCATTTGCCGGATTGGGTGGAAATATCGCGGCGCGGTTGAAAGACTTTGTCGGGCAGAGCGTTCTCGCGCACAAACCGCAAGAGCCCGATGCGTCGGTGATCGCCGTGCCCGAGCGACTTCCTGTGCCGTCTGGTGATGTTCAGTCGACACAAGCAGCCTTTGGCAATGTTCTGCTCGATCTCGCCAAATCCTCTGAGACATTGGCCGACCGTATCGTGACAACCGCGCCTGATGTTACCCAGACGACCAATTTGGGCGGCTTTGTAAACCAACGCGGGCTATTCCGCCGATCCGACGTGGCCGATATCTTCCGTGATGCCAAAATTCCATCGGCACAAAAATGGGCGGCACATGCGGCGGGACAGCATATTGAACTCGGGATTGCGGAGAATAACTTCTTTCTGTTGCTCACGTCGCTTGGGCTTGCGGCGCCGCATTTCGGGACGCGGTTGATTCCCGTTGGTACGGTGTATGATCCGTTTATCGCGCGCGGATTGGATGCGCTGAATTATGGTTGCTATTCCGATGCCCGTTTCTTGCTCGTTGGAACGCCGTCCGGACTGACTTTGGGACCAGAGGGCGGTGCGCACCAGTCGATCAATACGCCGCTGATCGGGATGGGGCAGCCTGGCCTTGCTTATTACGAACCGGCTTATGCCGATGAAGTCGCATTGTTCATGCGCTGGGCATTTGAGCATATGCAAAAGCCCGAGGGCGGCTCGGTATATCTGCGCCTCAGCACGCGCCAAGTGCCGCAGGTTCAGCGCGCTGGTACCGCATGGGAGGCGGACGCGTTAAAAGGCGGCTATTGGCTGCGACAACCCGCACCCGGCGCCGAAGCAGCGATTGTTTTCACAGGGGCAATTGCCCCAGAAGTTCTGGCCGCTTTTGACCAATTGGCGGATGATATTCCCGGATTGGGCGTGTTAAATGTGACGTCGCCCGATGTGCTGCATCGCGACTGGTCTGCCAGCAAGGCTGCACGCTGGACTGATAAGCCCACGCAAATGTGCCATGCCGAAGATCTGTTGTCGGTTTTGGCACCTGACGCTGGGCTCGTGACCGTGATTGATGGTTCGCCTGGCGCGTTGTCGTGGCTGGGCGGTGTCAGTGGCATGCGGGTAAGTCCGCTTGGTACGGATCGTTTCGGTCAGACGGGGGATCTCGTCGATCTGTACGACACCTACCGGCTTGATGCGGCTGCCATCATTGATGCGATGGCGGAGCTGTTTCTGAAACGTTAGACTGGCCCATCGTGCTGGCCCGGCCCTGCTAGGGATGGCTTTGGCGCAGCGTTTGGGCCGGGATTGGCCTGTCCGGTTTTAGTTGCGCGGCACCATGATGACGCTTGATTTCTCCCACCGTTGCTGTCATCAAATCCTGATAACGTTCACAACGAAGTTCTGGAGTGGGTTTGATGCGGTTAAGGGGATCGATGGCACTGATGGCCTTCGTGTCGGCGGGATGTGTTTCGGCGGCAACGCCCCCACTGACGACGCCGCCGCCGGCGCCTTCTGCTGCGACGACTGCAAATGTTGCCAACTGGCCAGCGGCCCAAAGTCCCGCGGCGATTACTGATAAAAAAACCGAAGACGCGATAACGGCGTTGATTTCAAAAATGACGTTGGAGCAGAAGGTCGGCCAAATAATTCAGGCTGACATCAGCGCAATCACGCCTGAGGATCTCAAGACATATCCGCTTGGCTCCATCCTTGCGGGCGGTAATTCCGGACCTTATGGCGACGAGCGCGCTGACGCTGCAAAATGGGCGCAGCTGGTTGGTGCGTTTCGCGATGCATCACGTATATCAGGCGCTGGCGTGCCCATATTGTTTGGTGTCGATGCGGTGCACGGGCATTCAAACCTGCCGCAGGCATCCATTTTTCCGCATAATATCGGACTTGGTGCGGCGCGCGATGTCGACTTAATCCAACGCATTGGCAAAGCCACGGCGGCAGAGATTTCAGGCAGCGGGATCGAATGGACCTTTGCGCCAACGCTCGCCGTACCGCAAGATTTGCGCTGGGGCAGAACCTATGAAGGCTATTCCTCCGATCCTGCGCTGATTGCGGCCTATGCCGGTGCGATGACCATTGGTTTGCAAGGCAATCT
>JAJTEF010000061.1 GCA_021300355.1 Sphingomonadaceae bacterium | reverse complement strand
ACCATAAGATTACGGCGTCGCCTGCAGTGCGCCAACGCGCAAAGGAACTTGGCGTTGAGTTGACTGACGTCAAGGCGGCGGGTGGGCATGTCCGGCACGCGGATCTCGACGCGTTTTTGGCCTATGGAAGCGGGCAGGGCTATCGCGCATCCCATATCAGTGCGCGCCGTGACGACGAAAATGTTAAAGTCATCGGCATGCGCCGACGTATCGCGGACAATATGGCCGCGTCAAAGCGCCACATCCCGCATTTCACCTATGTCGAAGAAATTGACGTCACCGCGATTGAAGCGATGCGCGCCGACCTAAACGCCAATCGCGGCGCAAGGCCGAAGCTGACCATGCTCCCATTGCTTATCGTGGCAATCTGCAAGACGATCCCGCAATTCCCGATGATCAACGCCCGCTATGACGACGAAAATGGCGTCGTGACGCGCCATGGCGCAGTGCATCTGGGCATGGCAACGCAAACCGATGCAGGGTTAATGGTCCCCGTCATCCGCGATGCGCAGGATAGAAATATTTGGCAGCTTGCGATGGAAATTGCCCGCCTTGCCGACGCTGCGCGAAGCGGCTCAGCGAAAAGTGAAGAGCTGTCGGGCTCCACGCTTACAGTGACGTCACTTGGCCCCCTGGGCGGGATTTCAACCACGCCTGTCATCAACCGACCTGAAGTCGCGATCATCGGACCCAACAAGATTGTCGAGCGTCCGATGTTTGTCGGCGACACAATCGAGGCGCGTAAACTGATGAACCTGTCGATCAGCTGCGACCATCGTGTTGTCGACGGTTGGGATGCGGCCAATTATGTTCAGGCGTTGAAAAAGCTTATGGAAACCCCGGTTTTGTTATTTGCCGATTAAAATTTGTCAGTCGAGACGGTGTTGGCGAAAAAGCTGGGTTTGGAATTCATTTGCCCGAAAACGTCCTTTTACGACAAATGCCGTTGACAGAATCTTGCGCCGCTTATAGTGCGCCCCCACCGCAAGTTAGCGGGTGTAGCTCAGTTGGTTAGAGCGCCGGCCTGTCACGCCGGAGGTCGCGGGTTCGAGCCCCGTCACTCGCGCCACTTCCCTGAAAATCAGGTTGTAGGTGGCGCGCGGAACGAACCTGTTTCCATCCAGATCATCAGCGGCCGCATGGGCGCAATCCAGATCACGCCTGCGATCAAATAAATGACGCTCTGAAACAATATGTGCAGTTGGCCGATGAATTCAGACGCGCTGACAATCAGCACCGCCCAAACCAGAATAATCAGCAATATCGCCAGCATGCCCGCGGGCTTACGCCATGTCGGTTGCTTCTGTGGTCCATTCATAATGTTATCCAGGATTTTTCTGTAAGCACGGCATCGAGCGGGACGTCCCAGATGTCCGATGCGAGTACAGAGGTGAATTGAACCGACCAGGCAAGGCCGATGGCGATGGAATGATCCAGCACGCTGAGTGCGCGATCATAATGGCCCGCACCCTGGCCCAGCCGGATGAGCCTGTCGTCATAGGCCAGCATGGGAACAAGGACTATATCGGGTTTACACTGTGGGGCCGTCTCAGCAGGCTGTAGAAGGCCGAATGCGCCCGGGACAAGGTCGTCATTGGGCGACCAGCGTAAAAACCGCATTGGGGCGCTTTTGCTGGTTACATGGGGCAGGGCAAGGTCGCAGCCCAAGGCATGCGCTTGGCTAAGGATCGCCGCGGGATCGACTTCCGATCCTTTTGCGACATAGCCCGCCACGATTTTACCGGGCATTAAAACTTTGGCTAAGGGGCTGGGGATTTTAGAAAAGGCCAGCGATCGGTCCTGATCTGTCAAACCATTGACGTACGAATCGCGAATTTGCCGAAACGCGGAGCGCTGTGTTGGTTTGTCTAATATTGAAGTCACAGCATTTCCCGAAATCGGTTGGCGGAACCACCATGGGTCGTTTTCCGGAATATCCTCTGACGCCAGCACGTCAGGTGGGCACCGTGTGATCTGGACCTTAAGGTTGCCCAAATGGCCCAGGCAGGGACAGCTCCCTTAGATAAATAATCGCCTCAGGGATGTTCTCATCAGCTCGTACCGGGCAGTTCCGCCATGATCAATATAGGCGTCTTACGTTAATTCTCAAGCCTTAGTGCCAGATTTTCTAGTCTGCTGGCCAAGCCCTCTAAAGCTTCGGCGACTTGTGACGATTTGTCGACTGCCGGAGCACTATCCGCAACAACCGGCGTTCCACTCGTCATGTCATGCAAGCGGTCGGCCAGCAGCAACGCCGAAAACAACAGGCTGCGGGTTTCATTCAGGCCGCCCGAGCCACCACCGGCTTCTCGTGCCTTCTCATCAACCATCGCACCCAACGCCAGCAACCGCGTTTCTTCGCCGTCATTGCACGCCACTGAATATTGGCGGCCAGCGATGGACAGTTTAACCTCAGCCATCAGTTTGCTCCCGACAATATCTGGTCGATGCCGCGAATGGCGTCCAACGTCTCTTTCTTGAGACGTTCATGGCGATCCGCCAGTTCGGCGTCAGGCGCGTTCGCTGGCGCCGTTGCCAGCTTTTCCAACCGTGAAAGCGCGCGCTCTATCCGGCCAATCGCACCAATTAATCGTTCATCTGCCATGGCTTACATCCTTTTGATGAGACGGTGTAACAGACTAAAGATGTCATGCAAATGCATCAAAGCACAATGGATGGCAGATTCCCCGCAGGAAATGCGCGCCCGTCCCTTGACGCTGCGCGTTTGCGTCCGCAAAGGGTTGGCACCAAACGACTCGGCGGTATCGCATATGTTGTATGCGCCCGCCTCCCGCTCCCAATCAGGAGTATTTTGTGGGGATAGAAGATGACCGTTACTGAACAGCAAATGGCCAATGCAATCCGGGCGCTGGCCATGGATGCTGTGCAGGCCGCAAATAGTGGCCATCCCGGCATGCCGATGGGCATGGCCGACGTCGCAACGGTACTCTATTCAAAGTTCCTGAAATTTGATCCGAAAGCGCCGCATTGGGCCGATCGTGACCGTTTCGTGCTGTCTGCGGGCCACGGGTCAATGTTCGCTTATGCGACCTTGTATCTGACGGGCTACGCAAGCCCGACCATCGAAGACATTAAAAATTTCCGGCAGTTGGGTAGCTCATGTGCTGGCCATCCGGAGAACTTTTTGATCGATGGCGTTGAATGCACCACAGGTCCGCTGGGGCAGGGCCTTGCCATGGCGGTGGGCATGGCCGTTGCCGAACGGCACCTGAATGCGCGTTTTGGCGACGATTTGGTTGACCACCGGACATGGGTTGTCGCTGGCGATGGTTGCCTGATGGAAGGTATCAACCATGAAGCCATCGGATTGGCCGGACATTTAGGTCTCGGCCGGTTAATCGTTTTCTGGGACGATAACCGCATCACCATCGACGGCGCGACTGACCTGTCGACCAGTGAAGACATCGCCGCACGCTATCGTGCAAGCGGATGGCATGTTGAGGCATGTGATGGCCATGATTTCAACGACATAGAGCGCGCGATTAAGGCTTCGCTTGCAGATAATCGTCCATCGTTGATTGCCTGCCGGACGCTAATCGGTAAGGGCTCCCCAAATAAAGAAGGCACAAAAGCGCCGCATGGTAGCCCATTGGGTGCAGACGAAATCGTCGCGACGCGGGCTGCAATCAACTGGCCTTATCCGGCGTTTGAAATTCCTGCCGATATTCTGGGCGCGTGGCGCGCAACAGGTCAGGCCGGGGCTGAGGCCCATGCCAGCTGGGCAAAGCGGCTTGCGGCGTCAACCCATTCGGAAACCTTCACAAAGACCATGTCGGGTGCAGTTGATTCCACATGGTTACAGCCGCATCTCGAAAGCCTAATCGCCGCGCCGCAGAATATCGCAACGCGCAAGGCATCGGAAATTGCACTGACGGCGGCAACGGCCGCATTGCCAGACCTGCTTGGCGGGTCGGCGGATCTCACCGGTTCAAACTTTACCCGAACTGCGTCAACCAATACATTGGATAAAAACGATTATTCCGGCCGCTATGTCAATTATGGCATTCGTGAATTCGGCATGGCCGCTGCCATGAACGGTATGGCGCTGCATGGTGGCATCATTCCTTATGGCGGCACATTCCTGATCTTCTCGGATTATTGCCGCGCGGCCATTCGTCTGTCTGCGCTTCAGGAAACCCGCGTCGCTTATGTTATGACGCATGATTCCATCGGCGTTGGTGAAGATGGGCCGACCCACCAGCCGATTGAACAAATCATGTCGCTGCGGCTCATCCCTAACCTCGACGTGTATCGCCCATGCGATACCATCGAAACCGCAGAATGCTGGGCGCTCGCTATTGAAAGCGCGCATACACCGTCGGTATTGGCGCTATCGCGTCAAAACTTACCGCAATTGCGCACGGACATCAGCGAAAATATGTCTGCCAAGGGTGGCTACCGGCTACGTTCGGCAAAGGCTGTCCGTAAAGTCGTGCTAATCGGCACTGGTTCTGAAGTCGCTATCGCCATTTCGGTTGCAGAGCAGCTTGAAGACAAGGGCATTGGCGCCGACGTCGTCTCGATGCCCAGCTGGGAGCGTTTTGACGCTCAGTCGCCTTCTTACAAGGCTGATGTTCTGGCGTCGGATAGTTTGCGCGTATCGGTCGAAGCGGGCACGACTATGGGCTGGGAACGTTATGTCGGTGACGGTCTTCGGATCGGGATCGATAGTTTCGGGGCCTCAGGCCCAATTGATGCACTTTATGAGCACTTCGGCCTGACCGCCGATAAGATTACCGCGCAAATTCTCGCTAAACTTGGCTGATTGGAGCACGCATGACTATTAAAGTAGCTATTAACGGATTTGGCCGCATCGGTCGCTTGGTCGCGCGCGCGATTTTGGAGCGTGATGATCATGATTTAGAATTGGTGGCGATCAATGATCTCGCGCCAGCCAAGGCGAACGCATTATTGTTCAAGCGTGACAGCGTGCATGGCCCGTTCCCCGGAACAGTCGAAGCCGATGGCAATGACATCATCGTCAATGGCAAGCGCATTCATGTCACCGCCGAGCGCGATCCAGCCAATTTGCCGCATGCCGCAAATGGCGTCGATATCGCATTGGAGTGCACCGGCTTCTTCACGGACCGCGCAAGCGCAGAAAAGCACCTTGCTGCGGGCGCAAAGCGCGTTTTGATCTCGGCACCTGGCAAAAATGTCGACAAAACTGTGGTATTCGGCGTCAATCATGACGTTTTGACATCCGCTGATGTGATCGTTTCGAACGCGAGCTGCACGACCAACTGCCTGGCACCACTTGCGAAAGTGCTGAACGACGCAATTGGTATTGAACGCGGTTTGATGACCACGATCCACAGCTACACCAACGATCAGAAAATTCTCGACCAGATCCATGAAGATATGCGCCGCGCACGTGCTGCTGCGATGTCGATGATTCCGACAACAACGGGCGCTGCGCGCGCAGTTGGCGAAGTTATGCCGGAACTAAAGGGTAAGCTTGATGGATCAGCCATTCGCGTACCGACACCCAATGTCAGCATCGTCGACCTGACCTTCACGCCTGCGCGCGATACCACGAAGGAAGAGGTCAATGCGCTGCTTAAGGCCGCATCTGAAGGCGCTTTGAAAGGCGTTCTGGCTTATTCCGACGAACCATTGGTATCGATCGACTATAATCACTGCCCAGCCAGCTCGACCATCGACAGCCTTGAAACAGCCGTCATCGACGGCAAGCTTGTCCGTGTCCTCAGCTGGTATGACAATGAATGGGGCTTCTCCAATCGTATGGTTGATACCGCCGGCGTCATTGGAAAGTTGCTTTAATCATGGCCTTTCGCACGCTCGACGATCTTGGTGACATTAAAGGAAAGCGCGTATTTGTGCGCGTGGACTTAAACGTGCCGATGGCCGACGGGCGTGTGACCGACGAAACGCGTTTGCGGGCATTGTTGCCTACCGTCAGCGAGCTCGCTGATAAGGGGGCCAAGGTTCTATTGCTTGCCCATTTCGGTCGTCCGAAGGGTGCGAAGCATAGCGAAATGTCGGTTTCGATGGTTTTGGACGCGCTGCAAGATGTGCTTGGCCGCGAAGTCATGTTCGTGCCCGAAATTGCAGGAGACATCGTCGCGCAATCGATTGGCATATTGGCTGACGGTGACAT
>JAJTEF010000003.1 GCA_021300355.1 Sphingomonadaceae bacterium | reverse complement strand
CTTGGCCCACGCGCTTGGCGATAACGGCGCTGTTGCCCTGCACCACGGTGGTGAAATAGGGCAAAGTCACTGTCCGGCTGCCTTGCGTATCGCTGCGCCGCGCCTGCACATCAAAACTGGCTTGTGAAAAAATCTTGTCGCCACTGTCGTTGCACGTCGGGCGGATGTTCGTAATCGATGCGACAACGTCAATTGCGCTCGCGTCCTCGCTGTCGGCCGGGTTGAACAAGGTTATGTCGCCCGTACCATCAGGAACGGCAACCGCAGGGCAGCCCGAACGTGTGACGTTCACGCCCACACCAGCACCGATATCAAGGTCGCCTTCGCGCGAACAACCGGCCAAGGTTGCTGCGACAATGCCGAAGGTCAGGACTTTGGCGGCAAATTTCATATAGGCTATCCTTGGCATAACAGTGCATGGGTTGCGGGTACGTCGCTGGCATTGGTCCTTATCCGCCCATCGCCTGACGTGCAACAGGGGAAAGGTCTTGGCGGATGCGGCCTGTTTAACTAAAGGACATTGCCGATGACTGAACAAACGATCTCCAAGAAACCCCTCACGCTGCTTCTGGCGGCACCACGCGGTTTTTGCGCTGGCGTGGACCGCGCTATCAAGATTGTTGAGCTTGCGCTCGAACAACATGGTGCGCCGGTATATGTGCGCCATGAAATTGTGCACAACCGCTTTGTCGTCGACAGTTTGAAGGCCAAGGGCGCGATATTCGTCGAGGAACTGGACGAAGTGCCCGATGGCGCGCATGTCGTATTTTCGGCGCATGGCGTCCCTAAATCCGTACCCGCCAATGCGCAGCAACGCGGCCTTGCCTATTTCGATGCCACCTGCCCTTTGGTGTCAAAGGTGCATAAGCAGGCCGAACGGCAGATGGAAGCCGGCCGGCACATCATTTTTGTGGGCCATGCAGGCCATCCCGAGGTCATCGGCACATTCGGCCAAGTCCCCGCAGGAGCGATGACATTGTTGGAAACCGCAGAGGACGCACGCAATCTTCAGCCTGCCGATGCCGACAATCTTGCTTTCCTGACGCAGACAACTTTGTCGGTCGACGATACGTCGGAAATCACATCCATTCTTGAAGCACGCTTCCCGAGCATTGTCGGTCCAAAGGGTGAGGATATTTGTTACGCGACATCAAACCGGCAAGAGGCGGTGAAGGCGATTGCGGACAAATGTGAACTCGTCATCGTTATCGGCGCGCCCAACAGTTCGAACTCGCTGCGCTTGGTCGAAGTGGCCGCGCGTTCGGGTGCGAAAGCGCATCTTGTGCAGCGCGCCGACGATATCAGCATGAACTGGTTTGACGGTGTGGACACGCTTGGCCTGACCGCAGGTGCCTCGGCGCCTGAAATATTGGTCCGCGAAATCATCGATGCGCTTGCCGCGCATTTTGACATCGATGAACAGCAGGTCACAACGGCGCAAGAAAGCATCACCTTTAAATTGCCACGCGAACTGGCCGGCGCGGCGGCTTGATTTGGCCGTTTATACGCAATTAGGGCCTGAACAGGTCGGTGCCTTTTTGGCGCGTTATGATGCCGGTGAACTGGTTTCGCTCAAGGGCATTGCCGAGGGCGTTGAGAACAGCAATTTCTTCGTCGAAACAACGCAAAGCAGGTTTATCCTGACCATTTACGAAAACCGCGTAGATCCCAAGGATCTGCCGTTTTTCTATGCCCTGCTGAAACATTTGCACGAAGCGGGCTGCAGGGTTCCGCGGTTTATGTCGGACCGCAACGGCAATTGGCTGCAGACCATAGCTGGAAAGCCGGCCTGCCTGATCGAATTTCTCAGTGGCGTATCGGTCACGCAACCATCGGCGGCACAGGCGCACTCCACCGGCGCGGCGCTTGGGCAGATGCACAAGGCGCTGGCAGATTTCACGCTGTCGCGGCCCAACAGCCTTGGCATTTCTGCATTCCGGCCGCTCGCCATGCGCTGCACTGCGCAAGGTCTGGACGCCATTTCCGAAGGCCTATCTGCACGGATATTTGCGGAATGCGATTATCTTGAGGCGCATTGGCCGACCAATCTTCCCGTGGCGGCGATCCATGCGGACCTGTTTCCAGACAATGTCCTGATGCTAGGCGACAATGTCACTGGTCTGATCGATTTCTATTTCGCCTGCTCCGAAATCCGCGCTTATGACCTTGCGGTCACGCACAGCGCATGGTCTTTTTCGGGCGATGGCAAAGTCTTTGACGCAGATGTGAGCGCGGCCATGTTGGCGGGCTACACCAAAGCCGTGCCGATGGATGCCGCAACGCGCGACGCCTTACCGATATTGCTGCGCGGTGCATGTCTGCGGTTCACATTAACGCGGTGTTACGACTGGATTAACACGCCAGCCGATGCGCTGGTCACGCGCAAAGATCCTTTGGCGTTCCTGCGGCGGCTGGAATATTACAGCGACCCCAAACAGGTTGATGCCCTATTGGCCCAATTGCCATGAAACAGATTGAAATTTTCACCGACGGCGCGTGCAAGGGCAATCCCGGGCCGGGCGGCTGGGGTGCGATCATCCGTTATGGCAAGCATGAAAAAGAAATTGCGGGCGGCGATCCGGATACCACCAACAACCGCATGGAAATGAGCGCGGTCATTCACGCGCTGAACGCCCTTGTCGAACCGTGCAGCGTCAAACTGCACACCGACAGCAAATATGTCATCGACGGCATCACAAAATGGATCTTTGGCTGGCAACGCAATGGCTGGAAAAACGCATCGAAACAACCGGTGAGCAATGCCGACCTATGGCGTGAGATGGTCGAAGCGATGGCGCGGCATCAGGTGGAATGGATTTGGGTCAAAGGGCATAATGGCCACCCCGAAAATGAACGCGCAGACCGGCTCGCCAGCGATGCAGCCGACGCTGCAGGCAACAAGGTTGCGGTAAGCTAGTTTAAAAACGCCCCGGCGCATATAGCGCGGCATGGACGCGATCGGGGGGTATTATGGCATCGTTCAGTAACGACCCCGCGAGCTGCGCTGCGGCAGGTGCCGTCTGAATGCCAAAGCCGCCCTGTCCTGCAAACCAGAAGAACGCATCATGCGCCGCATCGCGGCCAATGACCGGCAACCGGTCAGGCGCAAAGCTGCGCAATCCGGCCCATTTACGTTCAACCCTGCGGATGTCCCAGTCGACAACCTGCTGCAGCCGGTCAATGGCGAGCGCGATATCCAGCTCTTCGGGCGCGGCGTCGCATGGCGGTGTTGCGGTCTCATCATGCGGGCTCAGCCACAAACGTCCGCCCGCATCGGGCTTGAAATAGAAACTGCCATCAAGGCCAATAACGAGTGGCAGGGCGGCAGGCACATCGGGTGCAACCGCCAATTGCGCAATGGTGCGCCGATAGGGTTGAATGCCCAAGGGCGCAACGCCCGCCATCTGCGCCACATTATCGGCCCATGCCCCTGCGGCATTGACGATGATATCGGCGGTGCAGTTCAGGCTGCCGGCTTTGATATGCCACATGCCGTCACGCCACTGCGCCTGTTCCAGCCGGCTATTGCAATGCGGCTGTACGCCCTGCTTGCGCGCCTGGCGCAGATAGGCCGCGTGGAGTGCGGCGACATCAATATCCGCACAGGCTGCCTCCCATAGCCCCGTCGTCCATCCGCTGCGCAGACCGGGCACATGTCGTTCCAAATCGTTGCGATCGCGGCGTTCAATATGCACACCGCTTGAGGCGAATTCCGCCAGCATAGCATCCGCCAAAGGTTGCTGCTCTGCCGTACCAATGTGCAGCCCGCCGCGCGGAGACATCAAGGGAACGTCATGGAAATCCTTGGGCGGGTTCGCCAGAAATGGGCCCGACGCCGTTGTCAGCGGTTGAACGTCCGGGCCACCATAGCATTCAACCCAGAACGCGGCGGACCGGCCCGTGGAGTGATATCCGGGATGCGCCTCTGCCTCAATCAGGACCACCGACTGATATGCAGACAGCTGCGCGGCCAGACTTGCCCCGGCGATGCCTGCACCGATTATGGCAATGCTAAAATCGCTCATGGCCGGGGCGCGTGTTGGTCCAAAAAGGCGTCGATGCGTTTCAGGCACTGGTCGCGCACGCCATCTGCCTCACGCAGCAGTTCGTGCGCGGCCTCTTTGCCGAAAATCAGCGTTTCGGCATGTGGCAGCCTTTTGCTGTCTGCGATAACCCGCTTTGTGCTGACCAACTGATCCGCCGTCGTCGCGAGCAACAAGATGGGCGTTTGCACCGCCTCCAGCGCGCCGGGGCGTTCCAGCAAGCGGATCGACGCCATGGCGCGTTCCACCCAGTGCCAGCTTGGCGGCCCAAGCTTCACCTCAGGACGCAGCGCCCACCACGCAACCTCGTCTTCGTAACGGTCGTCATCATGCGTCAGCATTTTGCCGCGCATGCTCATCGGCGATAATGGCTTTTCACTGACTTTCCATGCGGCTTGCTTGCCCTTGCCCAATGCCACAATCAACTTGGCAACGGCATGGTTGAGCGCAAGCGGCAGGCCGCCGGTTTGAATGCCCAGCATCGGCGCGCTCAGCGCCACCGCGTCGGGATCCATCGCCTTTTCCACCAAAGCGCGCATCGCCAGTTGCCCGCCCATGCTGTGCGCGAGCACAACATGCGGCGCTGGCGTGTCGCGTTTCCATGCGTCCCAAAATGTGCCCAGATCGGCGATCCAAGTCGCGAAATCGTCGATATGGCCGACTTGGGGATCATCCAGTAACCGGCCCGAAGCACCCTGCCCGCGCCAGTCAATGGCCGTAACATGCCATCCGGCATCGGCATAATAAGCCAATGTTTCCAGATATTTTTCGTAATGATCGCCGCGCCCTGGCAAGAATAACAAGGAACCACGCGGCGGGGTCGACGCCTGCCAATCGATACGCCGGATCGGCCAACCATCGGCAGCGTGCCACATCGTTTCTGCGGCATTGGCCGGAATTGCGCGGCGGTTCATCGGTGTTTTCGGTGCGTGCATGGTTACTTTGTGGTAATCTTTCATGGTTAATGCTGTGCAGATGACCAGTGAAGCTCTCGCTTACGCAACCCTTGGCGGCTTGGCAATTGCGCTGTTGGTATCAATCTATACCGACATCAGATACCGGCTTATTTTCAACAAGATAAACATCGCGATCGCGATTGGCGCGCCATTATTCTGGCTGGCCAGCGGCGGGTTTAACCTCACCGACATCAGCGTGCACCTGCTCACAGCAGCGATTACATTCAGTGTCTTTGCGGTCGCGTTCCATTTCGGCGCGATGGCTGGCGGCGATGTGAAGCTTTTTGCCGCGTGGCAAAGGAGTTGGGCCGCGGCTATCCCGAATTGGGCGATGAATTTGCGCTCACCGCAATTGAGCTGGGTTTTTTAACCGAACGCCGTGCTGCGTTCGAAAATCTGGCGTACCGCGTCAATCTGGACTCGATCCGGGGCGTGGTCACGACCATGATTCAGACCGAAAAATATGGTACGCCATTAGCATCAGCCTTGCGCGTATTGTCTGCCGAATTCCGCAACGAGCGCATGATGCGCGCCGAAGAAAAGGCCGCACGTTTGCCCGCCATTATGACGGTGCCGTTGATCCTTTTCATTCTGCCGACGCTGTTCATCGTTATTATCGGGCCAGCCGCCTGCTCGATTGGCGACGCGTTTTCGAAACAGTGAACGGGGCGGCGTCGCGCCGTCCCCTTCAACCCAAACGCACGGTCTGTTCGATGGCACCGAAAATGCTGTGGCCCGCATCGTCGCGCACTTCGATCCGGACGACGTCCCCATCTTGCAAGAATGGCGTGGTCATTTCGCCCGTCGCGATTTTTTCGACCATGCGCACTTCGGCAAGACAGCTGTAGCCGAGCCCGCCGTCGGCGACAGGACGGCCGGGGCCGCCATCGGCATCGCGGTTGGACACGGTGCCTGAACCAATAATCGACCCTGCCCCCAAATTGCGCGTCTTTGCCAGATGCGCAATCAAGACACCAAAATCGAATGTGCAGTCATCCGACGCCACCGCCCGGCCAAATGGCGCGCCGTTCAGATCGACATTCAATGTGCGGTGCAGCTTGCCGCCCTGCCAATAGGCCCCAAGGCTGTCGGGCGTTACGAACACCGGTGACAAAGCGCTGGCGGGTTTGGACTGCACAAAGCCAAAGCCTTTTTCCAGCTCGGCAGGGATCAGATTGCGCAGCGACACATCGTTCACAAGGCCGACAAGCCTGATATGCGCCTGCGCGTCTGTCGCCTGCGTGCCCTTTGGCACATCGCCGGTGACGACAACGATCTCCGCCTCCAAATCGCAACCCCATGCTGCGTCAGCCAGCATAATGTCGTCCCGCGCGCCCATAAATTCGTCGGACCCGCCCTGATACATCAATGGATCATGCCAAAAGCTTTCGGGCAAGACCGCGCCACGCGCTTTGCGGACCAGTTCGACATGATTGACGTAAGCCGAACCGTCGGCCCACTGATATGCACGGGGCAGCGGTGCGGCGGCGTCATGTTCATGAAAGCGTTCGCGCGGAATGACGGCATGTTCCAGATCGGTCGCCAGTGCCTCAAGCCGCGGCGCAATATTGTCCCAGTCATCCAGCGCGGCCTGCAATGTCGGCGCGATATGCGCTGCGTCAGCGTACCAAGCGAGATCATTGGAAACGACAACCAGATGACCGTCACGCCCCGACTTTAATGATGCAAGTTTCATAATCGCTCTCCTGCTTTTGACCATCATGCAACGATATTACTGTTGCGGCAACCGCGCCTGTGCGTTTAGACATATGCGCATGGGATTGGGGCTCGCCAAAATGCGAATGTTTCAAGCAAGTGCCTTGGCGCTTTCCCTGTTCGTCTCCGGATCGGCGTTCAGCCAGCAACAGACGTTTAGCACCGCTGAGGCCGGGAAGAATGGCTGGGCGATGGAGCAGAACCGTTCTGCCAGCTGGTATCTTTCGCAACACCAGCGCCTCGCGACGGCGATAGCTGCGCTTCAACCGCAAAAGCCCGGTGTCGTCGATGCCTATGTCGTTTCGATTGGGCTCGACTCCGATGCCGTATTCGGACGGGAATCGGCTGAAGCGGCAAAGGTTCTGGCGCGCCGCTATGGCGCAACGGGCAAAACGCTTTTCCTCACCGCTGGGGCCGACGATGCGCCAACGGGCGCGCCGCAGGGTTCGCCATCCAATCTTGCCGTCGCACTGGCCGCGGTTGCGGGCAAAATGGATCTGAAAGAAGACGTGCTGATTTTATTCACCACCAGCCATGGCGACCCTGTGTCGGGGCTCGCCTATCGCGACGGCAACGACGGCGTCGGCATGATTGCGCCGCAGCGATTGTCCGCGCTGCTCGATGGCGTGGGCATAAAGCGCCGCATGGTTCTGATCTCCGCTTGCTATTCAGGGATATTCATTCCGTTGCTGACCAATGACCAGACCGTCATTGTGACCGCAGCATCGTCGCAACGCACATCGTTCGGCTGCGCGCCCGGCAATGACTGGACCTTTTTTGGCGACGCGTTGGTGAACAATGGCTTACGCAAGCCGCAGAAATTTGATGATGCCGTTGCCGAGGCGGTTCAGCTGATTTCCCGATGGGAAAATATGTTGCAGCTTTTGCCGTCGCGGCCACAGGTCTTTGTCGGCGAGAATGCCCATGTCTGGCTTGATGCGCTGGAACGCAAAATGCCCAAGACTGAAACCCCGAAAATGGGCCGGCCCGCAATCGCCACCGATTACGAGCGTCCTAGCGAAGCTAACCCAGCTCGATGACGCGCGCGCGTAACTGCGCCAGCATGATCTCCAGCTGCTTCGCCTCACCGCTGCCCAATATCTTCTCAAGCCCGGCCTCTAACTGCAGCGCTTCAGGCACGATTTGGTCATAGAGGCTGCGGCCCGCGGCCGTCAGGGCCAAATGGTGTGACCGCCCGTCGCTGCTGTTCGGCACGCGGCTGACGAGCGCGCGTTCCTCCAGCGTTTTGCACGCACGGTTGACCGTCACCTTGTCCATTGCTGTGGCGGCCACCAATTCGCGCTGCGTTGCGACCTCCGCCTCACCCAAAAGCGCCATCACCCGCCATTCGGGCACCTTTAGCGCAAATTTACCGCGATAGGCGCGCGCGATCAGGTCGCTGACGGCGTTTGAGGTAATCGACAATTGATAGGGCAGGAAAGCGCTGAGCTTCAGGGTCTTTTGTGGCATAAAATTCACTCTGTTGTGGCTTGCACCGCGTGTTTGTCAGTCGGGTTTCACCTGATCCGGATGGGCGGCGATGAACGCAGGCAACGCCGTCAGCGCGGCATCAATCCGCGACAATTTGGGAAACTGCACCAACGGTGTGTCCACCCGCCGCGCGTTGGCCATTTGTGGAACAAGGCAGACATCGGCAAGGTTTGGCATGTCGCCACCAAATAGCCCATCCTCGGGCGCCATATTCTCAAGCGCGGTGAACCCTTCGATAATCCAGTGCCGGTACCATGCATCAACGGCTTCCTGCGATTGCCCCATTTCATCCTTCAAATAACGCAGCACGCGCAGATTATCGATTGGGTGAATGTCGGCGGCAATAATCAACGCCTGCGCCAATGTTTTGGCCCGATCCGCAGGGTTGGATGATAGCATCGCCGGTTCGGGATATTGGGCATCAAGATAATCGATAATCGCAAGGCTTTGCGTCAGATCATGGCCATCGATCGACAGCATCGGGACAAAGCCTTGCGGGTTGCGCCCGACATAGGCCGGTGCCTTTTGTTCATTTTCCAACAGGCTTGTCGGCACGCGTGTGTACGGCACATGTTTGAGATTGAGGACGATGCGCACCCGGTAACTTGCCGAGGAACGCCAATAGTCGAACAGGGTGATCGCATTCATGACGTCACAATTAGCATGGCGTTGGTAAAAGGCAAAAGCATTGCAGTACGGCCCGCGCTTGCATATGTCTGGCGCAGCTAAAAAGGACTGAGGATGACCGACGTGAAAAAATGGATGACCGCCGCTGGATTATTGATGTTGCCCTTATCGGTGCAGGCCGCTTCGCCCATTACGGGCCGATGGGTCACGCAAAGCAAGGACGGCGTCGTGGAAGTCTATCCCTGCGGCGATAATATATGCGGCAAGCTGTCGAAATTCCTTGTGAACCCGCCAGCTGGTCCCGGCGCGAAAGACATCAACAATCCCGACAAGGCGCAGCGCAGCCGGACAATATTGGGCATGAATGTTTTGACGGGTTTCAAAGCGGCTGGCGATGAATGGAAAGGCCAGATTTACGATCCCAAATCGGGCAAAACCTATCGGTCGATTGTCTATAAAGGCAAATCGGGCAATCTGGTCGTCAAAGGCTGTATTGGCCCCTTTTGTCAGGCCCAAACATGGACACCGGCGCGTTAAATCCTAACGCAACTAAGACCGCAATTTCCAACCCGACCGCAGCAGCAGGTAACAGATAGTGCCAAGCACTATGTTCAGGCCAAGCAGCACAATCGCGCCAAAAATCACGGGACTGTCTGCGGCACCGATAAAGCCATAACGGAAACCCGATATTGCATAGAAGAACGGGTTGGCGTGGCTAATCGCCTGAAATGTCGGCGCCAGCTTATCAACCGAATAGAACGTGCCCGACAGCAACGCCGCTGGCGCAACAACGAAGTTGCTAACCACGGCCGCATGGTCAAATTTCTCCGCCCAGATCGATGTCATAACGCCGATAAGCGCAAGCATCATCGAACCCATCAGGCCAAACCACAATATCGCCCACATATGCACAGGCGTAACATGCACGCCCGGCCACAAAAGCATCGCAAGCCAGATGGTGCCGCCCACCAGAAACGCGCGCGTCACCGCAGCAAATGTCAGCGCGGCCAAAACCTCTGCATTGGACAAAGGCGGCATCAGATAATCGACAATCGTGCCCTGCATTTTACCGACCAGCAAAGAGAAGCTGGAATTGGCAAAGGCATTTTGCATCATTCCCATGATGATAAGGCCCGGTGCGATGAAATCTGCAAAAGGAACGCCCAGAACCTGTGGCTTCACGCTTCCCAAAGCCACGGTGAAAATAATCAGATATAGCAACGTCGTGATGGCCGGAGCCCATACCGTTTGCATCTGCACCTTAAAGAAGCGGCGGACTTCTTTCATATATAGGGTTTGCAGCCCAATCCAGTTTACGTTGCGGATGTGCCGTTCGCCGTCGGGCAGTTGCACAACGGGGCTCGCGTCCCTATCTGGGCCAATATCGCTTTTATGGTGGATAGTCATCGCGCAATCGACTATCGGCTTGCAGGCTTAACCGCAAGGCGCAAATGCGCCGCGACTGCGGTACGACACATTAGATATTGGGAAAGTTTCTATGTCCTGGACCGACCAGCGGATTGATCAGTTAAAAGCGCTTTGGGAAAAAGGCCTGACCGCAAGCCAGATTGCCGAAGAGCTTGGCGGTGTTAGCCGCAATGCCGTGATCGGCAAGGCCCATCGCTTGGGACTAAAATCGCGCCCGTCACCTGTGAAGGCCAACGACACCGACAAAAAAGCCGCGCCGAAAAAGCCCGCGGCTGCAGCGCCTGCAAAGGCACCTGCCCCCGCTGCACCTGTGCGCCCCCGCGCCGCTGCACCGGTTGCTGAGCCTGTCGCGCCCGTGCGCGCCGATGACGACGCAGCCGAAGCACCTGCACCGCGCGCATCGTCGATGCCACGCATTGTGTCGATCGGACCTGGCGGTTTCATGCGTCAGGGCCCCGGCGATCAGCAAGCCCCCATTCCGCCAGCACCGCCACGCCGCCTTGTCCCTGCAAAGCCAAGCCCCGAAATGGCGGACAAAACATCATTGCTGGATTTGAACGAGCGCATTTGCCGTTGGCCCTTGGGTCACCCCGGTGAAGCCGATTTCCATTTCTGCGGCGTCCCGGTAAACCCCGGTTTTCCCTACTGCGTCGAACATTGTGGCCGTGCCTATCAGGCGCAGCTTCCACGCGGTGTGCGCCGTCCTCCCCCACCAATGCCGTTCGGCGGTCCAAGGGTTCGTTAAGGCTATGGTGAGATAGAGCATGGATCATCCATTTGCGGATCTCATCGGTTTAACATTAGATCAACAAGGCGGCGGCAGCAGCACATTTTCGCTGTCGGTCGATGATCGGCATTTAAATCCGCACGGTGTTGTGCATGGCGCTGTCCTCTACGCAATGGCGGATACAGGCATGGGCGCGGCGCTTTATCCGACACTCGATGCTGGATATGCCTGCGCGACAATTGATATCTCGATCAGCTATTTCCGGCCAGTTGCGGGGGGCCAGTTGCTGTGCGAAACCGTTTTGGACAATAAGGGCCGAACCATTGCCCATTTAATCGCCCGTATCACGCAGAATGACAAGTTGGTTGCGCAGGCAAGTGGCAATTTCGCCATTATGTCCACGCCCCCGGAAAGACGCTGATCCGGTTTATTTCCACAGCCGAGTTTCGTTCGGCTGTTGCGCCGCTAACTCTCCCGCGCCTATAGCATTATTATGACCGATGACCTGTTTGGCGGGAGCGCGGCCGCCACTGCCGCATCCAATGATTATACTGCTTCTGCAATTGAAGTGCTGGAGGGGCTTGAGCCGGTTCGCCGTCGCCCGGGCATGTATATTGGCGGCATCGACGAACGCGCCTTGCACCATCTCGCGTCCGAAGTCCTCGACAACTCAATGGACGAAGCCGTCGCTGGCCATGCCAGCCGTATTGAGGTGCATTTGGGCGTCGGCAACCGGCTGACCATCACCGACAATGGCCGCGGCATTCCGGTTGATCCCCATCCGAAATTTCCGGACAAATCGGCGCTTGAGGTCATTCTGACGACCTTGCACTCCGGCGGGAAGTTCACGGACAAGGCCTATGCGACATCCGGTGGATTGCATGGCGTCGGTGTGTCTGTCGTCAACGCCCTGTCGACCGATACCGTTGTCGAAGTGGCCCGCAACAAGCAATTATATCGTCAACGCTTCGCGCAAGGCCATCCGGTCGGTAAGTTGGAAGAGCTTGGCCCCACCCCCAACCGGCGCGGAACCACCATAGCCTTCACGCCTGATCCTGAAATTTTTGGCGCGGATGCGAAATTCAAACCCGCGCGCCTGTTCAAGCTTGCCCGGTCGAAAGCCTATTTGTTCGCTGGCGTTGAAATTCGCTGGCGCTGCGACGCGGAACTGGCAAGCGCAGATGTCCCTGCCGAAGCGGTGTTCCAATTCCCCGGCGGCTTGTCCGACCATTTGCACGAACAGCTTGGCACCCGCGCCTGCGCGACCACAGAGTTTTTCTCAGGCACGCAAGATTTCCCCGATGCGCAAGGCCGCGTCGAATGGGCGATTTCGTGGCCGCTCTATTCCGACGGATCATATAGCTGGTATTGTAACACCATTCCGACGCCCGATGGCGGCACCCATGAAGCGGGCGTTCGCGCTGCGCTGACCAAGGGCTTGCGGGCCTTTGGCGAATTGATTGGCCAGAAAAAAGCGGCGCAGATTTCGGCGGAAGACATTTTCAACGAAGCCGAATTGATGTTGTCGGTGTTCATCCGCAACCCGCAATTCCAAAGCCAGACCAAAGACCGGCTGACCTCACCCGAAGCAACGCGCTTGGTCGAAAACGCCGTGCGGGACCATTTCGACCATTATCTTGCCGACAATATGGAACGCGGCAAGGCGTTGATGGGCTTCATATTGGAAAAGGTCGACGACCGCCTCCGCCGCAAGGCAGAGCGTGAGGTCAAACGCAAAACCGCGACATCAGGCCGCAAGGTGCGTCTGCCCGGAAAGCTGACCGATTGCGCATCAGATGACCCAACCGGCACCGAATTGTTCATCGTCGAAGGCGACAGCGCTGGTGGCAGCGCAAAGCAAGCGCGTGACCGCAAGACTCAGGCGATTTTGCCGATCCGGGGTAAAATCCTGAACGTAGCGTCCGCCACCGCAGACAAAATCCGCGCCAACAACGAAATCGCTGATCTTCAACTCGCGCTTGGCTGTGGCACACGCAAGGACTGCAACCCCGACAATCTGCGCTATGAACGCATCATCATCATGACCGATGCCGATGTCGATGGCGCGCATATTGCAACCTTGTTGATGACATTCTTCTTTCAGGAAATGTCCGAAATCGTGAAGGCGGGGCATCTCTTCCTCGCGCGGCCGCCTTTGTATCGCCTGACGCATGGCAGCCAAAGCGTATATGCCGCCGACGACGCGCACCGCGCCGAATTGGAAGCGACCGTGTTCAAGGGCAAGAAAGTCGATGTTGGCCGGTTCAAGGGGTTGGGTGAAATGAACCCGAACCAGTTGAAAGAAACGACGATGGACCCCGCGACCCGCTCGCTGATCCGCATTACCCTGCCGCATGAATATGAACGGCGCGCCGTGGTCAACGACCTCGTCGACCGCCTAATGGGCAAAAATCCGGAGCACCGGTTCAACTTCATTCAGGAAAATGCCGCGCAACTGGACGAAGACACGATTGACGCTTGATGCGTCACATATCCTCTATCACCAACCGTCACCCTGAACTTGGTTCAGGGTCTTAATTTTTGCAGCGAAGGCAAAAGGAAGTAAGATGCTGAAACAAGTTCAGCATGACGGTGGATGTGATCGTCAGGCCGTTAAAGCCTCAACCAAGGCCTTAACCTTTTTCTGCCGCCATTGCGGCAAGGGTGCGACCAGCCAATAGGCTTCTTCGCTTTCTTTCGCGTTATCGACCGCGCGTATTTTTCCGCTCGCCAAATCGGCTTCGGCCAAAAGCAACGGCACGGTGGCCCGGCCCAGCCCAATGGCGGCCGCGTCAATCGCAAGGCCGGCATCGGCGAGGCGAAGCGCAGCCACGCCGTCGGCCACGGGGCAATTGGGCCAGCTAATCGGTGTTTCCGCCCCGCCTTCGGGTGCAGCGACGGTCACATGCGCGCCAGCGGCGAGCTTGACGCCTTCATGCTCGCCGTGGCCAGTGGCCAGCCGGATGGCAAGATCAAGATTGGCTTCGGTAAAATCGACATCCTCGTCCGCCGCCACCAAAGTGAAGCGGGTGTCGGGGTTCGCCTTGCTGAATGCCGCTAACCGCGCGGCCAGCCATTTTGCGGTAAAATCGCGCGGCGCAGCGATGGTCAGCGAATTGGAGGATTGCCCCGCCTGCATCGCACGAACCGACTCTTCGAACTGCAAAAAGCCTGCACGCAGCGCATCAAGGCCGTTTGTCGCTTCGTCCGTGAGCTCAAGCCCCTTGGGCGTCCGGCGGAAGAGAACGACGCCCAGCATGTCTTCAAGCGCGCGGATCTGCTGGCCGACAGCCGCTGGCGTCACCGCAAGTTCGTCCGCCGCCTTGGTAAAGCTTAAATGCCGCGCCGAAGCGTCCAGCACGCGCAAACCATTAAGGGGCAGATGCGTACGCTTCATTGGATGCTCAACGCGCCGTTGCCGGGGCGACCAGCGTAAAGCGCGGGATTTCGGCGAGGAAGGTCGTGCCATCTTCGCGAATGAAACGATATTGCCCTTCCATCATGCCGCTGGGTGTCGGCAGCGGGCAGCCCGACACATAATCATGGCTTTCACCGGGTTTCAGCAACGGCTGTTCGCCGACCACGCCATCGCCATCAACATGGTTGATTGTGCCGCGACCGTCGGTGATGCGCCAATGCCGCGTCATCAATTGCACGGGTTCATCGCCGCCATTTTCGATGCGGATATGATAGGACCAAAACCAGCGGCCTTGCGCGGGAGCCGATTGTTCTTGCAGAAAATTGGGCGACACGCGGACGGTCACGCCCTCGGTCGTTGCGCTGACCGCAAAGAAGGAATCGAGGATGCTCGTCACAATCCCGCGGCCTTGAGCGCCTGATCCAGATCGTCGATCAGATCGGCGGGATCTTCCAAGCCAACATTGATGCGGATCATGCCTTCGCCCACGCCCATGGCTTCGCGGCCCTCGGGGCCCATGCCATGATGGGTGGAGGATGCGGGGTGGCACATCAGGCTGCGCGCATCGCCGATATTGTTCGAAATATCGATCAGCTGCAACGCGTTGAGCAAGGCGTGTGCCTGCTTACGGCCACCGTCGACTTCAAATGCAAAAATCGGCCCGCACGCTTTCATCTGACTCATGGCGAGCTCATGCTGCGGGTGGCTGGCAAGACCGGGATGCATGATATGCGGCACGCGGCCTTCCAGGAATTTGCCAACAAGCAGGGCGTTTTCCGACTGCCGCATCGCGCGCAGCTCCAGCGTTTCCAAACCCTTGTGCACAACCCACGCGTTGAATGGCGACAGATTGGGGCCGGTGTTCCGCTGAAACGGCAACAACACGTCATCGATCCACTGTTGCGAACCACAGACGGCACCGGCAAGCACGCGGCCCTGCCCGTCCATCAGCTTCGTTGCGCTATAGGCGACAACATCTGCGCCATAATCCATCGGCCGTTGCAGCACGCTAGTGGCAAAGGCATTGTCGACGACAGTGGTGATGCCATGTTCTTTGGCGAGGCCGCAGACATAGGCCATGTCGACAATGTCCATCGTCGGGTTGGCGGGCGTTTCAAAGAAGAACACTTTTGTGTTCGGCTGAATCGCCGCTTTCCACGCATCATTGTCGCGGCTGTCGATGGTGGTCGTGCTGATACCCCATTTGGGCAGCAACGTGTCGGTCAGCCAGCGACAGGAGCCAAAGGCAGCACGCGCGGCGACCACATGGTCACCTTGCGACAATTGGCACAGCAATGCCGTTGTCATTGCCGCCATGCCCGTGGCTTGCGCCCGGCATGCCTCGGCCCCTTCCATCAGCGCGATGCGTTCCTCCAGCATTTGCACCGTCGGGTTTTGCAACCGCGAATAGGTCATGCCGTCCTGCTCACCCGCAAAACGGGCGGCTACGGTTTCCGCATCATCATAGGTAAAGCCAGACGAGAGGAACAAAGCCTCCGACGTCTCACCATGTTCGCTACGCCATGTGCCACCACGCACTGCCTGAGTGGCAGGACGCCAATGCCGGGTGATTTCGCGATTCTGGCCAGTCGTTTTCTTCATAAGTTCGCTTTTCGGGGACTAGAGGGGTTGCGTCAATAAGGAGATGTTATGGATGTTACACCGTAGCCCTGAGCAGCGCTTGCGCAGCGCGCGCGTCCGTCGAAGGGCGCGTGTCAACGCAAAGCCGCCCTTCGACTTCTCGCCGGTGCTACGCACCGTCGGCTCAGGGCTACGGTCATTATGATAGCGCAGCCAACACGGCGTCGCCCATTTCGCTGGTGGACATCGTCCCACCAAGATCGGGCGAGCGGGCACCGGCGGCAAGTGCTTTGGCGACCGCCGCGTCAATGCGGTCGGCCATTGCCGGCAAGTTGAGCGAGTAACGCAGCATCATCGCGGCGGACAAGATTGTTGCCAGCGGGTTGGCCTTGCCCTGCCCCGCAATATCGGGCGCACTGCCGTGGATAGGCTCATACAGGCCCTTCTGATGGCTATCGAGCGAGGCGCTGGGCAACATGCCAATCGATCCGGCGCACATGCTCGCCTGATCGGACAAGATATCGCCAAACAAATTGCCGGTGACGATCACGTCAAACTGGCCAGGGTTGCGCACCAGCTGCATCGCACAATTGTCGACATACATATGGCTGAGCGCCACTTGCGGATATTCGGCGTGGGTTTCAATCACCACATCGCGCCACAGTTGCGAGGTTTCGAGTACATTGGCCTTGTCCACCGAGCATAATTTTTTGCCGCGCGCCATCGCGGTTTCAAAGCCGACGCGGGCAATGCGGCGCACTTCATCCTCATTATAGGACATGATGTCATAGCCTTCGCGCTCACCATCCGCGGTTTTGCGCATGCCCTTTTCACCGAAATATACATCGCCATTCAATTCGCGCACGATGACCATGTCGATCTGTGAGGCAACCTCGGGACGAAGCGCGCTGGCATCCGCCAGTTCGGGAAACAAGGTCGCGGGGCGCAAATTGGCGAACAAGGACAGTTCCTTGCGCAGCCCCAATATCGCCTGTTCGGGCCGCAAATGCCGTTCCAACGCATCGCAATCGGGGTCGCCCACCGCGCCAAACAATATCGCGTCAGCGCGCTTTGCAAGGCCCAGCGTTTCGGGGGGCAGCGGATGGCCGGTCGCTTTGTAAGCCGCGCCGCCGACCAGTGCTTCTTCGAAGGTCAGTCCATCAATCGCCAACGCGTCCAATACGCGACGTGCTTGGGTGATGACTTCGGGACCAATTCCGTCCCCGGGTAATAAGGCAACTAACAAGGCGGCATTCCTCAAAAGAAACCGAAGTGCTGAGCCTGTCGAAGCACGCCTGTCGATATGGCGATGCCTTTAAGCGCCCTTCGACAGGCTCAGGGCCACGGTGTTGTAATCATGCCTCCCCTGCCAAGTGCAGCGCGGTTATGCAACTGCCCTTTTCAGGCGTTCCACCAACCGTTCGCGCGCGGCCATGACATCGGCGCGACGGTCGCCCAGAACATGCGCGACCAAACGCTTGCGGTTTTGCGTCATCATCGCCACCGGCGCGCTGTCGGCGTCATGTTCTTCGGCATAGCCAAGTTCGGCCAGCAATAACGTCTCATATTGCGCAATGGCCCCCGCCCAGACCCGTGCGGCAGGCGCCAGCTCAATCGCCGACAGCAACCCGTCGCACGCGCTGTATACGCGGGGATAAGGCACGCCTTCGGCCAGCGTTGCCGCGGTCAGCGCGGTGACCCAGTCAATCGCCGCAATCGCCAGCGGCTCGCCCAACAAATGCGCGCGGCTGTGCAGGGGTTCGGGCGTCAGGCGCGCCAACTGCCCCGTTATGCGCGTGCGCCATTCGCCGGTGATGACATTGCCGGGGATCAGCACAGGCCGCAATTGCCGCCCCCGCGCGCCCTGCACATAGCCCGCGAGCATGCCGTAATCTTCGGAAAACGCACGCACGATGGCACCGGTTTCGCCGTGATTACGGACTGCACAAATGATCGCGGATGCCGTTATGTCCATAGGCCCTCATGCCAACACTGCGGCATGAGGGGAAGCTCTATCCTGCGTCGCTGTGTTCGCCGCTGATCATGAACAACGTCACGCCTGCATATTTTTCCGCGCCGGCTTCGAATAACGGATCAATTTCGAACAATTGTTCGGTCAGTTTCAAATCGTTGAGGCCAAGCAAATGAAACGCGCCCAGCTTTTTCTCACGCGGCGGCTCGCCATGTTTTTCGAGCGTTATCGCATCGATAAACAGCGCGTTGTTCTTGGAATAGAGCACGTGCGGCGCAAGCTTCATCGCCACGTTATTGTACGTGGCGGTCACACATTTTTTGAGCGCGATAGCCTCAAGCAGCAATTGGTTCGTCGTCATCTTCTTAGATTATCCAACCAGCCGGCGCGCGCAAGCATAAATTGTGCAGTGCAGCATTTTCATCAATGCGCTTGCTTGGCGTGTCCGGCGATCAAATCCACCATGCGTCCAACTTGTGAGGGCGGCAGATCGTGCGCCATTTCGTCGATAATCTCCAACCGTGCGCCTTGGATGTGGCGGGCGATATCCTCGCTACCTTCTTTGGGCACAAGCGGATCAGCACCGCCATGCACCACAAGGGTGGGCACCTTAATTGTCTTGAGCCGGTCAACGCGGCTGCCATCGGCGATGATCGCCAGCAACTGCCGCCTGGTGCCGACCGGATAATAGCCCCGGTCGAACGCTTTGGCGGCCATTTCGGCGTGGGCATTTTCAGGGCGCGCCGGATCGGGGAAGGAAAACGCATTGACCAGCTCGGCTCCGAACGCGACAGCCTCCTCTCGGCTGGCGTCTGGCGGGCGCTTGACCATGAATTGGCGCTGGATATCGGCGCGCGCGCCGGGAAGCCCAGCCTTGCCGCTCGACGACATGATCGATGTCATGCTCAACGTCCGTTCGGGGTGGTTGGCAGCCATCAATTGGACGATCATCCCGCCCATCGACGCGCCGACCACATGCGCCTTGTCGATGCCCAGCGCATCCAGCAATCCAATGCCGTCTGCCGCCATGTCACCCAGCGTGTATGGAACGCGCACCGGCAGCCCTATTCGGGCCTTGAACATCGTCCAGACCAGATGGGGCGTCTTTGCCCCGTCCATCCGCTGTGACATGCCAACGTCGCGATTGTCATAATGGATGACGCGGTAGCCCTTGCTGACAAGGCCGTGAATGAACTCGTCGGGCCACGCAATCATCTGCGCACCAAGGCCCATGACGAGCAGGATGACCGGACCATCGGCTGGGCCGTTTTCCTCATAATATAAATCGATATTGTTGGCGCGGATATTTGGCATAAACTTCTCCCCTACCCGCCTTTCTAATCAGCTGCTGAACAACTGCAAGGCTACATCATCCGCCCGCATGGTAGAAATCATATACCGTCTGCGCCACGGCGGCGGACACCCCGGGTGCTTTCTGCAAATCTTCAAGGCTGGCATTGCGCACGGCGCGCGCGGTGCCGAAATGCAGCAATAAAGCCTTTTTGCGCGAGGGCCCGACGCCGGGCACTTCGTCCAGCGGGCTCACGGTTATCGCCTTGCTGCGCTTCGCACGGTGCGCGCCAATGGCGTAACGGTGCACCTCATCGCGCAGGCGTTGTAGGTAGAAAAGAACCGGCGCGTTCACGGGCAAGGTCAATTCGCGTCCGTCGGGGAAGTGAAAAACTTCGCGGCCATCACGGCCATGATGCGGACCTTTGGCAATGGCGATCAATGGCACGTCATCGACGCCGATTTCCTCCAGCGCGGCCTTCACGCTGCTCATCTGGCCCTTGCCGCCGTCAATAAGCACAAGGTCAGGCCACTGCCCGCTATCGCGGTCGGGATCATCTTCCTGCGCGCGCGCAAAGCGGCGCTGGAACACCTCACGCATCATCGCAAAATCATCGTCGGTCGCGGCCTGTTTGATGTTGAACTTGCGATACTGGCCCTTGATAAAACCTTCGGGTCCGGCAACGACCATCGCGCCAAGCGCATTGGTGCCCTGAATATGGCTATTGTCGTAAATCTCGATCCGGCGGGGCGGCTCGGGCAGTTCGAACAGGTCCGCCACCTCTTGCAGCAACTTGCCCTGCGTCGTGCTCTCCGCCAAGCGCCGGTCAAGCGCCTCTTCGGCGTTACGCGTCGCCTGTTTGACAAGGCGGACGCGGTCGCCGCGCTGCGGCACGCTGATTTCAATCTTGCGTTCGGCACGTTCGGACAATGCCTCAGCCAACAGATCCGCCTCGGTCAATTCGCGGTCGAGCAATATGTTTTTGGCGGGCGGCACATCTTCGTAAAATTGCGCAAGGAAGCTGGTGAACACTTCATCCTCGGTCATTTCCGCCACATGGGACGGGAAAAACGAACGATGCCCCCAATTTTGCCCGCCGCGGATGAAAAACGCCTGAATACCCATCACGCCATTGCGGTGCGCCAAGGCAAAGATATCCGCATCGCCAACGCCCTGCGCATTAATCGCCTGCGACCCTTGAATGAAGGTCAGCGCCTTCAACCGGTCGCGCAGCATGGCCGCACGTTCGAAATCGAGCGCTTCGGCCGCGCCCTCCATTTCCTTCGCCAGCTTTGCCTGCACCGCAGAAGATTTGCCGTCGAGGAAGGATTTGGCATCAGCGACTAGGCCATCATAAGATTGGTCATCAATCCGGCCAACGCAGGGCGCGGAGCAGCGCTTGATTTGGTACAACAGGCATGGCCGGTCGCGATTGTTGAAAAAACTGTCCGAACAGCTGCGCAACAGAAACAGCTTTTGCAACGCATTCAGCGTCTGGTTAACCGACCCCGCGCTGGCAAAGGGGCCGTAATAATGCCCCTTGTTCCGCCGTGCACCGCGATGTTTCTGGATACGCGGGAATTTATGATCCGCGCGCAGCAAGATGAAGGGAAAGCTTTTGTCGTCGCGCAGCAGCACATTATACGCCGGGCGATAGCGCTTGATCAGCTGCGCTTCCAACAACAGGGCCTCCGCCTCACTATTGGTGGTCACAATCGTCATCGAACGCGTCAGCGCGACCATTCTGCGCAGGCGATTGGGCAAGCGGTCAATCTGCACATAATTGCCGACGCGGTTTTTCAGCGCGCGCGCCTTTCCGACATATAATATTTCGCCGCGCGCGTCGTG
Organism: Sphingomonadaceae bacterium; assembly: GCA_021300355.1. Lineage (GTDB taxonomy): Bacteria > Pseudomonadota > Alphaproteobacteria > Sphingomonadales > Sphingomonadaceae > Sphingorhabdus_B. Next base: position 44,558 of record JAJTEF010000003.1, on the reverse strand, counting down.
CATCCGGTACACGCCCGGTTTCAGCGGCAAGGTCTTCAGGACATTGCGGATGGCGGCTGGGCCGGTTTCGAGATCCGGTGTGTCCGCACCACGCACCGCATAGGTCGCCTGCTCCTCGTTGAAGCGAGAAGCCGCATTGGGTTGATCGGGGCGGTCGGCTTTGGACATGTCGGGGTGATGTAGGCAACGTCGGTGCGCTACACAATGTCATTCCCGCAAAAGCAGGGCATGATTATATGTCGGAGTTGTGTCCCCGCCTGCGCGGGAACCACGAAGCTTAGTTCAGCGAAGCGATCGATTGGTCGATCAGGGCTGCGTCGGCCTTTGCATCATGATGCGCGGCGATCAGTTGCGCTGCAGCAGCGGCAGCAGCACTTGCGGCCTTGTTGCGGACATCCGCAATTGCGGCGCGCTCAGCAGCTGCGATCTTTTCTTCAGCCGCCTTCGCACGGCGTTCAATCAATGCAGTCGCATCGGTCTTTGCGCGGGCAACAATCAACTTGGCTTCGGCTTCGGCAGAGGCTTTCATCGCATCGGCATCAACGATAGCCTGCTTTGCTTTTGCTTCATATTCCGACTTAATATTTTCAGCTTCAGCGCGCAGCGCCGTTGCTTGGTCCAGCTGCTGCTTAATGCCGGCAATCTGTCCGTCCAACGCACCCGCAATCATCGCTGGCACTTTTTTCCAAAGCGCCAAAAGGATAACGACGAGCATCGCCAAAGCCACAAGCATCGTTGCGTCAAAGCCAAGAGCCGAAGGCGTGGCATGCTCTTCTGCACCGCCATGCGCGGCCTCGGTGCCTGCATGGGTTACAGGAACGGCGTCGTCTTCCAGCATATCCAGGGCCTTTTCAGCTTCCTGCAATTTGCCTGCAGGCGCAGAAACGGCACTCGCTGGTTGTGCGGCCACAGCCGCTTCATTTGATGCTGCAGGGTTAGCCATTGGTCATTACCGCCTTCACTGCTTTTGCGGCCTGTGCCGGGGTGACTTTCGCGCCCGAAACCTTGACAACGATGTCCGCCGCAGCTTCAGCAGCCACGGTTTCGATGCTTGCCATTGCCTTGGCTGTTGCTGCCGAAAGCGCGGCTTCGGCGGCGGCGAGCTTTACGACCACTTCCGCGTCGGCTTTAGCCAAACGGGCCTCCGCGTCTTTGGCGCCTTTTGTTTTCGCATCGCTTGCTTTAGCTTGGGCCGCAGCCCGCGCAGAAGCAAGTCCAGCCTCACCGCTATCACCCAGATCATCTGCTTCAGCGCGCGCGCGTTCGGCAGCAGCAAGGTCGTCCGCAATCTTACGATCACGTGCGTCCATATTCGCTTCAATTTTTGGCAACATGCCATGACCGATCGTTAAATAGATCAGGCCAAAGACAATCAGCAGCCAAAAAAACTGCGATGCATAAGTTTCAAGAATCTGGGCAATTTGGGGCATATTACGCGCTCGTCCTGTTGAGGAAATGCCCCGGCGGTTGCCGGGGCCAAACCGTCAATTAGGCGACGAAGATCAGGATCATCGCAACAACGAACGCCAACAGACCGAGAAGTTCGGCAGCCGCGAAGCCGATGAACAAACGACCCTGTTGACCGTCAGCAGCGCCAGGATTGCGCAATGCACCCTGAAGAAACGAACCGAAAACGTTACCAACACCGCCAGCGGCGAGGCCGGCACCAATTGCTGCAAGACCTGCACCGATCAATTTTGCTGCTTCTGCGTCCATGATAATAACTCCTGTCAAAAATAAATATGGGTTGTCGAAAAACTCAGTGCAAATTGACCGCGTCGTTGATGTACAACGAAGTCAAAAGTGCAAACACGTAAGCCTGGATGGCGCATACCAACAGCTCAAGAAGCGTGATGCCAATCATCAGGATGAAAGAAGGAATGCTGACCACCAGCGGAACCCAAGCAGCTTCTGCGTTGAGGCCGTTGATGACAAAGCCAGCCAGAACCTTCATCAACACGTGGCCCGCTGTCATGGCGACAAAAAGACGAAGCGCGAGGCTGAAGGGACGAATAAGGAACGAGAAAAGCTCAATCAGCGGGATAAGCCACAACAACCACCAAGGTGTGCCATGTGGAACAAACAGGCTGAAAAAGTGCAAGCCGTGCTTCCAAAAGCCAACAACCAAGACGGTCCCAAAGCTGATCACAGCAAGGACGGCGGTTATGGTAAGGTGGCTGGTAACCGTGAAAGGGTGCACGCCGGGAACGATACCAAATGGCATCATGCCCATGAAGTTCGCCATGAGGATGAACATAAACAGTGAGAAAACCAAAGGCACATATTTCTTGCCTTCGGGACCAACGCTTGAGGTCAGCATGTTATTGACGAACCCGGTTACGCCTTCGACCGCCATCTGCCAACGACCAGGAACCAGTTCGCGCTTCATTCCGCCCCACATGAACAACCACAAGGCGCCCAATACGAGGATCATGAACAACGATGAATTTGTAAAAGCGACGTCGTATCCAGCAATTTTGAGCGGCGCGAGCGGCTCAATCTGGAACTGGTGCATCGGATCGATTTTGCCGCTTTCGCCTGCCACGTTCACTACCCTGTTTTTTCCATGCCCGCGCGTTTTAGCGTGAGCATATTATACGACGCAAGCGCCCAGACTATTCCGGACGCTCCCCTGAAATCTTTATAATGTTCCTGAAGGCGACTGCGATGCCCAAAAACATGCAGACCAACAGAAGCGCAGGCGCAGTACCCAATAAGCGGTCAAACAACCACCCAACCAGTGCACCACCAGCAGGACCAGCGATCAGCTCGGTTAAAACCCTGTTCCCTTGCCGCATTCCTTTGGCTGGAACCTGATCTTTACCTGAGCGTTCTGCTTCGGCCTTCCGCGCCGCTTTCAGCTGCATGTCTAACGAATCGAGCCGAGCGTCACTTTTGCCTTTTCCATCCTGCCCGGAATTGTCCGACATCATGTGATTCCATCCTCTTTAACAAAGGGAACCGCCACAAAATCGGGGCAACCCCGCCTAGGCCTCGGCGCTTTAGGAGAGCGTCTTCGTCAAGTCAACAGCGCGTCGCCAAGAATATTACGTGGCCAAAGAAAGGGCCGAAGCATCGCTGCCTCGGCCAGTCACTGTCATTTGGGTGATGCCCTTACATATGGGTCGTCCTCAACATGTTTCAATTGCTAAAAACAGCGTGGGTCCCATTCATCGTGTCAATCGACTTGCACCCGTCGCAAAAATCACCAAAAAGGTCATTATCGCAAAAGAATAGTGCTGATGGCGGACGGCGCGGATAAAATCGAACATCATGGCACCGGCCACCGGGCGCGTCTGCGCAAGCGGCTTTTTGAACAGCAAGGCGAAGGCCTGCACGACCATGAGCTGGTGGAATATTTGCTCGCCTTGGCCATTCCGCGCCGCGACACAAAGCAAATCGCCAAGGATCTGATCGCGCGATATGGCAGCCTCTCGGCCTTGTTAACAGCCGATGCCGACAGCATCATGCGCGAAAAGTGGATGGGCGAAACGAGCGTCGCTGCCCTGAAAATCGTCCAAGTCGCGGCCTTACGTCTTTTGAGCGAACCCGTCCGCGAGATGCCGATTTTGTCATCATGGCAGGCGTTGCTGGACTATCTGCGCGCCGACATGGCGCATCTGACCATTGAGCGCGTGCGGACCTTATATCTCAACAGCAAAAATATGCTGATCCGCGATGAGATCGCGAGCGAAGGTTCCATCGATCAGGCGGCGATTTACACGCGCGAAGTTATCCGGCGCGCGATGGACTTGGGCGCTGCGGCCATCATCCTTGTCCACAACCACCCAAGCGGCGATAGCAGCCCGAGCCGGCAAGACATTGCCATGACGCGGGACATTGCGGACGCGGGCCAGAAGTTCGGGATAACCGTGCATGACCACATCATCATCGGCAAAGATGGCTTTTCCAGCATGCGGAGCGCCGGACTGATTTGATGATTTAGCGGGTGGAATTATTGCCGCGGCTACCCCATAGCCGCAAAATGACCTCCCCAGCTTCTGCAAAAAAATCCATCGGCCCGCGCGAATTGACCATCATGATGGCATCGCTGATGGCGCTTAACGCGTTGGCCATTGATGCAATGTTGCCCGCCTTTCCCGCCATGGCGCAGGGGCTGAAGGTTTCCGATCCCAACCAGATCCAATATATTATTTCGGTCTTTCTGGCCGGCACCGGCATTGGCGCATTGATCTATGGTCCGCTGTCTGACCGCTATGGCCGCAAGCCGATATTGCTGATTGCCATTATTGGCGCCGCCGTTTTTTCGCTCGCCTGTTCGATTACGCCGGACTTTGAAATGATGCTGGCGATGCGTTTCGCGCATGGTTTGCTCGCGGCTGCGATGGGCGTGCTGGTCATCTCCGTCATCCGGGACCAGTTCGAAGGCGACGCAATGGCGCGGCGGATGTCGACCATTTTCCTCATCTTCATGACCGTGCCGATCATCGCGCCAACCATCGGGCAAATGGTCCTGCTGTTTGCAGGCTGGCGGACAATATTCGACCTGATGGCGTTCATGGCCGTGGCGGCCGCGATCTGGGTATATCTGCGTTTGCCGGAAACACTTGCGCCGGAAAATATCATTCCGATTGAACCGCATGCGCTGGCAAAGGCTTGGAAAGTCGTGGTCCTTCACCGCAATGCTGCTGGATATATGATTGGCGCCGGAATCGTTCAGGGCTCTTTGTTCGGCTATCTCAACAGCTCGCAACAGATGTTCGACAAGGTGTTCCATGCAGCCGACTTTTTCACCATTGGTTTTGCTATCGTTGCCATTGGCATCGCTGTGTCCAATTTTACCAATTCGCAGATTGTGGAACGTTTTGGTGCGCGCCGCGTCTCACATACCGCGCTTTTGACCTTTATCACACTCGGCGCACTGCAAGTGCTCGCTGCGCAATTCGCGCCGAAGTCGATGCCGTTGTTTCTGTTGTTGCTGACGGGCAACATGGCGATGATTGGTTTTATCGGTTCTAACTTTTCTTCCATTGCGATGACACCCTTTGGTCATGTCGCGGGCGCGGCGTCATCGTTTCAGACGTTCGTGCGTACTGCCTTAGCGGCCTCGCTCGGTGCTATCATCGGGCAGCAGTTTGACGGCAGCGTCCTTCCTGTCACGCTTGGTTTTCTGGGTTGCGGGATCACTGCCCTGATGTTGGTTCTATGGAGTGAAAAGGGAATGCTCTTTACGCGCCCACGCACAACACAACCCATTCCGAGCGACCCGCGCAGCTAGGGTCAGGACCTAGGCAAAGAAAAGGGGCGCCGAAGCGCCCCTGCCCTTTTGCGTTATGGCGGGAACCTTAGTCCACAACTGGACCAGGGAATTCACCCATATCCGGTGCGTTGTCCGCCAGTTGGTCATGCTGCAGGTTTGAATTGCGCATGCCATAAACGAAGTACAGCACGATGGCACCGATCAGGAAGTATATGAAGAACATCAGCACGTTGTAAGGCACTGTCGTGATCAGATACAGGCATGACAAGATGCCGAGGATTGGTGTCACTGGATAGAATGGTACCGAAAAGCCCCGTTGCAGATCAGGCGCTGCACGGCGCAGATACATGACCGAGAGGCAGACGATGGCAAAGGCTGCCAATGTGCCGACCGAGGTCATGTCACCCAAAACGTTGATGTCAAAGAAGCCTGCTGCAACCGCCGTGATCGTACCCACCAACAATGTGTTGATATATGGCGTGTGGAACTTTGGATGCACCTTTGAGAAGATCTTCGGCAACAGGCCATCACGGGACATGGTGTAAAAGATACGCGTTTGGGCATACATCAGCACCAGCACGACCGAGGTCAGACCAATGATTGCGCCGACCTTGATCGTCTTTGCCAACCAAGCCCATTGCGCACCAAAGCTGTCAACAACGACCGCGACAGGATCTGACACGTTCAATGTAGCATACGGCACGAGCAAGGTCATGATTGCAGCTACCAGCATATAGATGACGGTGCAGACGACCAGCGAACCGATGATGCCAAATGGCATGTCGCGCTTAGGGTCCTTGGCTTCCTGACCAGCGGTCGAGACAGCTTCAAAACCGATATAGGCGAAGAAGACGATCGATGCGGCACGCATGATGCCGTCGACACCGAATTCACCGTCGCCGGTGTTTTCCGGGATAAACGGCGTCCAGTTCGTCGCCAACAGTTCAGGCAGGTTAGACAGAACGATATATCCGCCGACCAGAATGAATGCGGCCAGAACGCTGACTTTGATCGCAACGATGATGTTGTTGACCTTAGCCGATTCCGACACACCCACCATCAGCAACAACGCAAGCGCCATACAGATGAGGAAGGCTGGCAAGTTAAAGATTGCGGTAACCGCAACGCCATCAACCAACAAGGGCGCACCGTCACGCAGGACCGCATGTCCGGTTGGACCCGTAAATTGCGGCGGGATGACAAGGCCAAAGTCCGCCAGCAAGCTGACGACATATCCGCCCCAGCCGACTGCCACCACCGATGCGGCAAGGCCGTATTCGAGAAGCAGCAACGCGCCCATGATCCAGGCGACAAATTCGCCCAATGTGGTGTAGCTATATGTGTAGGCCGACCCGGAAACAGGCAGCGTTGACGAAAGTTCGGCATAGCACAGGCCTGCAAAAGCGCAGACCAAGCCAGCAACGACAAAGGACAGCATAACAGCAGGTCCGGCATGCAATGCAGCGGCACTACCCGTGCGAACGAAAATGCCCGCACCAATGATGCACCCAACGCCCAAAAGCAGAAGGTTCCACTTGCCCAACGAACGCTTCAGTTCGCTGCTGGCCGACTCTCTTTGTACTTGTGCGATCGTTTTGCGCGCGAACATGCGCTGCATCACGGATTGCTGCTCAATCGCCATCATAATCTCCCCGATGGATTTCGTATCGCGCGGAACCTAACCTCTAAAAGTCTCCGTGCAACTGAATTTCATCGCATAAGCATGGGACCGAGGGGTTTTCCACCAAAAATATGGACATGCAGGTGCGGAACCTCCTGATGCGAATCCATTCCGATATTGGCGAGCAACCGATATCCGGGTTCGACCAGACCCAATGCGCGCGATACTTGGCCGACAGCGCGGACGAATCCGGCTATTTCCGCGTCGCTGGCTTTGGCACTGAAATCGTCCCAGCTTACATAGGCGCCTTTGGGAATGACGAGGACATGCGTCGGTGCCTGCGGATTGATGTCGTGAAAGGCGAGTGCCCAGTCATCTTCAAAAACGGTATTGCAGAGAATTTCCCCGCGCAGGATTTTGGCAAAGATATTCTGGTCATCGTAAGGCAATGTCGGATCAATCGGCATCTTATTCTCCAGAATTGTCGCGCGCAGCCTTTTCCACCAGGCCGGATACGCCTTCCCTGCGGTCAAGTTCGGCGAGAACATCGTCAAACGCCACCCCGCCCTCGGCAAGCAAGATCATGAGGTGGAAAAGCAGGTCTGCCGCCTCAGCGGTCAGCTGGTCGGCATCACCCGACAACGCGGCAATGATCGTCTCGGTCGCTTCTTCGCCAACTTTCTGCGCTATTTTGCCGCGCCCTTTGGCGAATAATGACGCCACATAGCTGCTATCGGGCGCAGCGTTCGACCGCTGGGCGATTATGTTTTCAAGTCGAGCAAGCGTGTCGCGCATCAAATGTCCTTCTGCAGGGCGATAACCATGGCCTTGTCCTCTGCGGGTATCAACCCTTCCAAAACGCGCCAGAAACCTGTGACCGATTCCTGCCCTGCTGCGGCATAAGCGGACGCAAGGCTGGTGCGCAGTGCATCAAATAGCTGCGCTTCAAATCGGACACCCTCTGCGGTCAAACGCAGCAGCTTCTGCCGCCGGTCGACCACGCCCGTGCGCGTTTCGACCAACGCTTTTTCCGCCAAGTCGGTCAACACCCGGCCCAGCGACTGTTTGGTGATCGCAAGGATTTTGAGCAATTCGCTAATCGTCAGGTCGGGTTGGCGGGCGATGAAATACAGTGCGCGATGGTGCGCGCGGCCAAGGCCATGCTCTGCCAATCCGTCATCTATAGCCCGCGTGAGCCGCGTATAACCGAAAAACAAAAGCTCAACACCGCGCCGTACCTCATGCTCGCGCAGAAATAAGGGGGACGCCGTCGGCGCAGCAGATACAGAAGATGGGGCAGCCATATTGACGTATCTAAGCCCAGCCCATAGGACGAAGCAAGACCCTAACTGACGAGAGTAACTATGACGTCCGGCGCATTTCCATTTGAGGCAAATCCAAACCCCGTTGATATAGCGGAACGGACTGCGCGGCTGGTTGATCCCGGTTTTGGCCGTGTGTTTACAGATCATATGGTCACCATCCGCTATTCGGATGCCAAAGGCTGGCATGATGCAAAAGTCGGCGCCCGTGCGCCGCTCACGCTCGATCCGGCAACCGCTGTGCTGCATTATGCGCAGGAAATATTTGAAGGTTTAAAGGCCTATCGCCTTGCAGACGGGTCGATGGCGCTGTTCCGCCCTGAACAAAATGCCCGCCGTTTCCAGCGGTCGGCCAAGCGCCTTGCCATGCCCGAACTGCCTGAAGAGATGTTCCTTCAGGCGTGCCGCCAACTGGTTCAGGTCGACAAGGACTGGTTTCCGCCGGTCGATGGCGGGTCGATTTATTTGCGCCCCTTCATGATCGCCAGCGAAGTGTTTTTGGGCGTGAAGCCATCGGCGGAATATCTGTTCATGGTCATCGCGTCATCGGCCGGGAATTATTTTAAAAGCGGCGCACCGGCGATTTCGATTTGGGTATCGGAACAATATACCCGTGCCGCACGCGGCGGAACGGGCGCAGCAAAATGCGGCGGCAATTATGCCGCCAGCCTTGTCGCCCAATCCGAAGCCATTCGCCAGGGTTGTGACCAAGTTGTCTTTCTGGACGCCGCCGAACATCGCTGGGTCGAAGAACTTGGCGGTATGAACCTGTTTTTCCTATTCGACGACGGTTCATTGCTGACACCGCCAACCGACGGCACAATATTGGAAGGCATCACCCGCGATTCGGTTCTGACCCTTGCCCGCGCGCAAGGCCTGAACGTCCGTGAGGAGCGCTACGCGATGGATCAATGGCGCGCAGATGCCGAATCCGGACGGCTCGTTGAAGTCTTTGCTTGTGGCACTGCCGCGGTCGTGACCCCTGTTGGCACAGTAAAATCCTCTCAAGGCGCATTTACCATTGGCGCGGGCGGCGCGGGGCAAATGACCCAGCAAATCCGCACAAAACTTGTGGATATCCAACGCGGAGCGGCAGCAGACACCCATGGTTGGGTGCAACGCATCGATTAAGCTGTTGCGCTACGAGATTCGCACGATATAAGCCGCGCACATCGGCCAGATTGCTGGCTTGCTGGGGCGTCGCCAAGCGGTAAGGCAGCGGCTTTTGATGCCGCCATTCGCAGGTTCGATCCCTGCCGCCCCAGCCATTTCCTCAATCCGCGCTAATTTCGCACCTCATCCGCACATGTAAGACATTGTAAATGTTTTGGGCCTACGGCTGGTAACGCAATGTTTATCGGCATGTTTTTTTCACGGGCGCCGATATTCGGCAACTTGCTGAGGGGCGGACCAAAATATGCGGGTAGTAATTGCAGACGATGAGCCAGAAGTGGTTCATCATCTGAAAGCAATCGTCGAAGAACTTGGCCACGCTGCGGTTGGATATACCGATGGGAACGCACTTATGCGGACCTTGGTCAGCGACCCATTTGATTTGCTGATGCTCGATTGGAACATGCCCGGCAAAGATGGGCTAGAGATTCTGAAATGGATGCAAAAGACGCTGCCCAAGCAACCGCCGGTCATGATGATCACCAACCGGTCTGCGAAAAAAGACATTACCGAGGCACTTTATGCCGGAGCCGCTGATTATATCAGTAAGCCAGAAGACCGCGCGGTTATCGCCGCGCGCATCAGTGCGACATTACGCTGCGGCGCAATTGGTGGCGCGTTTGATACCGAAGCGACATATGGCAACTATCGCTTGAACCGGATTGAACAGACGGTCTTGGTAAATGGGCAGATCATTGCACTGACGGCCAAAGAGTTTGAATTGGCAGACTTTTTCTTCCGCAATGTCAACCGCACATTGTCGCGCAATTATCTCATGGAGGCGATCTGGCGGACGACCGCGGCCTTGGCCACGCGGACGTTGGACATGCATATCTCGCGCGTGCGTTCAAAGCTGCACCTGCAGCCTGAAAACGGTTTTCGCATTTCAACGGTCTTCGGGTACGGCTATCGCCTAGAAACGATCGCCAACACGCGTTAGTTTCGGCCGAACATCTAGGGTCAGGACCTAGCGCACAGCCAGATATACCAACCCTCAGTCGCTTACGGATGCTTATGCGGCTTTCTTCGCCCGCTCGGTCATTTCCTGATTCAATATGTCTGCCAACAGGAAAGCGAGTTCAAGCGATTGCGCGGCATTCAACCGTGGGTCGCAATGCGTATGGTACCGATCGGCCAGACCTTCGTCGGTCACAGCAACCGCACCGCCGGTGCATTCGGTGACATTCTGGCCCGTCATCTCGATATGGATGCCGCCGCCAAAGCTGCCTTCGGCACGGTGCACGGCAAAGAAGCCGCGGACTTCAGCCAAAATACGCTCGAACGGGCGCGTTTTATATCCGCTGGCGGATTTGACGACATTGCCATGCATCGGATCGCATGACCAGATAACAGGATGTCCCTCACGCTGGACGGTACGCACCAAAGTGGGCAATCCGCTCTCAACCTTGTCATACCCATAACGCGAGATCAGCGTGATCCGGCCTGCTTCGCGCGACGGGTTCAACCCATCCAGCATGCGTAACAGTGCGTCGGGTTCAAGGCTTGGCCCACATTTGATGCCAATGGGGTTACCGATGCCGCGCAAGAATTCGACATGCGCCGAACCGTCAAAGCGGGTGCGGTCGCCGATCCACAGAAAGTGCGCCGACGTATCGTACCAATCGCCGGTCAGGCTGTCCTGACGGGTCATTGCCTGCTCATACGGCAACAACAATGCCTCGTGGCTGGTGTAAAAGCTTGTGCTCTTAATCTGCGGGACAGTCTCTGGCGTAATGCCGCAGGCTTCCATGAACGCCAGCGCCTCGCTGATGCGGCCAGCGGTTTCTTTATACTTCTGCGCCCATGGCGACCGGCCCATATAATCATGCGTCCACGCATTGACCTGCTGCAGATTGGCGTAACCACCATTGGAAAACGCACGCAGCAGGTTGAGCGTTGATGCAGCCTGGCTATATGCGCGTATCATCCGTGCCGGGTCAGGCTCGCGGCCTTCGGCAACAAATTCAATGTCGTTGATAATGTCGCCGAAATAGCTGGGCAGCTCGACGCCATTGATCGTTTCAGTGGGTGTGGAGCGTGGCTTGGCAAACTGGCCAGCCATCCGGCCCAATTTCACGACCGGCAATTTGCCCGCAAAGGTCAGCACCACCGCCATTTGCAGAATAACGCGGAATGTATCGCGGATATTATTGGGATGAAACTCGGCAAAACTTTCGGCGCAATCGCCGCCTTGCAACAGAAACGCCTTTCCGTCGGCGACCTTGGCCAGATCCGCCGTCAGATTGCGCGCCTCGCCTGCAAAAACCAGCGGCGGATAGTTGCGCAGTGTCTCTTCGGTTGCGGCAAGTGCTGCTGCATCCTTATATTCAGGCATGTGAATGCCCGTCGCGCTTCTCCAGCTATCCGGCGTCCAAGGTGTCGCCATGCGATCTACTCCAACAATATTCATTCAAAAGACGCGCCCTTTAGGCGTAATATGTTGCGAGAAGCAAGCATTAGCCGCGAATTTACGCCGGTTTTGCAAAATGCAATCGTCATGGCGCGCTTTGCTATGCGCACTGCCAAATTCCCTGTTGGCAAAAAGGCCTAAAGGCGTCTATCAGGCCCGCTGAATCGACCCAATTGTAAGGCGAATTGCTTTTCAGCTTGGGAAGAGACGGGATTTCGACGCTATTGCGGATTAACCGCCGCAACGCAAAAAGGGCAGATTATGTCGACAGTCAAAAAGACAAAAAGCACGGCGAAAAAGCCGGCAGTAAAAAAGCAGGCGGCTGCGCCGGCAGCTTCAGTCGCAACGAAAGCTGCAGCTGGTGACCAGAATCATGGTGGCGCAGAAGGTTCGGGCGTTCGTCGCCGCGACTTCATTCACGTCGCTGCGGTCAGCTTCGCAGGCGTAGGCGCCGCAGCGGTTGCGATGCCATTGGTATCGCAGATGAGCGCAAGCGCGGACGTGCTGGCACTCGCCTCAATCGAGGTGGACGTTGCCGCTATCCAGCCAGGTCAGTCGATTAAGACCAGCTGGCGCAAACAACCGGTGTTCATCCGCAATCTGACGCCTGCAGAAGTCGAAGAAGCAAATAAGGTTGATGTGGGCTCGCTGCGCGATCCACAAACCCTTGCTGAACGCACCAAGCCCGGCAAAGAAAATTGGCTGATCACCCTTGGCGTTTGCACCCATTTGGGTTGCGTGCCGCTTGGTGCAGCATCCGGTGAAGTTAAGGGTGAATATGGCGGCTATTTCTGCCCATGCCATGGTTCGCATTATGACACCGCCGCACGTATCCGGAAGGGTCCAGCTCCGCTAAACCTTGCTGTTCCGGAATTCGCATTCATTTCTGACACAGTCGTCAAAATCGGTTGAGGAGCTAAAACGCGATGAGCTTCCCTTGGGCACAAGAATATAAACCGCAGGGTACGGTGAGCAAATGGGTCGACGAACGTCTTCCTTTGCCACGCCTTGTATATAACGCGGTCGGCGCCGGATATCCGGTACCCCGCAACCTCAATTACTTCTGGAACTTCGGCGTCCTTGCGGGCGTCGCTTTGGTTATCCAGATTGTGACCGGCATCGTGTTGGCCATGCATTATTATGCAAGTGTCGATGGCGCGTTCAACAGCGTTGAACACATCATGCGTGATGTGAACTCGGGCTGGTTTGTGCGCTATGCGCATATGAACGGCGCAAGCTTCTTCTTCATCGTGGTCTATATCCATATCTTCCGCGGTCTTTTCTATGGTTCATATAAAGCGCCACGCGAAATGATCTGGTTGCTGGGCGTCACCATCTTCTTGTTGATGATGGCGACTGCTTTCATGGGCTATGTGCTTCCATGGGGCCAAATGAGCTTCTGGGGTGCACAGGTTATCACGGGCTTCTTCTCCGCCATTCCATTGGTGGGTGAACCTCTGCGTCAGCTGCTCTTGGGAGGCTTTGCGCCAGACCAAGCCGCGCTGAACCGCTTCTTCTCGCTGCACTATTTGCTGCCATTCATCATTGCTGGTGTCATCATCTTGCACATTTGGGCATTGCACATCCCAGGGTCGTCAAACCCAACGGGCGTGAGCGTAAAGGGTGAGCAGGACACGGTTCCATTCCACCCATATTACACCGCAAAAGACGGCTTCGGCTTGGGGGTCTTCTTGATCTTCTTCGTTGCTGTCACCTTCTTTGCACCAAATATGCTTGGCCATCCGGACAACTATATTCCGGCGAACCCGCTATCGACGCCAGCGCACATCGTGCCTGAATGGTATTTCTTGCCCTTCTACGCGATTTTGAAGGCTTTCACGGTCGACTTCGGCATTCCGTTCACCGGCATCATCATCATCCCAGCTAAATTGATGGGCGTGCTTGCGATGTTCGGTTCGATCTTGCTGTTGTTCTTCCTGCCTTGGCTGGACACGTCGCCCGTGCGTTCGGGACATTATCGTCCATTGTTCCGCAAATTCTTTTGGTATGGTCTGATCCCAAGTCTCGCCATCCTGACCTATTGCGGTGGCAAACCTCCATATACCCAGTGGGTTGTACTCAGCCAGCTTGCGGCAGCGTACTATTTCGCTCACTTCTTGATCATCTTGCCGATCGTTTCGCGCATTGAACGGCCGCTTCCGCTGCCAAATTCAATCACCGAAGCTGTCACCGGCAAACCGCTTCCAGCGGCTGCGTAAACAGGGAAAGCATAATCATGGTTCGTTTAGTTGCTTTTTTGGTAGGCCTGTTTTTCAGCGGCATGCTGTTGCTCGGCCTTGGGGACACCGTCATCACCGCGATCAAGGAACCTGCCGTTCCTTCGGTTGAGGCGGAGTTCCACGAAGAGACTTTGCCCGTCTCATTTGCCCATGACGGTCCGTTGGGCAAATATGACCGCGGTCAGTTGCAGCGTGGCTTAAAGGTTTATTCCGAAGTCTGCGCCGCTTGCCACAGCTTGAAGCTGGTCTCGTTCCGCGATTTCGCGGCACTGGGTTATAGCGAAGAACAGGTCAAAGCGCTTGCAAAGGCATGGAAAACCGAAGTTCCAAGCATCAACCCTGAAACGGGTGAGCCTGCGACACGTCCGGCTATTCCTGCGGACAAAATTCCTTCGCCATTTGCGAACGAAGTTGCCGCACGTGCCGCCAACAACAACGCGCTTCCGCCAGATCTTTCGCTGATCACAAAGGCACGTGAAGGCGGCCCAGCATATGTGTATTCATTGCTGCTCGGCTATCGTGACCAAGCGGGTTACAAGAGCGAAGAAGGCAAAGAACTGCTGAAGGAATTCCCTGAAGCGGCGACACCTGCCGGCCTGCACTTCAACCCATGGTTTGCGAACTTGAACATCGCAATGGCGGCACCGATCGTTTCCGATGACCAGGTTACCTATGACGACGGTACGAAGGCTACCAAGGAACAGATGGCGCGAGACGTCTCTGCATTCCTGACTTGGGCTGCGGAACCAAAGATGGAAAACCGCAAGAGCGCCGGTTGGGCAGCCCTTGGCTTCCTCCTGGTCTTCACGGTGCTGGCTTGGATGTCCTACAAAACGATCTGGGCAGACAAGAAGCATTGATAAAAAACTGCATAGTTTTTGGAAGGGGCCGCTTTTGCGGCCCTTTCTTTTGCAATCTGGGCGTTGACGCTAGGGCCGTATAATGGCAATAGCGGCGCTCAAGACGGGCCATGGCCAGTCGCGGGTATAGCATAGTGGTAATGCACTAGCCTTCCAAGCTAGCTAGAGGGGTTCGATTCCCCTTACCCGCTCCAACTTTTCCCCAGCTTCAAATCATCCCATGCGGTTACAGTTTGCGACAAAGCATGCTTTGCCTCGACAAACTGTTGCGAAATATTCAGACTATATTCAGACTACATGCGCTGTATCTGTAGTCCCGCGGTCGATCACAAGGAGCGATTAGGATGAAGAACCTTCCAATTTATGCTGGCCTGATGGCCTTTTCGGCAATGTCAGCTTCAGCAATATATGCGGCGCCCGATGCAAGGGCAGACCAAGACGGCGACCGCGTTATCACCAAAGCAGAAGCCATGGCCGCTGCTGATGCGCGCTTTGAGATGATGGACGCCAATGATGATGGCACGCTGAATGAAGGCGACAAGGCCGCGATGTTGGCCAAGCGTTTTGCCGCAATCGACACCGACAAAAACGGTTCGGTCAGCCAAGCTGAATTCATGGCCGCACATGAAATGCGCGGGGAGCGCCGCGCGGACCGACGCGAAAAGCGCATGGAGCATCGCAAGATGGGTAAGGACCATAAGCGCGAAGGTGGCCGTGACGGACGCATGGATATAATGGCGCGTGCGGACAGCAATGGTGACAAGGCGATATCACAGCCAGAATTCCGTGCTGCCGCTGAAGCCCGTTTCGCCAAAGCCGATACCAATAAAGATGGCAGCATAACCCCGGACGAGCGCAAGGCCGGACGCAAGGGTCGCTGAAACGGACCAATGGCCCCTGCCCAACCCAACGGCGGCTAACGTCGGAGCATCGCCCTCGCCCATGGCGGTGATCTCGTACTGCGTAATCGCGCCGAGGGCGGCAATCGCGCGACAATGTCGTTTAAGATATAAAAGCTAACGGCGCCGCATGTGAACATTTGGCCCATGGGCGCGGTTGCCATGAAGGCCTGATACGGTCTAATCATCGACAATTGGTTTCCATCGGAGAGTTTTCATGCGCATCGCGCTCTATCAGCCGGACATGGCCGGCAATGTCGGGGCGGTATTACGCACGACCGCATGCTTTTGCGTCCAATGCGACATCATTGAACCTTGCGGTTTTCCCTTTTCAGAACGTGCCTTGAGGCGTGCCGGTATGGATTATGTCGCGCATGCAAAGATACAGCGCCACACCGACTGGTCAGCGTTTCTTGAAACATTGAACGGTGTGCGGTTGGTGCTGATGTCGAGCAAGGCGTCAACCGCCCTGCCCGCCTTCGCCTTTCGGCCAGATGATGTCATCCTGATGGGATCCGAAAGTACCGGCGCACCGCCCGAAGTGCATGCGCGCGCCGACGAACGCGTGTATATTCCCATGGGCGCAGGATTTCGGTCCTTGAACATTTCGGTGTCGGCTGGCATCGCGCTGGCAGAAGGTCTGCGGCAGACCCAGCAATTTCCGGAAGGTGCAGTATGACTCTGGTCCTCGACAATCGACAGCAAGCGGCGCGCAGTTGGTTCGAATCGCTGCGCGACAGCATTTGTGCGGCGTTTGAAGCCATCGAACGTGAGGCCGGATCAGACGCATCATTCGAATATATCCCTTGGGATCGCCACGACCATGACGGTTCGCCCGGCGGCGGCGGCGTGCGCGGCGTGATGAAGGGTAAGATCTTTGAAAAGGTCGGCGTAAACGTCTCGACGGTAGGCGGCAGCTTCAACCCCGAATTTGCCAAGACCATTCATGGCGCGGCCGAAGACCCGAATTTCTTCGCGACCGGGATCAGCCTCGTCGCGCATATGGCCAATCCACATGTGCCAGCGGTGCATATGAACACGCGCTATCTTGTAACGACGAAAAGCTGGTTTGGTGGCGGCGCCGATCTCAACCCGCCCATCCCCTATGAAGAAGACACGGCCGACTTCCACGCCCGCCTGCGTGCGGCATGCGCGCCTTATGGCCCCGACGTGTACGAACGCTATCGCAAATGGGCGGAGGATTATTTCTGGATCCCCCATCGCAACGTGCATCGCGGTGTTGGCGGTATTTTCTACGACCATCTGGAAAACAGCAGTGATGCCATTTTCGACCAGAATTTTGCACTGACCCGCGATGTTGGCGAAGCTTTCCTCGATATCTTCCCCAAGCTGGTGCGCCGCCGGATGAATCAGCCATTCACCGCCGAAGAAAAACAGGCGCAGCGCCGCTGGCGCGGGCTCTATGCCGAATTCAACCTTGTATATGACCGCGGCACCACCTTTGGCCTGAAAACCGGCGGGAATGTTGACGCGATTTTGATGAGCCTTCCGCCCGAAGTGGCGTGGGATTAATCCACAATGCCATATAGCCCGATTGCCGATGGCGACCTTGGTGCCATTGTAACCTCGCTGGAAATGACCAAGCGCCCGCCATTGCGCGCGCTGCCAGCTTCGGATTTGCGGCTAGAGCCATGGCACGCCCCGCATGCCGAAAAATACCGCACACTCTATCGCCGTATTGGTGAGCCATGGCTGTGGTTCTCACGCCTTGAAATGGACGACGAGACGCTGATTGCGACCATTCACGACCCCAAGGTCCGGATTTGGGCAGTGGTCGACAGGCGCGGGATTGAAGTCGGCATATTGGAACTCGATTTCAGAACCAATGGCGCATGTGAAATTGCCTTTTTCGGCCTGATCCCCGAACTTGGCGGCAAGGGCCACGGCAAATGGTTGATGGCCATGGCGCTTCAGCTGGGCTGGGCAGAGGCGGGCGTGCAACGCATGTGGGTGCATACATGCACGCTCGACGGTCCAACCGCGCTAAGCTTCTATCAAAAGGCCGGGTTCATTGCCTATCAAAGGCAATTGGAAACATTTACGGACCCACGGATCACCGGGCTCATCCCGCGAGACGCCGCCCCGCATATTCCCATTATTGGTTAGCCGTCTGTGCCCGAAGCTGACGGTTAACTGCCGTCGCAGCGATAACGTAAATAACCGCCTCAACCGCCGCGAAAAACGCGCTGACCGCAGCTTGGACGACGGGAACCCCGCCCTCGCCCGCAATTGCTTCGCATATCCCGGCGACGGCATCACCAACGATCCCGGAAACCAGGCGTATAGCGACCGCGATAAACAGCGTCAGTATCACTATGGCCCAACCGCATGTGCGCGTTGTCGCCCAAGTCTGTTTCACCGCGTCTATGATGCCAAGCGCCGGTTCTTGCGCGATGACCGCGGGGAGCACGGCAAAGCGGCCCGTGAGATAAAGTCCGGGAATGATGAACAGCAAAAACCCTGCAAATGTCGCCCAGCCGGTCAATATGGTCGCTGTGAGATATGTCGGGAACAACGCGGCGGCGATAACAAGCGCGTCGCCCACCTGCGCCAATTTGCGCCCCGAAATCAGGACGTAAAGCGCAAGGCTGCCATACATTGTGACAAGCATCGCCGGCAACAAGACCGGCCAATTCGCCTCGAAATAGCCGCTGAACGCCGCGATGACTTTGGCGGTATCGTCAAAGCTTTCAAGGATGAGCGGTGGCGCCAGATAGCCCGCGATCCAGTTCGACATGAAAATGAAAAAGCCAGCAATGGCGATAATGGCTTCACGGTGCGCCGCGAATGAAGCGCGCGCATCTTTTGCCACCGCACGATAATCAAGCTTCTTTTGCATATACACTCCCTAGCATATCGCGGGGTAGAGGCTGACATATCCGGTGGCAAGCGGCTTGCACCATGCTAAGCACCGTGCATGAAGATCGATTGCAATATTGATTGGGACGTTTCAGAAGGGCTAACCCCCTATCCCGAAGCCGTTGCCCGTATGGAAACATTGCAGGCGGCCATACGTGACGAAAACGCACGGGAACTTATCTGGCTGCTGGAACACCCGCCATTATACACAGGCGGGACGAGCGCGGATCCGGCAGAATTGCTGAGCACCGCATTTCCCGTGTACGACACCGGACGCGGCGGACGTTACACTTATCATGGGCCGGGGCAGCGGGTCGGCTATGTCATGCTCGACCTTGCCAAGCATGGCAAAGATGTCCGCTGTTATGTGCATGCGCTAGAGGGTTGGGTGATCGCCGCGCTTGGCCGTTTCGGGGTAGAGGCACGCCGCGCCGAGGGCCGTGTTGGCATATGGTGCGACACCAAAAATGGGCAGGAAGCGAAAATCGGCGCAATTGGCGTGCGCATCCGCAGATGGGTGACGATGCACGGCTTTGCAGTCAATATTGCGCCTGATTTGAATCATTTCGGTGGCATCGTTCCGTGCGGGATATCGGAATATCCGGTCACAAGCCTCGCCGACCTGGGCATTGACGCATCAATGCAGGACTTCGACGCGGCCTTGCGCGCCAGCTTCCCCGATTTTCTCATTAACCTTGCCAAAGCGAGCGGAAATTGTACGGTCGCGCCGGAATAGAGATCTGAGGACGATATGCGTTTCAATATCATAGCACCTGCCTTTGCAGCCTTACTGGCATTGTCCGCCTGTGGCGGCGGCAAAGAAGATAATCAGGTCACCGAAACGCGGATGGACAATCTCGAAAGCCTAAAAGGCACGATCAGTGACGACATGATTAACACCGACGAATCCACCGATGAGGCACCTGTTGAAGCGATGCCCGTGCGTGCCGATACCGATGCTGAAAAAGCAACGCCGGAAAAAAGCGACGAACCCAAAACCGATGGTTCAGATGAACCAAAAATTGAAGAGCCAAGCGAACCAAAGTGATCTTAAGTAGCGCCATACAACTGCCCTGCGGGGCCGTACTGAAAAACAGAATAGCAAAAGCCGCGATGACCGAGGGCTTGGCGGACACGCAAGGTGTACCGACGCCCGAATTGCAGCGCCTTTACGGTATCTGGTCTGATGGAGGCGCGGGTCTCCAGATTTCGGGCAACATCCATATTGACGCCGACCATCTGGAACGGGCTGGAAACGTCTTTTTCAGCGGACAGCCCGACGAGGCGATGATGGATGCGCTCAAATCATGGACCAAGGCCGCGACGCGCAATGGCAACCATTTTTGGGCGCAGATCAGCCATGCGGGCCGCCAGACCATGCGCGGCATCAATCCACGTCCAAAAGCGCCGTCAGCGGTCAAGCTGGGCCTGCCCGGCGGACAATTTGGAATGCCGGTTGCCTTGACCGAGGATGAAATCCTAAACCTGATTGGCCGTTTCGGCCAAGCGGCACTGTATTGCCAAAATGCCGGCTTCACAGGCGTTCAAATCCATGCAGCGCACGGCTATTTGATTTCCCAATTCCTCAGTCCGAAGTCAAACCAGCGCAACGATCGCTGGGGTGGCAGCCTCGTCAACCGCGCCCGTTTCCTGATGTTCACCGTCAACACCGTCCGGACTTTGGTTGGCCCTGCGTTCCCGATTTCGGTCAAGCTGAACAGCGCGGATTTCCAGCGCGGCGGTTTTGCTTTTGAAGACAGCCTTCAGGTGGCCCGCTGGCTTCAGGATGCGGGCGTTGATTTGATCGAGATATCGGGCGGCACGTATGAGCAGCCCAAGCTATTGGGCATCGAGGGGATGGAAGCCGAAGAGACGCAGACCGTCGCGGAAACCACACTCGCACGCGAAGCCTATTTCGTTGATTTCGCCAAAGCGATGAAGAGCGAGTTGACCATTCCATTGATGGTCACTGGCGGTTTCCGTAGCGCGTCGGCCATGGAACAGGCGCTGCGCAACAAGGCGGCGGACGTTATCGGATTGGCGCGGCCATTATGTGTCATGCCCGAGGCGCCAAAGCGCCTGCTCGGTGGCTTGGCGATGCTGCCCAAGGTTGAAAACCAGCTCAAGCTGTTGCCCGAGTGGTTATCCAGCCTACGCAAGATAAAGGCCGTGCGCGGGATTGAAGGTTTTGCGACCCAATATTGGTTTTACAGCCAGATATACGCGCTGGGACGTACCGGCCGGACGAAGCCGACCGTCACGGTCTTTGAGGCTCTACGTGAAGTAGAATCCTATCAAAGAAGCTGGCTTAAAGAGCGGCGTGCCGCGAAGGCTTAATCGCCTTCGCCGGGCTCAGCGCTGAAATATTTGTCGAACTTGCCTTCTTCGCCCTTGTGCTCGTCTGCATCTGCAGGCGGCTCGCGGCTCGAAGTAATGTTCGGCCATTCTGCGCTGTAGGTTGCGTTCAGCTCAAGCCATTGTTCCAAACCGCTTTCGGTGTCTGGCAAAATCGCTTCTGCAGGGCATTCGGGTTCGCACACGCCGCAATCGATGCACTCATTTGGGTTGATGACGAGCATATTGTCGCCTTCATAGAAGCAATCCACCGGACATACTTCAACGCAGTCCATATATTTGCAGCGGATGCAGGCATCGGTAACGACATAAGTCATTGGCGGAACTCTCCCATACAGAACGGCGGATTAGCCGTTTCATGTCCTCTGCCTATTGCGTGGCGCAGGGGGAAGTCAACGCCGGATTGCACCGATTCGCCAATTTTTTAATCGATACGTTGATAGAAAAGCTGTGCCTCTGATGCGGGACCACGCCGAACGGGGACAGAGAGCAGCTTTAAAGTCAAAACAGCATCACCCAATGGCATGGTGATGATATCGCCGATGCGCACCGCGGCGCTGCCCTTTTCGATCCGGCGGCCATTCAACCTTATATGGCCAGCCTCTGCCCAACTGAGCGCAAGCGAACGGCTTTTGGCCAATCGCAGAAAGAACAGCAGCTTGTCGATCCGCAAGGCTTGCCCGACCTTTTAGAGCTTGAGGCCCTTGAGCGCAGCCAATTGCAAGGCCAATGCCGACGGCGGCGCACTTGGTTTTGGTGCTGGCAGCGCGCGATCGGGCTTAGCCTTCGGCTTGGCCGACGCGTGCGGCTTTCGTTCTGCAGAAGCGTGCGGCCTGCGCTGTTCGGGCGGACGGGGTTTGGGCAAGCCCACCCAACGCCAATGCGTCAGCACGACGGGCGCCGCTTCTTTTGGCGCGGTTTGCTCTGGTGCGGCGGCGTCGGCGACTATGGCTTCAACTGCGGTCTCAGTTTCGGGCGCTGGTGTTGCTTCGACTGGCGCGTTTTCTTCGATCACGGGGGCTTCGTCAGCCACCGCCTCAGGTACAGCCACTGCCTCAGCGGGGCGGAAGCCGGCGTCACGCATCAGTGCTTTCAAACCGGTCTCGCTAATACCCAGCGAGGTTGCAAAGGCCATGTCCATGCCAAAGACATTGTTCTGCCCGCGCGCTTCATGCGCTTTTTTGATAACGCGTTCGGCCAAATCGATACGCACATATTCATAACCAATCCGGCGATAGCCGGCATTTCTGGCCTCCGACGGGTTCGCAAAATTCCATGTTTTCAAATGCACCGCGCTTTCGGGTGGAAGCACGGGCATGGCACGGCTGTCGCGTGCGGCAAACAAGGCTGCGCGCCATTTGGCGGCAGCGGGTTTTAACGCGGCGTGGTGATAAATATCGAGCGCGCCGAAAACGATTCCGCCCTTGCGTGCAGCGCCGCGGGCTTCCTTGGGCAGCGCGGCGATGGCGTCGGAAAGATAATGCCGACCCGCAATCCCGCCTTCATCCGCAAGACGCACGGCAAGCGCACGAACGTTGCCGTCGACATCGGCTTGCTGGGCCAAGTCGAGCAATCCGACAATCCCGCCCATCGCCTTTGCCAGCTGGCTTTCAATCCAGCTTTCCGCGCGCGTGACAATCTCGCGCAGGGCATCGCCCTCAAGTCCGGCGACTGCCTTCATTGACGTAAATGCAGGTTGAAGCAGCGTGCGGCCTTTGGTCAATGTGCCCAGAAGGTCATCCTTCCAGAAGATCGAAGGTTTACCCTCCCCATCGGCTGCGAGCGAGAATTCGCTATCCTCTGCCATAGATACGTCCTTTGCCTTTTGTCTCAAATGCGCTGCCAGATGTCGTTCTGCGGCAGCCAATAATAATTTACGGTCACCCGCTTTTGCCGCCGGGTCAACCCGAAAGGCAAATCCTTGTAAAGTCCCAATGTCCTCGCCATCGACAAGAACGCGATTATCCTGCTGGATTTCAACGGGTAACAGCCCGACATCACCAGCACCTTTGCGCAGCAACATCGATGTGCGTTTATCGACAAACCGCTGACGCAGCGCATCGTGCAACGCGTCCGATAATTTTTCTTCCAGCGCCCGCGCGCGTTCGGCCATCGCCGGGGGGTTGGCCAGCCAATCATTCCGGTGCGCGATATAGGTCCAAGTCCGCACCGCTGCGCTTCGGGCGGACAGCGTATCGACATCGCCTTGGATATTATCCAGCCGTGCCAGCTCATTTGCGTAGATGCCGTGTGGAATGACGCGCTCACCCTGCCCCAGATATTGCCACAAGGATGCGACAAAGCGGCTATGATGTTCCTCACCCATTTGCCGGAAATCCGGCAAGCAGGCCACTTCCCACAACCGGGCCACATCAACAGGGTGCCGGATCAGCGATTTCACGTCGGGCATTTCGGCCAAGCGCTTGAGCACCAACAGGTCGATGACCTTGGGCGCGGGCAACAAGCCCGGACGGCCCGGTTTTTTCTCAAGATCGGCGATCAGCGTCGCGATGTCGTTAAATCTTGGCTTTGCTTCACGCCAAAATAGCCAGTCCAGCCGTGGGAAGCTGTGCCCTTCAATCGCCAGCACTTCTTCGGGGGTAAACTCGCTGCCTTCGCCCGCGAGCGTACCAAAGCTTCCGTCACGTTGGTGCCGCCCGGCCCGCCCCGCGATTTGCGCCATTTCGGCGACGGTCAACCTGCGTCTGCGCGAACCGTCGAATTTCGAGAGGCTGACAAAGGCGACATGCGCGACATCAAGGTTCAGGCCCATGCCAATCGCGTCGGTGGCCACGAGATAATCAACCTCGCCCGACTGGAACATCGCCACCTGCGCGTTGCGGGTACGCGGCGACAAGGCGCCCATGACAACCGCAGCGCCGCCGCGCATCCGGCGTAATGTTTCGGCGACCGCATACACCTGCTCAATCGAAAACGCGACGATGGCAGAGCGTTTGGGCAGCCGGGACAGCTTCTTTGCGCCGGCATAGCTTAACGTGGAAAAGCGCGGGCGGGAGATGATCTCCGCATCGGGCAGCAACGACCGGATGATCGGGCGCAGGCTTTCCGAACCCAGGATCATCGTTTCCTCACGCCCGCGGGCATGCAAGATGCGGTCTGTAAAAATGTGCCCGCGTTCGGGGTCCGCCCCCAATTGCGCTTCGTCAATCGCGACGAAGGCAAATTCACGGTGGATCGGCATGCTTTCAACGGTACAGCAATACCAGCG
Organism: Sphingomonadaceae bacterium; assembly: GCA_021300355.1. Taxonomy (GTDB): domain Bacteria; phylum Pseudomonadota; class Alphaproteobacteria; order Sphingomonadales; family Sphingomonadaceae; genus Sphingorhabdus_B. The sequence continues at coordinate 20,348 of JAJTEF010000003.1, read as the reverse complement.
GGCTTGTGGCGGCTCGATCCGCTCTTCGCCCGTAATCAGCGCGACATTTTGCGCGCCCTTAATCGCCACCAGCCGGTCATAAATTTCCCGCGCCAGCAAACGCAGAGGAAAGCCGATCATCCCGCTCGAATGGGCACACATCCGCTCTACAGCGAGATGGGTCTTGCCGGTGTTCGTTGGACCTAAAATGGCCGTGAGGGCTGAACGGACTGGAGGCAAAAGTTTAGGTGGCTGTCAATTCTGCGGCGAGTTCTTTCAAGGGAACTTCGGTGTTTGCCAATTGTTCAGCGGAAGGTGACAAGCCCTCTGTAACAAAGGCACGGCCCTGCACATAATCCTTGGTAGCATTCACACAATCGAGGGCGATGACACGGCCCGATTTCAAATAGATGAGCGAAAAGCTGCGTGCGTCCACATCGCCGCGTAGCACTGTTGTGTCATAGCCAGCGCTGATGCCGACGGTTTGCAGCCTTAAGTCATATTGGTTTGACCAGAACCACGGCACCGCATGATATTCGGTCAGCGCACCCATTACGCTTTTCGCCACGGCATTGGCCATGTCATTGGCATTCTGCACCGATTCCACGCGCATGATATTGCCGCCAGCAAAGCTGTTGGCATGGGCAGCGCAGTCGCCAATGGCAAAGATATCTGGCAAGGACGTCCGGCAATAAGCGTCAACGTCAACACCAGCGCCGCCAGCGGCACCCGCCGTCAATAAAGGCGCAACCGACGGGATGATGCCAATGCCAACGATAACCATTTGCGCGGGGATGACTTCGTCATCGGCCAAACGCACGCCGGTGGCGACTTCGTCTCCTTCAATCCCCGCAATGCCGACGTTGAGACGCAGATCAACGCCATGGCTGCGATGTTCGGATTCATAAAAGCGTGACAGCGGTTCGCCAGCAACCCGCGCAAGCACGCGATCCATCGCCTCCAGCACAGTCACTTTCTTACCCATTTTGCGCAGCACCGCTGCTGCCTCAAGCCCGATATAGCCGCCGCCGACAATCACAACGTCCGCGACATCATCAAGGCCTTCGACCATGTGATCCACATCGGCCCGTGTCCTGACAACATGCACACCGCGCAGGTCGCCTCCCGTGACCGGCAATTGCCGCGGGTCGCCGCCTGTGGCCCAGATCATATGGCCATAAGAGATGACTGTGCCGTCAGAAGTCGTGACGGAATGCGCGGCAGCGTCCACCGTCTCCACCCGTTGGCTAAGCAGCATATCCACCGAACGTTCCGCCCAAAACGCAGCAGGCCGGATCATGATGCGTTCAAACGCCTTGTCGCCCGCAAAATAGTCCTTGGACAATGGTGGCCGCTCATAAGGATATTCAGGCTCGGCATTGACGATAGCGATGCTGCCTTCGAATTTTGCCTGCCGCAATGCGATGGCCGCTTGCGCACCGCCATGGCCGCCACCGACGATGAGAATATCATAATGCATCGTTAAAGATTCGCTCGTTAGGAAAATATCAAAAGTGCGGTAAGCAAAAGGTCAGCAACTGGCTAGTCCCATGCTTGCGGCACTATCAAATAAATGGCAGAGGATGGCGATGACTTTAGACTTTGCCCTCGGCGAAAATGCCGACATGATCCGCGATACCACCAAGCGCTTTGCGACGGATAAAATCGCGCCCTTGGCCACCAAAATCGATGCTGATGACTGGTTTCCGCGTGAAGAATTATGGCCAGCCATGGGTGCGCTTGGGCTTCACGGCCTGACGGTTGCGCAAGAAGATGGCGGCCTTGGCCTTGGCTATTTGGAACATGTTGTCGCCGTTGAGGAAGTCAGCCGGGCGTCTGCATCTATCGGGCTTTCTTATGGCGCGCATTCCAATCTGTGCGTCAACCAGATCGCGCGTTGGGCCTCGCCCGAGCAAAAGGCGAAATATCTGCCCAAGCTGATTTCGGGCGAACATGTCGGCAGTTTGGCGATGTCCGAAACCGGCGCCGGTTCGGACGTTGTGTCGATGAAGCTGAAGGCCGAAGCGGTTCAGGGCGGTTACATTCTGAACGGCACGAAATTCTGGATCACCAACGCGCCTTATGCAGATACGTTGGTTGTCTATGCGAAGACCGCGCCTGAGGCTGCATCGCGCGGCATCACCGCCTTTCTGATTGAGAAAGGTATGGAGGGTTTTTCGATCGGCCAGAAAATCGACAAGGTCGGGATGCGCGGGTCGCCCACGGCGGAGCTGGTGTTCAACGACTGCTTCGTATCCGAAGAACAGATGATGGGCCCGTTGCATGGCGGTGTGGGCGTGCTGATGTCGGGCCTTGATTATGAACGTGTTGTGCTCGCCGGGCTTCAGCTTGGTGTGATGCAAGCCTGCCTCGCCGTCGTCTTGCCTTATGTGCGCGAACGCAAACAGTTCGGCAAACCCATCGGCAGTTTCCAACTGATGCAGGCGAAGATTGCCGACATGTATGTCGCGCTCAATTCTGCGCGCAGCTATGTCTACAATGTCGCGCGCGCATGTGACGCCGGGCAGACCACCCGCTTTGACGCAGCAGGCGCAATATTGTTGGCCAGTGAAAACGCCGTGAAGGTGGCGGGCGAGGCCATTCAGGCATTGGGCGGCGCTGGCTATACCAAGGATTGGCCCGTCGAGCGTTATTGGCGCGATGCCAAATTGCTCGACATTGGTGCAGGAACAAATGAAATCCGCCGGATGTTGATTGGCCGGGAGCTGATCGGCGCGGCGTGAGCAAGAGATAACGCAGGAGTCAGCAGAATGAGCCGTCCGGTATTGGGTGTCATCGCGTGTAACCGCATGGTCGGCAGCGAAGTCGCCCAAGCTGTGATGAACCGCTATATCCGCGCGGCCATGATCTATGCCGATGTGGCGGCGTTAATCATCCCCTCGTTGCCCGACCTGATGACCGCCGCTGAAGTCGCGCCACGGATAGACGGCATATTGTTGACCGGTAGCCCATCAAATGTCGCAACGCGGCTTTATGGCGACGAAGGCGGCGACGGTCCCTTTGGCGACGGCCGCGATGAGATTGCGATGTCCATGGTCGACCACATGATTGACGCGCGCAAGCCAGTCTTTGGCATTTGCCGTGGTTTTCAGGAAATCAATGTCGCCTTGGGCGGAACCCTGCGCCGTGACACGAGCGCGAGCGATACGCTCATCCGTCACCATGCACCCGATGATGTCGATTTCGACGCCATGTTTGACCACCGCCACCCGGTTGAACTTGCGAACGGTGGCATGCTGTCCAATGCCTATGCCAAAGGCGCTTTGGACGTAAACTCGGTTCATTTTCAAGGTATCGGCACGCTCGCGGATGGGCTGACGGTTGAGGCGCGCGCACCCGATGGACTGATCGAGGCCTATAGCGCCCGACCCAATGGCGCCCCCTTGCTGGCGGTCCAGTGGCACCCCGAATGGGGCACCGAAAATGACGCAGATTCGCAAACCTATTTCCACCTTTTGGGAAAGGCGTTAAGGGGTAATCTGTGAACACTACCGTGACCCGTTATAACCGCTATCAAGCACGGATAGGCTTTTCGCCATAATTTCTTTTTGAGCCACGCAGAGGCGCAGAGGACGCAGAGTTTTTAACCTGCAATCGCTGCCAAACTCTGCGTTCCCTGCGCCTCTGCGTGAATTTTCAAAAAGGATAAACCCTATGCCCCGCAATTATGATATCGCCGAACTTCGCCGTTTAGACATCGCCCACCATTTGCCTGCGCAAGCCGACTGGCAGGAAATCGAAGACCTGGGCGGCAGCCGCATCATCACCCATGCTGAAGGCTGCTATATCCATGATGGCGACGGCAATCGCATATTGGACGGCATGGCTGGCCTGTGGTGCGTCAACGCTGGCTATGGCCGCGATGAGCTTGCTGAGGTTGCGCGCGAACAAATGCTTGAGCTGCCATATTATAACAGCTTCTTCAAAACCGCGAACGCGCCAGCCATCTTGCTTGCCGAAAAGATTGCGAGCCTGACAGGTGGCCGCTTGCCGCATGTATTTTTCAACAGCTCCGGTTCCGAAGCGAACGACACCATATTGCGGATGGTACGCCATTATTGGCAGGTGAAGGGCGAACATAGCCGCACCATCGTCATCAGCCGCCACAATGCCTATCATGGTTCCACCGTGGCGGGCGTCAGCATGGGCGGAATGAAGGTCATGCACGGCCAAGGGTTCCCTGCCCCCGGCGTCTTGCCGATGGCGGGTATTGAACATGTCCGCCAGCCTTATTGGTACAATGAAGGCCGCGACATGACGCCCGAAGATTTCGGCACCGCATGCGCGCAGGCCATTGAGGATAAGATTTTAGAAGTAGGCCCGGAAAATGTCGCCGCCTTCATTGGTGAGCCAGTACAGGGCGCAGGCGGCGTCATCATTCCGCCAGCCAATTACTGGCCGCAGGTTGAGGCAATCTGCCGCAAATATGGCATATTATTGGTCTGTGATGAGGTTATCTGCGGCTTTGGCCGGACGGGCAATATTTGGGGCCACGAAACCGTTGGCGTAAAGCCCGATATCATCGCCATGGCCAAGGGGCTGTCGTCGGGTTATCTGCCGATTTCCGCTGTCGCTGTAAGCGCGGAGATCGTTAAGGTCATCAAAACCGGCGGCGATTTTGTCCACGGCTACACCTATTCCGGCCACCCCGTCGCATCCGCCGTCGCCTTGCGCAATATCGAGATTATGGAGCGTGAGGGACTGTTTGAAAAAGTCCGGAACGAAACGGGCCCGTACCTTGCCGAGAAGCTGGCGACACTAAGCGACCACGCTCTGGTCGGTGAAGCCCGCTCGGTTGGCTTGCTGGGCGCGGTCGAGGTTGTGGCTGACAAGGCCACTGGCGCGCGTTTCGGCGGCGCTGAAGGCACGGCAGGTCCATTGGTACGCGATATCTGCATCCGCAACGGCCTGATGGTCCGCGGCATCAGCGATAGCATCGTGATGTGCCCGCCACTGATTATCACGCCGTCGCAGATCGACGATCTGATTGGCATCATTCGCAAGTCACTGGATGAGGCTGAGCCGAAGCTGCGCGCGATCGGGTAGGTTATTTAGTCCGTCTATTTCCGTCATGCTGAACTTGTTTCAGCATCTTACTTGCGGCGGCCGATAAGTAAGACCCTGAAACAAGTTCAGGGTGACGGGTCTGGATGATTATCGCGGCGGCCTCTTCAAGCTAGACAAACCACATCCAATGATTACCTTGACCCCATGAAATCCGAAATGCTCAAGCGCGCCCTCACGGCGGCCCTCACCCCTGCCCTGCTTCTTCAATTTGCGCCTGCACATGCGGCGGCCCCGGTTGCGGCAAAGCCCAAGCCACCTGTTCTGACGTGCACGACCACAACGCCAGAAGGTCTGTCCTATACCGTGATCAAGGCCGGTAAAGGGGAGCGCCCGAACGCTGAATCGCGCGTCATGGTCAATTATAAGGGCATGCTGACCGCTGACGGCACCGAGTTTGATTCCGGGCAAGATGCGCAGTTTCCCGTTGGCGGCGTCATTCCCGGTTTTGCGCAGGGTCTGCAATTGATGCAGGCGGGCGGCAGCTACCGTCTCTGCATCCCGTCAAAGCTTGGCTATGGCGCGGCAGGCACGGGCCCAATCCCGGCCAATGCAGATTTGGTGTTCGAAGTCGATTTGCTGTCCTTCAAAAACCCAGCGCCAAAGCCAATCATTCCAGTGGCTGAACGCATTTGTTCCCAAACCACGGCAAGCGGTCTGGGCTTTGACCTTATCAAGACTGGCGCAGGCAAAGCCGCAACCGATAGCGACATGGCGCTTGTCGACTTCACCGTTTTTGACGCCAACACCGGTGTCGTGCAGCAGCAGCGCGAATGGGAAAAAATTCCGCTGAGCCAAGCATCGCCCGTGTTCGGCGAGAGCCTGAAAATGATGCAGACAGGGTCGACCTATCGTTTCTGCATGCCAAAGGGCGCGGATTCCGGTCCCGAAAGCAACATCATCGTGACGTTATTGGATGTCCGGCCTGCGCCAACCGCTGACAATTAATGCCGGTCGCGGCGGACAGGCTTTGCGTCTAGCTTAACAGGACCACGGGGCTGTCCGCACGCCAGTGCATACTGACCTTGTCATCCCATGTGAAATCCTCTTGATCATGGCGTGACAGGTTCGGACGGCTGACGCGGATCATCTGCCCGCCCTCCAGCTGGATTTCATACAGCGTGATATCGCCAAGATAGCTCATGCCCTTAATCGTGCCGCGCGCGAGGTTGTGGCCATCGGGCGCGTCTTGGGCGGCGGCACGAACGGCTTTGCCTTCGCCGGGCACATGCAGGTAAATCTTCTCCGGACGCAGCGCCACCCAGACATCGGCGCCATGCGGTCCAGTGACACCATGATTGAGGTAAATTTTGCCAAGGCCGGGGCAATCGACGGCGGCCTTATCCGGTTCGTCCAGCGTCAACTTGCCCTCAAAAATGTTTACCGAACCCACGAAATCGGCGACGAAGCGATTGGCGGGATATTCATACAGATCAGCTGGCGGCGCGAGCTGCGCAACTTCGCCTTTGTTGATGACGGCGACACGGCTTGCCATCGACAATGCCTCATCCTGATCATGCGTGACGGTGACAAAGGTAATGCCGACCTTGTCCTGCAGGTCAGCCAATTCAAACTGCATTTGCGCGCGCAATTTGGCGTCCAGCGCCGACAAAGGCTCATCGAGCAACAGCACCTTTGGCCGCATCACCAGACTGCGCGCGAGGGCAACGCGCTGGCGCTGCCCGCCCGACATCTGGTCCGGCATCCGGTCTTCAAATCCGCCCAGTTTCACCAGCTCAAGCGCCTCGGCAACGCGGTCGCGAATCTCGCCTTTTGATACGCCGGATATGCGCAGGCCATAGCCGACATTGTCGGTGACGTTCATGTGGGGAAAAACGGCGTAGCTTTGGAACACCATGTTCACGGGCCGCTTGTTCGGCGGCACAAGGCTCATATCCTGCCCGTCGATAATGATCTGCCCCTCGGTCGGCATTTCAAAACCGGCGATCATCCGCAGCAACGTGGTTTTGCCGCAGCCGGATGGTCCCAACAGCACGAAGAATTCGCCTGCGAGAATATCCAGACTGATATTGTCGACAGCGGTCACCTTGCCAAAGCGTTTGGACACATTGCGGATTTGAATGATGGGCTGTTTGGCTTGGGTCATAAGCATGATCTCTAATGGGTTTCCGCAATGCCCTTCACGCCCTGCAGTTTGAGCGCGATGAAGGTCAGGATGACAGTAAGGAGGATGAGGATTGTCGACGCGGCATTCACCTCTGGCGTGACCGAGAAACGGACCATCGAATAAACCTTTACCGGGAAGGTAATCGTATCCGGACCGCTGGTGAAAAAGGTGATGACGAAATCATCAAGACTAAGCGTGAAAGCCAAAAGCGCGCCCGCCACCAACGCCGGCCGTATATGCGGCAGCAGCACATCGCGAAACGCCTGCCATTCCGTCGCGCCAAGGTCCTTTGCGGCCTCTTCCTCTTCCTTGTTAAAACTCGCCAGCCGCGCGCGCACAACCATTGCGACGAACGGGAAACAGAATGTGATATGCGCAATCGTGATCGCGGAAAGATTGAGCGGCCAAGGCAAATCGGTTGGCCAGTCGACTTTCGCAAAAAAGATCAGAAATGCGACGCCCAAACAAATTTCAGGAACAATAATCGGCAGGGACATAGTCCCTTCGACCAGCCCCTTGAACGGAAACCGGAACCGCCAGAGCGCGACTGCCGCAAGCGCGCCAATCACAAGGCTGACGATGGTTGCAAGCGCCGCGATGGTAAGCGAGTTGACCAACGCCTCCACCAGACTGTCGTTGTTGAGCGCTTTCTCATAATATTTGAGGGTAAAACCCTTCCACACGACATTGCGCTTACTGTCGTTAAAACTGAAGATCATCAATAGGATGAGCGGCGCGTATAGAAACAGCATGGTCAATCCGACCCAACTGCGCATCCACAGCTTTCTGGTATATTCCAACGGCGCGATGGGGGTGCGATTGAACATCATCATGCCGCCTTCACTTTGTTCGCACGCATGGATTGGAACGCGATCAGAATGAACATCGCATAGATCAGCAGGAACGAGAGCGCCGCGCCAAATGGCCAGTCATTCGCACGCTTGAATTGCCGTTCGATAACATTGGCGATCATCTGGCTGTCCGTACCGCCCATAAGGTCAGGGGTCAGATACGCCCCAAGTGCAGGGATCAATGTAATCATCACGCCCGCGACTATGCCCGGCGCGGCCAGCGGAACCACGATCTGCATGAAGGTTTTGAAATGCCCTGCGCCCAAGTCGAGGCTGGCCTCAATCAGGCTTTTGTCCAGCCGGTCGAGCGCGGAATAGAGCGGCAAGACCATGAAAGGCAGATGGACATAGACCAGCCCAAGCACGACCGCGAAATTATTGTAGAGCAACTGCACGGGCGTCCACGCCTCAAGCGGCTGCATGCCGACAATCGTACGCAGCCAACTTGCGCCTTCCCACAATCCGGCCAAGCCCTTGTTCATATATCCGTTGGTGCCCATCAGCGCCATCAACGCATAGGTGCGGATCAACAGGTTGGTCCAAAAGGGCAGCATGATGCCAAGCAGCAACCATGGCCGCCATTTTGGCGCGGCGAAGTTAATCGCCATAGCCACCGGAAAGCCGATGATGAGGCACAAGAGCGTGGTCAGCGCAGCGACCGCAAAGCTTTTCAGGAAAATCGATACATACAGCCACTCGGTCGCGCGCTTGTAATTGTCGAGCGTACCCGAGATTTCAATGTCGGCAGGCCCGGCATTCTGCCCAAAGCTGTACAGCCAGACGATGGCCATGGGCGCCACAAAAAACAGGGCGAGCCAGAATACCGGCGCCGTCACAACGGCGGCAAATGGTTTCTTCTGGCTTTTCCAGTCTTGCAGCGCCCCCGACATATCTTAGGCGGCCCGCACGCGGGTGAACGCCTCCTCATATTTTGGCTGAAGCTCTGGATTGAACTTTGCATATTCGCATTTCGCCAAAACATCTGCCGGCGGGAAAATGACCGGATTGTTCTTGTACGCATCGGGCATCAGCGCCTTTGCGGCGTCATTTGGCGTTGGGTACAAAATCGTTTCGGTAATCTTTTTGCCGGCTTCGGCATCAAGCAGATAGTTGATGAATGCGTGGGCATTTTTCGGATGCGGCGCGCCCTTGGGAATGCACAGATTGTCGGAGTTCAACTGGCTGCCCTCTTTGGGGATGACAAAGCCAATGTCGGAATCTTCGACCATCGCCTGCGCAATGTCGCCATTATATTCAAGCACCACATCGACTTCGCCCTTAAGCAACAAGTCCTGACCATTGTCTTCGTGGAAAGCTTTAATGTTCGGCTTTTGCTTGATCATCATGGCTTCGATGGCCTTCAAATCGGCATCGGTGAGGGCGTTGACTGACTTGCCCATATATTTCCCGTAAAGCCGGAACATGTCACCCGCCTCGGACAGCACCGCGATGCGGCCTTTATATTCATCGCTGTCGAACAGCACTTTCCAGCTGTCCGGCACCGCCTTCACCTTGGACTTGCGATAGCCAATGCCAAGCGCCAGCCAGGTGTAAGGCATCGAATATTTGCGTGCCGGATCATAGGGAACATCCTGATAATCTTTGGCAACATTTTTGAAATTCGGAATTTGCGCCTGATCCAGCGGCATCAGCATATCGGCCGCGGCCATACGCTCCACAAAATCGTTGGATGGGACGATAACGTCATAGCCCGGGTTTCCGGCGCGCAGCTTGGCGAACAGTTCGTCGTTGCTGGCGAACAGAGTCATGTTGACGTCTACGCCAGCGCTGTCCTTATAATCTTCCAACGTGGTTTCACCGATATAGGTGTCCCAATTGTAGAAGTTCAGCTTTGCCTCTTCGCCATTGGCAAGCTTCTTCGCTTCTTTCTCACCGCAGCCAGCAAGCGCGCCGGTCAGCGAGAAACCAACAGCGGCAACGCCCATCCCTTTTAACATGGCCCGGCGGTTGCTGCCCGCGTGTAAAAACGTCTTAAAGTCCATGATCATTCTCCAGCAGAAGCATATCGTAACATGCACATGCTGGACTATTAATCGGACTTAGAAAAGACCCTTTTTCCCACATGTTGCGGCGCAATTTTATTACGATTTAACGCAATTATTGTGCACCGCAACATATCGCTTCATTCAGCGCTTTTTTGCGTCGGCATCGACCGCAGCTTGGACCGCCTTGTAGAACGCTTCGCGTCCTGCACCCACGGTTTCGGGATCGGTCGCCTTTGGCCAATTGCTGTTGGACGCGATGATCAGCTTCCGTTTGGGATCAATGAAGATGCCCTGCCCGAAAATGCCTTGGGCGGCATAGCTGCCGTCGTCATAGGTCCACCATTGATAGCCATAGCCCCTGCCAGCCATAACGATGTCGGCTTTTTTGACTGTTGCAGATGCCAACCAGTTATCCGGCCATATGCTCTGCCCGTTTATCTTGGCACCGCCCATAACGAATACACCAAAACGGGCATAGTCACGGGTCGATGCCTGAATGCAGCAGCCGCTGATTTCATGTCCGGTTGAACCCAAAAGCCAGCTTGCGTCTTGTTCCATGCCATAAGGTGCCCAGACTTTTTCCGACAGATAATCAGACAGCTTTTTCTTGGTAGCAGAACTGACCAACACGCCGATCAGGTTGGTTTCGCCGGTCTTGTATACCCACTTCGTTCCGGCGGGCGCTTCACGCGGCAAATTGCGCATATAGCTGACGGTTACATCCATGCCCTTTTCGGGCTTGTGCAGGTTGAACAATGCGACGTCGGATTTGGGATCGGCATAATCCTCATTCCACCGCACGCCCGACGTCATCGTCAGCAGCTGCGCAATGGTCACGTCGTCATAGGCAGAACCCTTAAGGTCCGGAATATAGGCCGAGACCATGTCGTCGACGCTTTTGATATAGCCGTCCTTGATGGCCGCGCCGACAAGCGTCGAGGTGAAGGATTTGGCGACGGAGAAGCTTGTCCACTTGCCCTGTGCGTCAAAATCGAGACCGTATTTTTCAACACGGATCTTGCCATCTTGGACAATGACGAGCCCAGCGGTGCGCTGCGCCTTCATATAAGCATCAACATCCATATCAATGGTCAGCGGCTCGCCCTTGGGCATGGGATAGACCGTATCACCCGCTTTGATGATGTTCGATTTCGCCAATATCGGAATGCGGTCCAATGCGCGGAAACCGGCATCGCGTTGCTCTACGCTCCAGAACAGCACGTTAGCGTCCGTCGGCAGGTTGGCGATGAGCGCTTTCATATCCTTGTCCGCGCTGGCCCAGAAACCGCCAGCCGCAGCCGCGATCACAATAATTATACCGAATATCCATTTTTTCATCTTGCTCCCCCACTGGTCATTTTTTGAGCAACGTTCATTCCGCCGCCCCTGAATCTACCTTCGCAATACATCAGATAATGACGCGAAAGCGAAATGAATTTATCGCCACATCCATTGGGCAGCGCATCTCTTTACAATGCCCCACAGCAAAACATGACATATTGCCGATAGCAGACATTGCGAAAGCCATAGCTGCGCCTTATGTATGTAACACACGCCGGTTAAACGGCTGAAATCTGGGCGACAGCCCGTTGGAGGAGCTCTTTCGATGCGTAACCAAGTTGTAAAATCTTTGCTATTAACCGCTGCGGCCCTCTCTCTTGCAAGCTGCGGTATCAACAGCGTTCCGACCGCTGAGGAAAATGCCAAGGCAAAATGGGCGGACGTCCAGGCCGCGTTTCAAGAGCGCGCTAACCTTATTCCCAATCTGGCGAATATCGTCAAAGGCGCAGCTGCGCAGGAAAACAAAACGTTAACCGAAGTCATTGAGGCGCGCGCACGCGCGACATCGCCCAATATTCAGGTCAATCCTGATGATCTAGCCAACCCGGACAAGATGGCCGCTTTCCAGTCCGCACAAAACCAATTGTCGGGCAGCCTCTCGCGCCTGCTCGTATCGGTTGAACAATATCCGCAGTTAAAGAGCCAAGAGGGCTATCTGAAACTGCAGGATCAGCTGGAAGGTCAGGAAAACCGCGTGCGCATCACCTTGCGCGATTATAACGAGGCTGCGCGCGGGTATAACACTACCATCCGCACTTTCCCCGATATCATCGGCGCGAAGATCATTCACGGTGCGCAACCGATGGTCCCATATCAAGCCACCACGCAAGGCGCCGAAACCGCACCGACGCTTGATATGGCGCCCGCAAACTAACCCCTTGTTGGGATTACACACATGAAAAAGGCCCTTGGCCTGCTGACAGCGCTGCTTTTGGCCTTAACTGGTCAGGCAGCGCTTGCGCAAAACTTCCCGACGCTTTCGGGCCGTGTTGTCGATCAGGCAAATCTGCTCGATCCGCAGCAAGAGGCGGCGTTGAACGCCAAGTTGCAGGGGCTGGAAACGCGCACCAAGCGGCAGTTGGTGGTGGCCACATTGAGCAGCCTCGAAGGCTATGAAATATCCGATTATGGATATCGGCTTGGCCGCAAATGGGCGCTTGGACAGGATGGCAAAGGCGAGACCGAAAAAGACAATGGCGCCATCCTGATCGTGGCGCCCAATGAACGCAAAATGCGTATCGAGGTTGGCTATGGTCTTGAACCCGTCCTGACCGACGGCCTGTCATCGACCATCATTCGCAACGACATCACCCCACTTTTCAAGGCGGGCGATTTTGCCGGCGGTATTAACGCAGGCGTCGACCGCATCGTCACGCAGCTTGAGTTGCCAGCCGACGAAGCCGCCAAAATTGCGCAAGCGGCGCAGCAGCGTCAGGGCAACGACGAAGGCATACCGTTCGGCGCGATTATCTTCATCCTGTTCATGATCTTCTTTGTATTTCTGCCCATGATCCGATCGACGAACGGTGGCGGGCGCAAGCACCGGCGCGGCGGCATGGCTCCGGTCATTATCTGGGGCGGTGGCGGTGGCTTCGGCGGTGGTGGTGGCGGCTTCGGCGGCGGTGGATTTGGCGGCGGCGGCAGCTTCGGCGGCGGCGGTGCTTCGGGTGGTTGGTAGAAAGTATCGTTATGGCCTTAACTAAAATTAGCCGGATGACCGAAGCCGACCACGCGTTGGTAACGGCGGCAGTTGCGGATGCCGAGCATCACACAAGCGGCGAAATCGTGACCATCGTCACCGATCTGTCCGACCATTATGAAGACATCGGCATTGCATGGGCAAGCGGCGTCGCCTTTGTGGCGCTCGCAGTCTATGCGACCTTCCCTGACGTCTACATGGGCCTCATCAACCGCCTGACCGGTGGTTGGGGCCATGAATATACCACCAACGAATATGTCGCATTGTTGTTGTCGGCGGTTGCCCTAAAATGGGTTGGAACATGGTTGATCCTGAAATGGATGCCTTTGCGCCTATTTCTAACGCCCAAAGCGACCAAATTGGCACGCGTGCGTAACCATGCGATCAGCCTGTTTAAGGTTGGCACCGAATCCAAGACCGTCGGTCGCACCGGCGTTTTGTTATATTTGTCGATGCTCGAACATCGCGCCGAAATCGTTGCGGACGAAGCCATTGCATCAAAGGTCGCGCCAGAGGTTTGGGGCGATGCCATGGTTGCGCTGCTTGACCATGTGAAGGCGGGCAACCCCGGACAGGGTGTCGCCGCCGCTGTTGCGCAAATGGGTGTTGTTTTGGCGGAGCATTTCCCCAAAGGCAGCGAAAACCCCAACGAGTTACCGGACAGGCTCATCCAGCTATGAATGCAGACGAAGACGTCGAAAACGTGATGTGGCAAGGCCGCTTCATCACGGCGAAGACACGCGGAAAATGGGAATATGTCAGTCGCGCGCGCGGTATCAAGGCCGGCGTTATCTTGGCGGTCGAAGATGACCATGTTCTGCTTGTCGAGCAATATCGCGTGCCACTTGGCGCAAATTGCATCGAGCTTCCCGCTGGTCTGATTGGCGACCATGAGGAAGGCGAGGACACGCTCACGTCGGCTGCACGCGAGCTTGAGGAAGAAACCGGCTATCGGGCAGACAGGCTTGAAATCGTCGGCGAGTTTTTCTCATCCCCCGGCATGGTGAGCGAAAGCTTTTCACTCGTGCGCGCGCATGGCCTGACAAAAATAAGTGAGGGCGGCGGTGTTGATGGCGAGAATATCATTGTGCATCGCGTCGCCCTGCCCGATTTACCCCGCTTCGTTCAATCGAAGCGCGACGAGGGCTGCGTCGTCGACGTCAAGCTGCTGATGCTGCCCGGGATGCTGTTTTAACGGAAATTATCCGCATAAGCCTGAAGCTTCAGGGTCTTGGACGGAGTGGGAATGTAGGTTGCGGCGATACCTTTTTTGTCGGCATAAGCGCGCGCGGCATCAAGCGTTGGAAAGGTTAACTGGACCTGCGATTGCGTATCGCCTGAACCTGCCCAGCCCATCAACGGGTCGGCCTTGCGCGGTTCATTCGACTGAAATTCAAGCACCCATTCGTTCGTGCGGCCACGGCCCGATTGCATGGCATTTTTGGGACACTGAAAAATACGGGCAGACATGGATATTTCCTGAAAATTACGTTCGCGGTTGCCTTGCCCGAACGGCACCGGATTCGTCAAGTGTTGCGGGGCACATCGCGCGCTTGGGCCTTTTTTGTCTTTAGGCTGGCCACACTCTCCCACGGCGCATCGGGCCAGTTATGCCGCGGATATCTGCCGCGCATTTCCTTAGCCACGTCACGCCAGCTACCGCGCCAAAACTCTGGCAGATTGCGGGTGGTCTGGATTGGACGACCAGCAGGCGACGTCAGGCTCAGCACCAACGCGATGCGCTCCGCGCCAACCGTGGGGTGGCTATCAAGGCCAAACAAGCCCTGTACGCGCAGCTCAACCGTTGGCCCGGCCTCTGCTGCATAATCGATGGCATGTGTCGTTCCTGCGGGACTGACAAAGGATGCTGGCGCGATTTGGTCAATGCGCGTGCGCTGATCCCAGCCCAGCATATTGTCGAGCGCTGTCGACAATGCCGCAGGTGAGACATCGCGCAGCCGGTTCACGCCCATCAGCAGCGGCAAAAGCCATTGCTCCGCCGCTTCCAATAATGCCTCGTCACTGACCGCCGCTATGCCTGCAAATTGTGCGCGCTCACGCTGCGCAAGCGCCGCTTTTGACCATGGCAGCGCGCCCACACCCATTTCGCGCACTGCAGCCATGAGGGCACGCGCCACGGCCGTCTGGTCGGGTTTTTCCACGCGACCTTCGCTCAAGACGATCGCACCAAACCGCCGCTGCGCGCGCGCATCCACACGGTCGATGCTTTTATCGTAAGACAGGGCTTCTTCCTGCGTTATCCGGTGGGCAAAATGGCCGAGTATCTCGGCTTCCGTCAGTGGCGCAGCGGACAATATGCGCGCGCCCGATGCAGCGCCTTGAACATCGGCCACCGCGAGCCATTCTTCGCGTGCGAGAAGCGATGCGGTGTCCAACTGCAACCCGCGTCCCATCGCGCTAATCCACTTTTCGCCTTTGCTATCGCGGCACTTGGCAATGCGATCGGGATAGGCAGTGGCAATGAGACCGCCGATGCTAAGCGGTTCTTGTCCGCCAGCGCCGCTGCGGCACATCCGCGATATGCGCTGTGCCAGCTTGCGTGCGGCATCCGCCTTGGGGCTGCGTTCGCCCACAAAGCGTTCAAATCGCGTTTCGATATTCTCGCCTTGCCCGCCAAGCCCGCGTTCCTGCAGCAGCAGGGCGAGCATCGCCGCATCCTCGCTTTGTCCGCTCCTGGACGCTTCAACGACCATATGTGCGAGTGGCGGCGGTAATGGAAGGTCCGCAAGCTGAACGCCATGCGGCGTAATATGGCCCGCCGCATCGAGCGCGTTGATGGACAGCAAAAGCTTGCGCGCTTGCTGAAGCGCGGGTGCTGGCGGGCCGTCAAGCCAGCGCAACTTGGCGGGATCATTCTCTCCCCACCGTGCACAGTCGAGCAACAACGGCGCGAGGTCGCTTTCCAATATTTCGGGCGGGTCAAATGGGGGAAGTCCGCCATTGCCTGCTTCCTGCCACAGCCGATAGGCAACGCCCGCTTGCTGCCGCGCGGCACGCCCTGCCCGCTGCGTTACCGCAGACAGGCTCGCGCGCTCGGTCACCAGCCGCGTAACGCCCGCGGCTTGGTCGAACCGCGCGCGCCGCGCAAAGCCACTGTCGATGACGATGCGAACGCCATCAATGGTCAGGCTGGTCTCGGCGATGTTGGTCGCAAAAATGATTTTCCGACGTTGCTGCGCGTCACGGCGCACCACGAGCCTTTGCGCCGCCGGGTCAATTTGGCCATGCAATTTATGCACAACGATATCCGCGCCCACAGCACCAAGGCTTTCAACGGCGCGGTCAATTTCGCGCACGCCCGGTAAGAAAACCAGAATATCGCCCTCTTCTTCGGATAGCGCCTGCCGGACCGCGCGCACGATATCGGTTTCGATGGCTTGTTCGGCGCGCCGGCCGAAATATTGGAAATCCAGCGGCCATCTTTTGCCGTCGCTCTCGACCACCGGCGCATCGCGCATCAACTGCGAGAATCTGGAGCCATCCAAGGTTGCCGACATGGCAAGCAAACGCAGATCGGGCCGGAATGCCGCTTGCGCCTCAAGTGCCAGCGCAAGGCCAAAGTCGCTGTCGATGCTGCGTTCATGGACTTCGTCAAACAAGACCGCGGAAACGCCGACAAGCTCCGGGTCGCTGATGATGCGGTTGCGGAAAATGCCCTCGGTCATGACCAATATACGGCTATTGGGGCCTTGTTTGCTATCCAGCCGTGTCGTGTAGCCAACCCGTCCTCCGACGGCTTCGCCCAGCCCCTCCGCAATGCGCTCTGCCGCCATACGCGCGGCAAGACGGCGTGGGGACAGCAGCAAAATCTGGCCATCGCAATAAGGTTCGTCCAACAATGCAGGGGCAACCATCGTGGTCTTACCCGCACCTGGCGGGGCAATCAGGACGGCATTGGGTGATGCACGCAACGATGCCAGCAGATCTGGCATCACGGCCATGACGGGCAGCATATGGTCCGATGTCTTTTCAGCCATGATGGTTTGCGGCTGTCATCATGAATTGCGCCTGTGCCCGTGCTGCGTCGGCACTGACCGTGCGATCAATATGCGCGTGCTATGGCGAATTCGACCGCCTCAGTCAGCGCAGATTTGGCTTCACCATTGGGGAAATGCGCAATCGCATCGATTGCGCGTTGGCCATAATGCCGCGCGCGATCCAGCGTGTCGTCAATCGCATTATGCGCCTGCAGCAACGTGCGCGCATGTTGCAGATCTGCATCCGAAATCCGGTTGCCAAGCATCGCGTCGCGCCAGAATTTCTGTTCATCGGCATTGCCACGGATATGGGCCAGAATGACGGGCAATGTGACCTTGCCGTCGCGGAAATCGTCGCCGCTGTCTTTGCCCATGGTTGCGCCATCGGACACATAATCAATGGCATCGTCGACCAATTGAAATGCGATCCCCAGATTGCGGCCATAAGCGTCCAGCGACATTTCTTGCGCGTCGCCGCTCTCCGCCACGACCGCCGCAATCCGGCAGGCCGCTGCGAACAAGGCCGCAGTTTTCGATCCAATGATTTCGAGATATTTCTCTTCAGTCGTCGAAATCTGCCGCTGAGCAGTCAATTGATTGACCTCACCCTCTGCGATGACAGCAGACGCGTTCGACAAGATTTTGAGCACCTTAAGCGATCCATCCTCGACCATCAGTTCAAATGAGCGGCTGAACAGGAAGTCACCGACCAATACTGCGGCAGGGTTGCCGAAAATGAGGTTTGCGGCGGTTTTTCCACGGCGCATATCGCTGCCGTCGACGACGTCATCGTGCAGCAAGGTTGCGGTGTGAATAAACTCGACGGCTGCCGCCAGCTTGTGATGACGGTCACCGGGATAATCGAGAAGCTGCGCGCAGGCCAATGTCAGCATCGGGCGCATCCGCTTCCCGCCGCCAGCAATCAGATGCCCGGCCAGTTCGGGAATAAGCGGGATTTCGGACTGCATACGGTCCAAAATGACCGCGTTCACCTTGTTCATTCCGGGCGCGACCAGCTTGAACATGGGGTCCAAAGATGGCGCACGATTGCCGCCGATTTTATGTATGGTTGCAGTCATAATCGTTTCGCTGTGACGACAGCCGCGCCGCAAGGCAAGTGCAAATGGCGTATTTCCTCTTGTCCGTTGCAGTCAATATCGGCACAGGATGCAGTCATGGACGATCAAGAAACCCTCACCCGTTTTCGTGAAAGCATCGACAATATCGATGCCGCGCTCGTATTCATGCTGGCTGAGCGGTTTAAAATAACGCAGGCGGTGGGCGAGTTTAAGGCAAAGTCTGCGCTACCGCCCGCCGACCCTGCCCGCGAAGAACGGCAGATTGAACGGCTTCGCCAACTGGCCCGCGATGCGAAGCTTGATCCCGATTTTACCGAAAAATTCCTACGTTTCATCATTGATGAAGTCATCCGCCACCATCAGCAGATCCGCGACGCCAGCTGATTAGCTGATCGCTTTGGGCAACCTGAGGCGCACGAGCAACCCGCCCAAGTCTTCGCTTTCTTCAAGCCGGACGGTCCCGCCGTAAATTTCAACAACATCGCGAACAATCGCCAAGCCAAGCCCCGTGCCCGGCTTACCGGTGTCTAGACGCGCACCGCGGTCGAACAAGCGCTCACGCTCGGGTTCGGGTATACCTTTACCGTCGTCCTCAATAAGCATTTCGACAAAATCGCCTGCGTCCTCGACCGTCACAAACACGCTGCCGCCGCCATATTTGGCTGCATTTTCGATCAAGTTGCCCAACATTTCATCGAGATCCTGTCGCTCGACACGGGCGGAAATTTCCTTGTCGCCCGCCATGTCGAGCCGGACGTGGGAATATAGGCGGCTGACGGCACGTTCGACGGACTCAAGGCTGTCCCATATTTGTGCGCGGCTATGGCTATGCCCGCGCCGTCCCACGGCACGCGCACGCGCCAAATGGTGGTCCACCTGACGCCGCATCGTCTTGGCTTCGCGAATGATGGTGTCGGCGAGGTCAGGTGATTGCGCCGTGGCGCTGTTCATGATGACCGTGAGCGGCGTCTTGAGCGCATGCGCCAAATTCCCGGCATGACGCCGCGATTCTTCGGCCTGCTGCTCATTATGGTCCAGCAAGGCATTCAGTTCATTGACCATAGGCATGACTTCGTCAGGCAAAGCGTCGGTAACGCGGCTTTCGCGGCCACTGCGCATCTGCGCAATCGCTTTGCGCACCGCACGTAGCGGCCATAGGCCATAAAATGTCTGGAGCGCGGCCAAGATAATGAGACCAAGACCGACCAAAAGAAAACTCGTTACCAGAACGGACCGTAGTTCGATAATCTGCCGGTCAAGGCTATCACGGCTTTGCGCGACCATGAAGGTCCACGCGATGTCGGAATCGGGGAGCTTGATCGCGCGTTCGGCAATGCGCAGCGGTTCGTCGGTAAATTCGTTGCTGTTCCGGAAATGAACGGCTTGGTCGTTATGATTGGCCGGCGCGCGCAATGCGCGGTCCCATAATGACCGGGATGGAAACGGCATCGCGCCCTTCCCGGTAATTTGCCAATACAGGCCGCTATTGGGTTCCAGAAAGCGCTGGTCGCCCAACGGGCGGTTCATCCGGATTTCACCATCGGGACCGATTTCCGCAGAAGCAATCATCGCGGTCAGAACATATTCCAGCTGATTGTCGAAATTCTGCTCGACCGAATTGACCAAAACGCGGTCAAGCGCGGCGCCGCCACCGATCAACAATATCGTAATCCACGCCGCAGCGGTCAGAATCATCCGGCGGGTAAGCGAACCCGTGCTCTGAAACTGGCTTCGCCACGTCGGTGCTTGATTGGCCGTTTTCATGGCGACCGGCGGGTTCAGCTGACCGGTTCCTCAAGGCTATAGCCAAGGCCACGGATCGTCGAGATCACATCTTGGCCAAGCTTTTTGCGGATGCGCGTTACGAACACCTCAATCGTGTTGGAATCGCGATCAAAATCCTGATCATAAATATGCTCGATCAGCTCGGTCCGCGAAACAACCTTGCCCTTGTGGTGCATCAGGTACGACAGCAATTTATATTCCTGCGCGGTCAATTTCACGGGCTGGCCACCCAGCGTGACGCGGCCCGAGCGTGTATCGAGGCGAACCTCGCCAACGGTCAGCTCAGACGAAGCATTGCCCGATGCGCGGCGGATGAGCGCCCGAAGGCGCGCGATCAGCTCTTCGGTCTGGAATGGCTTTGCCAAATAATCGTCCGCACCCGCATCAAGACCAGCGA
>JAJTEF010000060.1 GCA_021300355.1 Sphingomonadaceae bacterium | reverse complement strand
CAGCTACCGGTGCTTTTGCACGGCTGCGTGGCTTTGCGGGTGCCTTCGCCTTGGCAACAGGTGCTTCTTCTGGAGCGCTTGGTGCTTCAGTTGCTTTTGCTTCCGGTGCGTCTGCTTCTGCAACGACCTTTTCAGCCTTTGGCTTTGCCCGGCTTGCACGCTTTGGCTTTGCGGGTGCTTCGACAGGCGCTTCAGCAACTTCAGCGTCAGCCAATGCTGGCGCTTCGGTCGTTGCCTCGCCCACAGCCGTTTCACGGTCGCGATCACGGCCTCTGCCGCCACGGCGACCACGACGGGCCCTTGGCTTGGCTTCGCCTTCGACCTCAGTCTGGACTGTTTCAGCGTTGCTTTCGCCTTCTGGACGATCTGCAGCGTTGTTTTCACCCGCAACAGCATCTTCGCCTTCCGGACGCCCATCGCGATCACGGCCCTTGCCACCACGACGTCCACGACGACGTTTACGCTTGCGGCCTTCACCACCTTCGCCTTCTTCGCGTGGACGCTCGTCGCGCGCACGGCGTGGTTCGCGTTCCGCTTCTTCGGCTTCGACTTCGTCGTCGAAATCGTCGATTTCGTCTTCGATATCATCTTCTTCGATGTCGATAATCGGCGGCAATGCGGCAGGCCGCTCTGGACGTGGGCCAGAGCTGGATACGGCAAGCTTCGCGCCTTCGGTTTCGCCATTGGGCACAATCAGCACGCGGACGTGATAACGCTCTTCAATCGCGGCCAGTTCGGCACGCTTGTTGTTGAGGCAGTAGATTGTGGCTTCTTGGCTTGCCTGCAGAACGATCTGGCTGCCATGACCCTTGGCCGCTTCATCTTCGATGAGACGCAGGGCGGACAACGCAGCAGATGATGCCGTGCGGACAAGGCCAGTGCCTTCACAATGCGGACATTCGCGGGTGGACGCTTCGAGCACGCCGGTGCGCAAACGCTGGCGGCTCATTTCCATCAAGCCAAAGCTGGAAATACGGCCGACCTGAATACGGGCACGGTCGTGCTTCAACGCTTCCTTCATCGCGCGCTCGACTTTGCGGGCGTTCGAATGATGCTCCATGTCGATGAAGTCGATCACGACAAGGCCAGCCATGTCGCGCAGGCGCAATTGACGGGCAATCTCGCGGGCGGCTTCCAAATTGGTGGAAAGCGCGGTTTGCTCAATACCATGTTCTTTGGTCGAACGGCCTGAGTTGATGTCGATCGATACCAAAGCTTCGGTCGGGTTGATGACGATATAGCCACCCGACTTCAACTGGACGATGGGCTGATACATGGCGTTCAGCTGATCTTCGACGTGGTAACGCTGGAACAGCGGAACCGGGTCTGCATAATGCTGCACGCGTTTGGCGTGGCTTGGCATCAGCAACTTCATGAAGTCCTTGGCGGCTTTATATCCGTCAGGCCCCTCGACGAATACCTCGTCAATGTCCTTGTTATAGATGTCACGGATGGCACGCTTGATGAGGTCGCTGTCGGTGTGGATCAGCATCGGTGCTGCACCACGAAGCGTACGCTCACGAATTTCGTCCCAAAGGCGGGCGAGATAATCAAAGTCGCGCTTGATTTCAGGCTTCGTGCGCGCAAGGCCAGCGGTGCGGATGATGCAACCCATGGTGGATGGCAACGTCAGGTCCGAAATAATCGACTTCAAACGCTTACGGTCCGCCGCGCTGTGGATTTTACGGCTGATACCACCGCCATGCGACGTATTTGGCATCAGAACGCAATAACGACCGGCAAGGCTGAGATACGTCGTCAGAGCAGCGCCCTTATTGCCGCGCTCTTCCTTTACAACCTGAACCAGCAAAACCTGACGGCGATGAATGACGTCCTGAATTTTGTAGCGGCGACGCAAGTTCATGCGCTTTGCACGAACTTCGTCGCTGGCCTTTGGTGCGCGGGCTTCGCCATTGCGGCCACCACGGCCACGACGACGGCGGTTGTTACGGCCATTTTCGCCGCGCTCGCCTTCGCCTTCGTCTGACGCATCGTCGCCATTGCTGCCAAGGTCGGGTTCTTCGCCTTCGGTCATGTCGATGGTGTCGACACTGTCGTCGCTATCGACTTCAATCAGGTCAGTTGAGTCGTCTTCGCGCTCTGCAGAACCCTGCATGATGTCGGAAGGCTCGTCGCTTTCTTCCTCTTCCTGCTCACGCAGCGCAGCTTCTTCAGCGGCGGCTTCGGCTTCTTCAGCCAGCAAACGCTCGCGGTCTTCGCGTGGGATCTGGTAATAATCGGGGTGGATTTCGGCAAACGCCAAAAAGCCATGGCGATTGCCACCATAGTCTACGAACGCCGCCTGAAGCGAAGGTTCAACTCTTGTTACTTTTGCGAGGTAGATATTGCCTTTGAGCTGCTTGTGCTCGGCCGATTCAAAATCAAATTCCTCAATCTGGTTTCCTGTGACGACTGCGACCCGGGTTTCCTCCCGGTGCCGCGCATCGATTAGCATACGCGTTGTCATTGATATTACTCCAGCGAGCATGGCGCCCGGTTGTCAGCCAAAGGCCGCTCGCTTTATTGTTGATGCAATGCCAGACGGGACGCGAAGCGCTCCTGTCGGCAAGGCGATATGGTGGGAATGAAAGAATTGCGTCTGCTGCTTGTGCATGGCGGGCGTGTATCGCGCGCGCTTGATTTCCAGCCCATGCGCCAGTCCCATTGCGGGCGGCGTTGGTGGAAATATCATGCCTCATGCAGCGTCAACCTGTTAATGTGCCGAGCGGAAAAGAACCGAAGGCGGATTGGCGGGAAGGTCAGATGAAATTCCCTGTAGCTATTCGCTAGCACTCCTGCAGGTTGTCGGCAAGGGTATCGCGCGAGATAGCTTGCTATTATGGACGGAAAAACCGGTTTTTAGCCTTAATGCGCCATTAACCTCGTCTGGACACCAGCCTTTACCCGCCCACGCCTTACTATCCATTCATCAGGTAGGCGGAGCCGCGGCGTGGGCAAAAAAATTTTCTGGACGAGTGCAAGGGCTAAAACCCATAAGCGGTATGCACGCGCTGCTGCGCTTTTTGCCACCTTGCCGATTTTCGCGTCCCCCGCGATTGGCAGCGCCATTCAGCACGTTTCGGTGCAGGGGGCATTAGGACCGCGGGTCAGCCATATCGCGCCATCAATGGCATTTCGCTCTGAACCGCCACGGCGGCGTTACGAAGTTACCGCACCCATTCGCTCGAACGTCGGCAAAGGCCAGCCGAAAATAAGCGGCCCTGCGGATGCAAGCCTACCCCTTGTCGTCATTGACGCGGGGCATGGCGGGCATGACCCGGGTGCCATCAGTCCACATGGCGGGCAGCGCGAAAAAGACGTCACATTGGCAATTGCCAAGGCGGTGCGCGATGAAATGCTTAAAAGCGGCCGTGTCCGCGTTGCATTAACGCGTGACAGCGATAAATTTATCGTGTTGCAGGACAGATATCAGATCGCGCGCAAGCTGAATGCCGATCTGTTCATTTCTATTCACGCGGACAGCGCCGATAATCCGCAAGCCAGCGGCGGCACCGTTTATACGCTTTCCGAAATCGCATCTGATCGCGAGGCGCAGCGGCTTGCTGCCCGCGAAAACAAGGCGAACATCCTCAACGGCGTTAATCTGGGCGGTGCTGATGCCAATGTGTCGTCGATCCTCATTGACCTGACACAGCGCGAAACCATGAATGTGTCCGCTGATTTCGCAAAGCTGTTGCTGCGAGAGGCAACGCCGAACATGCGTATCCTTGGAAATTCGTACCGCTTTGCGTCGTTTATTGTGCTCAATGCGCCGGATACGCCGTCCGTTTTGTTCGAAACGGGTTATCTGAGCAATGCATCCGATGTCAGCTTTCTGGCATCATCAACCGGACGCCAAAAGGTCGCGCGGGCAGTGGCAAATGCCATTCAGATCCACTTTGCACGCAGGATCGTGACCCGATAACCCGCCGGTGCGATAAAAATCGCGCCAAGTTACAGAACAAGATTCTGGACCTGTACGGCAAATCGGCTAGAGAGGGCCGATAATGGATAACTCGTCTCCGACCTCTGAAGAGCCAACTGCTATCAGCTACCGGCTGAAACGCGAAGCCGAAGGATTTATCGGCCAGTGGCAGGGCTGGTGGCAAAGCAAGCGGTTTCGGCGCGCGACCTACGCGGTTGGCGCGTTTGTCCTGTTTCTCCTGCTCTTTTGGGTGCTTTTTGCGCGCAATCTTCCCGATGCCGAAGCGTTGATCGAATATGAATCGCCGCTGCCAACGGTGGTACGCGACGTTAACGGAGAACCATTTCACAGCTACGCCCGCGAACGCCGCGTTCAGCTGGAATATGCCGACTTCCCCAAATTACTGGTCCGGGCCTATCTCGCGGCAGAAGATAAAACATTCTTCAGCCATGGCGGTATCGATTATCCCGGTATCGTTTCGGCGATTTTTGACAATATTTTCAGCAGCAAACGCTCGCGCGGCGCTTCGACCATAACGCAGCAGGTCGCCAAAAACCTGTTGCTGACGAACGAGTATAGTTACACCCGCAAGGTCAAAGAGGCGATTTTGGCCAAGCGTATTGAAAGTGCGCTGACCAAGCAGCAAATCCTGTCGCTATACCTTAACGAAATTGCGCTCGGTCGGCAGGCGTTCGGCGTGGAAGCCGCCGCGCAGGCCTATTTCGCCAAAAGCGTGGATCAGCTTCAGCTGCATGAAATGGCCTTTCTCGCCATCTTGCCCAAGGCGCCAGAACGTTATGGTCGCGCAAAGAACGCACGGCTTGCCATTGCCCGTCGCAACTGGGTGCTTGGCGAAATGCGCAAGAATGAGTGGATCACCGACGCGCAACTCGTGGCCGCCCGTGCCCAGCCGCTTGGTCTCGTTGCGCAGCGCGGTACCGGATATAAAAATGTCGGCGGATATTTCGCGGAAGAGGTTCGCCGCCAACTGATTGAGCGCTTCGGTGAAACCGATGCTGACGGACCCTATAGCGTCTATTCAGGCGGTCTGTGGGTGCGGTCATCGATGAACGCCGATTACCAGATACTTGCGACCCAGGCGCTGCGCGACGGTTTGCTGCGCTACAACGCCGGCAAAGCGTGGAAAGCCAATATGGGCACGATCGACGTGTCGGACGACAAATGGGCGTCACGATTTGCAGCTACCAATATCGCCATTGATTACGCCCAATGGCGCGCTGGCGTTGCTTTGGGCAAAGGCAAAGTGGGCTTTGCCGATGGCAGCATTGCGCAGTTAGACGGCGCTCCATCGGCGATGAAAGCCGGCGATGTTATTGCTATCGCGCCAAATGGCACGAATAGCTACGCCGTGCGCAGCGTTCCAGAAGTCGGCGGCGGCATGGTCGTGCAAAACCCAATGAATGGCCGCGTCTTGGCGATCCAAGGCGGCTTTGATAACCGCATTTCCAGCTTTAACCGCGCAACGCAGGCGCAACGTCAGCCGGGCTCTACGATCAAGCCATTCGTCTATGCGACGGCGCTGGATAACGGCATGACGCCGACATCCATCATCGTCGATGGACCATATTGCGTGTGGCAAGGGGCATCGCTTGGCCAAAAATGCTTCCGGAACTTCACCGGTAATGGCGCAGGACCGCAAACGATGCGTTGGGGGTTGGAGCAATCGCGCAACCTGATGACGGTGCGTGCGGCGGCGGAATCGGGCATGGACAATGTGACCGACACCTTCCGTGATTTCGGCATCGGCGATTATCCGGATTATCTTTCTTATGCCTTGGGCGCTGGTGACACCACCGTGCTGAAGATGGTCAATGCTTATTCGATGCTGGTCAATCACGGCCGCGAATTGAAGCCGACGCTCATCGATTTTGCGCAGAACCGTAAAGGTAAAGTCATTTTTCCGGCCAAATGGCAACCTTGCAAGGGCTGCCGCGCAAAGGATTGGGACGGTAAGCCAATGCCGCGCTTTGCGGCCGCGGGTAAGCAGGTCATGGACCCAATTACCGCGTATCAAGTCGTCCACATGCTTGAAGGCGTCATTGAACGCGGCACGGCGGTCACATTGCGCGAGTTGGACCGCCCGTTATTTGGCAAGACCGGCACGACAACTGGCCCCACCAACGTGTGGATATGGGTGGCTATGCGCAGGGCAGTTCACTTGCGGCCCCCATCTTCAAACAATTTGCGCGGTCCGCGATGGCTGGCATGCCAAAGACACCGTTTATCGCGCCCGCGGGAACCCGGTTAGTGCGCATCGACCGTAAGAGCGGCAAGCGCGTCTATGGCGCTTGGCCGGGCAGAGACCCCATGAGCGCGGTGATTTGGGAAGCATTTAAGGCCGAGACCGAGCCGAAACGCTCCATCCGCCAAGAGGAGCTAGCGGCCCGCGAAGACAAGCCCAAGGAAGCATCCGAGACGCAGTCCAATAGCGCAACGCGATCGTCGACATCGGCGAGCACCAGCGTCGGGACAAAGCGCGATCAGGAGTTTATTCAGCAAGAGGGCGGGATATACTGATTGTTCGGCTGATGTAGGGCGTTTCGTCCTAAATTGGGGCGCCAAATTGGTAAGCCGACGAACGTTCGCGCAATTAGCTGGCTTTGACTTCGCGGGCGTTTCGGTTAAAGGCCGCGCCTGACTTTTTTCATTCCCTTGGAGTTTCCCCATGCGCGCCGACGCAGAAGGCTATGTTGCCCGCATTGATGCTGCCCTTAACCTGGTCAAGATGTCGCTTGATTGGGACCGCGCATTGCGCCGCCTTGATGAGTTGAACGCAAAGGTTGAAGACCCGACCCTGTGGGATAATCCCAAAGCTGCTGAAGAGGTTATGCGCGAGCGCCGCCGCCTTGATGCCGCCATCAGCACTGTGCGCGAAATTGACGCCGACAAGAGTGGAACGGTTGAACTGATCGGCACGGAAAGCCAGGATTGGGCCGAAATGCTGCAGCGCATGTATTATCGCTGGGCCGAACAGCGCGGCTATAAAGTCGAAATGGTGGATTATCAGGCCGGTGATCAGGCCGGAATCAAGTCGGCGACGTTGCTGGTCAAAGGCGAAAATGCCTATGGCTATGCCAAGACCGAAAGCGGCGTCCATCGCCTTGTCCGCATCTCGCCTTATGACAGCGCAGCGAAGCGCCACACCAGCTTCTCCAGCGTCTGGGTCTATCCTGTCATTGACGACAATATCGACATTGAAATCAACGAAGGCGATTTGAAGATCGACACCTACCGCGCGTCAGGCGCAGGTGGGCAGCACGTTAATACGACCGACTCCGCCGTGCGTATCACCCACAAACCGTCCGGCATCGTCGTCGCCAGCCAAAATGACCGCAGCCAGCACAAGAACCGCGCAACCGCGATGGGCATGCTGAAGGCGCGCTTGTACGAAGCCGAGCTTCGCAAGCGTGAAGAAGTCGCATCGGGCGAATATGCGGCCAAAACCGAAATCGGCTGGGGCCACCAAATCCGTTCTTATGTGCTTCAGCCCTATCAAATGGTCAAAGACCTGCGCACCGGCGTGACGTCGCCAACACCTAGCGATGTGCTTGACGGCGACCTAGACAATTTCATCGCCGCAGCATTGGCCCAGCGCGTGACAGGCGAGGCTGTTTCCGTCGACGATGTCGATTGACGCTTAATCGCCGGGAGACGCTGAAGACCCCGCCAATAGGCCGCCGTCCAGATGCACTTCGCTTCCGGTCATATAGGTGGCATCATCGGACGCGAGCATCAGGGCAATTGCAGCACCGCCAATTCGGTGCGTTTCCTG
>JAJTEF010000002.1:27022-94581 GCA_021300355.1 Sphingomonadaceae bacterium | reverse complement strand
AGCCGCTTTACCTGAACGATGAGGTCGACAGATTCCGCAATTTGCCGGGAAATGGCTTCTTTAGGTATTTTGATGTCGCCCATCATGATCATATTTTCCATACGACCCAAGCACTCGCGCGGGTTGTTGGCGTGGAGCGTACACATGGATCCATCATGACCGGTGTTCATTGCGGCGAGGAGGTCGAAACACTCCGCGCCACGAATTTCGCCCAACATGATCCGGTCAGGGCGCATACGCAGCGCGTTCTTCACAAGGTCACCGATGGTAATAGCGCCATCACCTTCCAAGTTCGGAGGGCGTGTTTCAAGCGCTAGCCAGTGCGGCTGTTGAAGCCGAAGTTCGGCGGCATCTTCAATCGTCAAAACGCGCTCACCCGGGTCAATCATTTTGGACAAAGCGTTCAGCATCGTCGTTTTGCCGGAACCCGTACCGCCTGAAATGACGATATTCATCCGGCTTGCCCCAGCAATCTTCAATGCCGTTGCCATAGGTTCGCTCATCGAACCAAAGCCCTTCAACATGTCGATTGTGATTGGCTTTTCGGAAAATTTACGAATGGAAATGGCGGTGCCGCGCAGTGATAGCGGGGGAACAATGACGTTCACGCGGCTACCGTCTTTCAGTCGCGCGTCAGCCAAAGGTGTGGTCTGGTCAACGCGGCGACCGACTTGGTTCACGATGCGCTGTGCGATCTGGAACAAATGCTCTTCGTCACGAAACTGGATCGGCGCAATCTGCAGCTTTCTCTTTTTTCGATATAGGTCTGCAACGGGCCATTGACCATGATATCGGTAATGTCCGGATCGCTGAGCAACTCTTCAAGCGGACCAAAGCCGAGCAGTTCGTCGACGAGCACTTTTTCCAAAGCAAATTGTTCGCGGCGGTTAAGCGTCAGCTTGAGTTCCGCCAGCACTTCAAGAATGATCGGACGGAACTCTTCGGTCAGCTCTTCTTTATTCAGCGATGCCGCCGCTTCGGGGTTCACACGCTCCAAAAAACGCGGGAGAACCTGTTCTTTGATTTTGTGTACCGACGCTTCAAAGCCTTGGGGACCTTCATCGACTGGTGCCGCGTTGTTTGCACGGTCTGACAAGCGCGACATGGCTTCCTGCATTGCGGTCTGCGGACCGCCGTTGCTGCCACCGGGTAAGTTTGCCGATTCAATGGGTGGAAATTGTTCGCCACCGCCCGTCGTTTGCGGGTAATCTGGCTGTTGCGCAATGGAAGGCCCACCACCGGTCATGGGGCGCGCCACGCCAAATGATGAGCGCCCTACAGACAAGCCTGGTTTTTTCCCAAATGCGCTCACGCTATCCCGCTCCGATATTCTATGGACTAAGGATTTCTGGCTACCGACAAATGGTAAATAAATCGGTAACAGTTTGCTGTTCTTGGGTTGCCCGACAAAGATTTCTGCCGCTTTGCATTCATGGCAAACACTTTTAAGAGAACGCGGTAATCGAAGGAAATCCAGTGCCTGCATCGTCGGCCCGATCGGGTCTTTTATATGCCGTTTGCGGCTTTGCTCTTTTGTCCTTGGGCGATGCGGTCATCAAATCGATTGCCGGTGCCTGGCCCGGTACTGCCGTGGCGGCGCTGCGCTATTCGATCGGTGCGCTGGGCTTGGGTACGTTGCTTTATCTCAAGGAAGGCAGGCAGGGATTTGCTTTGCCCATGCCCAAAGTTCAGATCCTGCGCGGATTTGCAGTGGCCATGGCAACCATCTGTTTCTTTTTGTCGATCTTCGTCATGCCATTAGCTGAGGCTACGGCAATTGGTTTCACAAGCCCGATGATCACGGCGGTCTTGAGCGCCATTTTTCTGCACGAACGGACGAATGTGACCAAATGGACGGCCACATTTATTGCGTTTGGCGGCGTTCTTCTCATCATGCGGCCCAATGTTGCCGAACTGGGTTGGGTTGCTTTGTTGCCCCTCGCAGCGGCTATGTCGATGGCGCTTTTGATGATTGGCAATCGTGCCGTCGCTGGCGCAGGGACACCGATTTTGATGCAATTTCTGGTCGCGTCGCTTGCGGTGCCATTCATCCTGACCGCAGCGATTTTAGGGCATTTTTTGGGCGTTGCGACATTGCATATAGGTATACCGGACTGGACCATCGTGGCGCGCTGTGCCGTCGTTGCGGTCACCGCTAGCTTTGCGCACTGGTTGATTTTTATGGCAACGACCCGCGCTTCGGCGGCGGACATCGCGCCGATGACATATGTCCAGTTGTTGATGGCACTCGCGCTTGGCATATTGGTTTTCGGCGATTGGCCTGACATGACATCGCTTGCCGGGTCCGCGATCATTATCGCCAGCGGCCTTCTTTTGTGGCGCAAGTCGCGCGCATAGTTCCACCGCAATCGCCTGCAATATGGGTGCCAATAGCGTCGCTGCAAATTAGGAAAAGACTTGGCCAAAACGGGCTGCTATCGCTCCGCCATGTCAGACCAAAAGCATCTCTATCTCGTCGATGGCTCCGCCTATATTTTCCGGGCCTATCACCGGCTGCCGCCGCTCACCAATAAGCATGGCGAGCCGGTCGGTGCGGTATATGGCTACACGACCATGCTGTGGAAGCTGGCGGACGACCTCAATCAAGCGGATGGTCCAACACATATGGCTGTGGTCCTCGATAAATCGAGCCAGTCATTCCGCAACCGGATCTATGACCAATATAAGGCGCACAGGCCCGACCCACCGGAGGATTTAAGACCACAATTCCCGATGATCCGGGATGCGACACGGGCGTTCTCTTTGCCGTTGGTGGAAGAAGATGATGTCGAGGCCGATGACATGATAGCAAGCTATGCGCGCGCCGCGAGCGCCGCCGGCTGGCATGTAACCATCGTTAGCAGCGACAAGGATCTGATGCAGTTGGTGGAACCGTGCATCGACATGTTCGACACGATGAAAAACGAACGCATTCGCGCCGAGGAAGTATACGAAAAATTTGGTGTCGAGCCCGAACGGGTTGGCGATGTGCTGGCGCTGATGGGCGATAGCGTCGACAATGTGCCGGGCGTCCCCGGCGTCGGCCCAAAGACGGCGACGAAGCTTATTCAGGAATTTGGTGACCTCGAAAGCGTCTTGGCCGCCGCACCGTCTATGAAGCCGTCCAAAATGCGCGATAATTTGATTGAGCATGCGGAAAAGGCGCGTCTGTCAAAAGTGCTGGTGACTTTGAAAGAAGATTGCCCGCTGCCCATCGCGATTGAAGACATGGTGTTGGGCACAATCCCCGAAGAGCCGCTCGCCGCATTTTTGGAGCATCACGGGTTCAACTCACTTTTGAAGCGTATCGGGCACGTTGCGAATACCGCTGCCGCGAATAAAGCGATTGCCGGCAACCCCAAGGCTGCAAGCAAGGGCGACGCCCCGATATCCGCGCCCACAGCGGGGGCAGCAGCTTTGCCGCCCGCTATGCCCAAAATTGATGTGTCGACATATGAATGCGTCACGGATGTTGCTCGGCTGGACCATTGGATTTCCCGCGCCCGTGAAACAGGAACGTTGGGTTTCGACACCGAAACAGACAGCTTGCAAGCGGCGAGCGCCAATCTTGTTGGCTTCAGCCTGGCGGTCGCACCGGGGGAGGCATGTTATGTCCCGCTGGCACATGGCGGCACAGATATGTTCGCGGAAAAGCCGGTTCAGATAGCATTGGACGTTGCGATGCAACGGTTGCGCCCACTGCTCAGCGATCCCAGCGTGCTGAAAATTGGCCAGAATCTGAAATATGATATGTCGGTATTGGCGCGGCATGATGTGCACATAACGCCCTATGATGACACGATGGTCATGAGCTTTGCCTTGGATGCAGGCCGTCAACTGCATGGCATGGATGAACTCGCTAAAACGCATTTGGGACATGAATGCATCTCTTATAAAAGCGTCACGGGAACGGGCAAAAGCCAGATTGGTTTTGCCGCCGTCCCGCTGTCTGACGCGACCTGCTATGCGGCGGAAGATGCCGACGTGACCTTGCGGTTGTGGCACCACCTAAAGTTACGGATGAGCCCTGAAAAGGCGACCAGCATCTATGAACTGGTAGACCGCCCGCTCGTGCCTGTCCTGTCGCAGATGGAATGCTTAGGCATTAAAGTCGACCGGACGGTGCTGGCGCGATTGTCATCCGAATTCGCCGCGCAAATGGAACTGCTCGAAAAGGAAATTCATGGCCTTGCTGGACAGCCGTTTACGATCGGCAGCCCACAGCAGCTTGGCGAAATCCTGTTTGGAAAAATGGGCTATAAGGGCGGCAAAAAGGGTAAGTCGGGGCAATATTCAACCGACGTGACCGTGCTGGAAGATCTGGCGGGGCAGGGCATCGATATCGCACGCAAGGTTCTCGATTGGCGGCAATTGGCGAAGCTGAAATCAACCTATACCGACAGCCTGCAGCAGCAGATTGACCCGAAAACGGGCCGTGTGCACACAAGCTATAGTCTCGTCGGCGCACAAACCGGGCGGCTATCATCGACAGATCCGAACTTGCAAAATATTCCCATTCGTACCGAAACCGGTCGTCAAATCCGGGACGCTTTTGTCGCCGAACCAGGCAATGTGATCCTGTCTGCCGACTATAGCCAAATCGAGCTGCGGCTTGCGGCGCATTTCGCGGATGTTGAACCCTTGCGCGATGCCTTTGAAAAGGGCGAAGACATTCATGCGCGGACGGCATTGGAACTGTTTGGCGAAGTAAACCGCGACACACGCGGCCGTGCCAAGACTATCAACTTTTCGATTCTATACGGCATTTCCCGATGGGGTCTTTCAAAGCGTTTGGAATCCACCGCCGACGAAGCGCAGGCGCTTATCGACGCATATTTCCAACGCTTCCCGGGCATTTCGAACTATATTCAGGAAACCATGGCCACGGTCCGCGAATGCGGCCATTCGACGACGTTGTTCGGCCGGAAAACATGGTTTCCGCGCATCATATCCCCCAATCAGGCAGAACGGCAGGGTAGTGAGCGCGCTGCCATCAACGCACCGATTCAGGGTACAAGCGCTGACATCATCAAACGCGCTATGGTGCAAATGGGGCCGGCGTTGAAAGCCGCTGGCTTAGGCCATGTGAAGATGTTGCTTCAGGTGCATGACGAACTTGTGTTCGAACTGCCAGAGGCGGATGTCGCCGCGGCAAGCGACGTCATCCGCGCGATTATGGCAGGCGCGGCCGAACCGTTGGTGAAGCTCACCGTCCCGCTCGGTATTGAAATCGGGACAGGGCCAAGCTGGGGCGCGGCGCACTAAGGCACCGCCGCCCGGTGCCTTTGCGCTTTTGTCGTCTTCTTCTTGCTCAAAAGTGACGGAAACAAGGGCTAGGCAGTTAGGACCGCTCAGCCGCGATTGCGGGTTTGCACATATGTACCGAGCAAGCGGACCGAGTTGCAATGAAAGCGCAGTTCATCCAACGCGCGGTCAACGGCTGGGTCACCCGGCGCGCCTTCGATATCCGCAAAAAATTCGGTTGCGGCAAAGCTTGCACCGTTTTGATAGCTTTCCAGCTTCGTCATATTGACGCCATTGGTCGCAAAGCCGCCCATCGCCTTGTATAACGCTGCAGGGACGTTCTTCACTTCAAAGATGAGCGTTGTCATCAACGTCCCCGTCACCCCGACGTTGCTCACAGGCTCACGCGATAAAACGACAAACCGCGTCGTATTGCTCGCATCATCCTGAACACCGTCG
The DNA here is from genome assembly GCA_021300355.1 of Sphingomonadaceae bacterium. GTDB lineage: Bacteria > Pseudomonadota > Alphaproteobacteria > Sphingomonadales > Sphingomonadaceae > Sphingorhabdus_B. Next base: position 88,878 of record JAJTEF010000002.1, on the reverse strand, counting down.
TTGATCGGGACAAGGCCATATAGCTCCGCGGCGATTGGCGGCGCTATGGCGGCAGCCGAAGTATCATCATTGGCCGCAACAAAAGCAGCCGCAGCGGCCGTGTCTGCATAAGCGACCGGAATAATACCATGCGAACGCAGATAATGGCGGCATTGGCCAAGTGCCTGCGGGTGGCTCATGGCTGTTTTCAATTCCGCATCGGCTGATTTCGCCATCAGGCAGTGGCGGATCGGCATGAAATGCTCGGCGATGATGCTAAGGCCAGATTCCGGCAAAAGAAAATGGATGTCGGCCACGCGGCCGTGCAGTGAATTCTCAATCGGAATAATCGCCCGCGCTGCCGATCCGTCTTTGACGGCGTCAATGGCATCTTCGAACGAGAAGCAGGGCAGGGGCAAGCAATCCGCATCATATTCCAACGCGGCAAGATGTGAATTCGCGCCGGGCGCACCTTGAAAGGCAATCGCTTTTGCAGGCTGTTCATGCGCAGCTAAAGTCATGGTTCTGACAAGTGCGAGTGCGGGTGCGGGGTAACTGTTCATATGGCTATCGCGATAGGATAGCCAAACTTATCCGGCAAGTCTGGAATTGGACACTTGCACGGCCTTACTGACACTATTAGAGGGGCTTGAGAATCCGGCCGTCAGACCGACGCCGGCTTAAAACCGCATTTCAGGGCTGATAACCAATGGATGATCGTAGTAACACAATTGCAGGCTGGGTTTTGGCAGGCGGCATCGTCGCGCTCGGACTAAGCATCGTATCGGGCATGTACTTCCACGGTGAAGCGCCTGAAAAAGAAGGTTTTGCAGTTGCAGCGGAAGCTGGCGGCGAAGCCGGTGGTGCCGCGGCTGTGCCGATTGCAACATTGCTTGCCACTGCTGATGTTGCAAAGGGCGAAGCGGTTTTCAAAAAATGCGCAGCTTGCCATACCATTGCGCAAGGCGGACCAAATGGAATTGGCCCAAATCTTTGGGCTGCGATGGGTAAACCGCACGGCCATGTTGCAGGCTTTTCCTATTCGGACGCGCTGAAAAGCGTTCCCGGCAACTGGGACTTTGAAGGCATGGACAAGTGGCTTGCCAACCCTAAGAAATATGCGCCCGGCACGAAGATGACTTTCGCCGGCTTGGGTAACCCCGAAGAACGCGCAAATTTGATCGCGTATCTCAATGCGCAGGGTTCAAACCTGCCGTTGCCAACACCACCAGCAGCCGACGCCGCAGCACCTGCGGCTGATGCAGCAACCGGTGAAGCAGCTGCTGCGCCAGCGGCTGATGCAGCAGCGCCAGCGGCACCTGCTGCAAAGTAATTATATCAAATCAGTTTGAGACTTCGTAGAAATCGCAGATAGCATTCCATGCTTCTTCTGCGGTTTCTACAAACTGGAAGAGTTCCAGATCACGTGGGCTGATGACGCCCTCGAGCATAAGCTCCTCAAAGTTCACAACACGGTTCCAGAATGCGCGGCCAAATAGCAGGATCGGCATCTTTTTGATCTTGCCGGTTTGGACAAGCGTGAGCAGTTCGAAAAATTCGTCGAACGTTCCAAAGCCACCGGGGAACACCGCAACGGCACGTGCGCGCAGCAAGAAGTGCATTTTGCGCAACGCGAAATAGTGGAACTGGAAACTCAATCGCGGCGTCACAAAAAGATTTGGCGCCTGTTCATGCGGAAGCACGATATTCAGACCAACCGATTCCGCGCCAACGTCGTGCGCGCCGCGGTTGGCGGCTTCCATGATGGATGGGCCACCGCCCGAACATACGACGAAGTGGCGTCGCCCTTCTTCGTCCGTCACATTGGCCTGTCCTGCCAGCTGTGCAAGATGACGGGATTCGTCGTAGAAACGCGCCTTTTCCTTCATGCGCTCGGCAATGATTTCCGACCGCTCGTCGGTTGCCGCCGCGATCAAGGCATCTGCACCATCGGCTTCGGGAATGCGTGCAGAGCCGTAGATCACCAACATGGATCCGATGTTGGCCTCGTCCAGCAGCATTTCGGTTTTGAGCAGTTCCAGCTGGAAACGGACGGGGCGCAAATCTTCACGCAACAGGAAGTCGGTGTCCTGAAATGCGAGCCGGTATGACTTGCTTTGCGTTTGCGGGGTGGAGAGTTGCTGTTCAGCAAAGTCGGCTTCTTGTTGTGCCTTGTAGAAGCGGCGATCGTTAATTTTTGTGTCTGTCATTACCCTGTATATAGGGTGCAAGGGCGTGTTCTGCCACCCCTCATCGGCAAAAGCCCCTCATCGGCAAAAGGATGTGCCGTTGCGCATCGATCGGGCCATGTCCAAATGGAAATGGTTGGCATGCGCAGCGTTATAATCGGGGCCAAGCACAGTGCCGAACCGTTTGCAGGCGGACTGGTGCAGACGGCGCAGGAACGCGCGTTCTTCGCTGGATCCGTTCCAGCCTGTGAGCACGGACACGCGGCGGCCGTCACGCAAAACGAACGCCGAGACATCGACGGCATTGGCAAAGGCATGTTCGGATAATTTGCCCGAACGCATCCCATAGATGTTCCGGCAATTGAATGTGCCCATTGTTTCGATGCGGACGACCTCAGCGCCCAAATACTGCTTGGCGGCGGGACGCACGGCATAGCGTGCCCAATCGGTAAAATTGGCGGCCAGCGGGCACGTCATCGCACCCAAATTGGTGGCCGGCGTGCCAAAATCCATGAGCTTGACCGTGTCGATCGTGCGGCACCCGCCGTCGAAACTTTTGTTGGGCAAGCCGGCAAAGCGGACTGATTTTTCTTTTAAACCCGCCATGCACTGCCGCGCATTTTCCGTTGTTGCGTTTGCACCCGTGCGTGTCGTTTTCGGGGCCTCACGCGCGCTGCACGACGCCAACAACAGCGCGCTCGCGACAAGCAGAATTCTTGGAGCAGTGACGACGGCCATGTAAGATGTAATAGCGAAATCTCACCGCTGCGCAGCCCCAAATCGACCAAATGGACGTCGTATCACGGCAAAGGCGTGGATATTGATTCAATTTCCGCGTTGCGCACAACCGCGCGCGCGATTATCCCGAATGCATGTTGCGAATCATTCTTAATAAGAAGTGGCTGTTTTGGATATTGCTGTCTTTGCCAGCGATATTGATGATGCGCAGCTTCTATGCGGGTGACCGCATCGCGATGGATATGCTGCATCCGACAGGCGAATGGTCCGCGCGTTTTATGATTGTCGCGATGGTTTTAAGTCCGTTGTTGTCGGTGCTGGGGCCACGCCCATGGCTCAGTTGGTTGATCCAGCGCCGCCGTGCGCTGGGTGTCGCTGCGTTCGCTTATGCGTTGCTCCATCTGGCTTTCTACCTCATCGACATGGGCAATATTGACGACATTATTGCCGAGTTTCTCGCGCTGGGTATCTGGACGGGATGGGCGGCCATGCTATTGTTTGTTCCGCTTGCGCTGACGAGTAATGATGCATCGATGCGCGCGCTGAAAGCGGGATGGAAGCGGCTGCAACGCCTTGTGTATCCCGCTGCCGTGCTTGTTCTGGTACACTGGATATTCATCCACAATAATCTAGGCCCAGCGCTCGTTCATTTCGCCCCATTGGCGTTGCTCGTGGCGGCCCGCTTTTTTCTTCCCCGTAAATCTGCATTTAAAGGAGCATGAATATGCGTTTATTGACTTCACTTTCACTCGCCGCAGCGACCGCAATTGCTTTTGCATCGGTGCCTGCATCGGCAACCGGCGTTATCACCTGTAAGGCTGGACCGGTTTCGGGTTGGAAAAGCCAACAGGCACTTACCGATAAACTTACCAAGGAAGGCTGGACCGTCCGCAAGGCGAAGGTCGATGGCGGTTGTTATGAAGTGTACGGCACAACGCCAGAAGGCGACCGTGTTGAAGCCTATTTCCACCCTGTAACGCTCGAGAAATTATACGTTGGTCGCCGCGGCGAAGTTTTGTTTCGTAAGGCCGGTTACTGATCACATTTTGCGATAGTCATTGACAAAGCCGGGGCTGCGCTTAAACGCGGCTCCGGGCCACGCGGTCCCAACGCCGCGCTGCTCTCTGCAAGGAGAAGCTTACATGACTATAGTACCCCCCGCCGTTAAACCGGCGCGTCCGTATTTTTCCTCTGGTCCCTGCGCGAAACCGCCAGGCTGGAGTCCCGAAAAACTTCAAACCGAATCGCTTGGCCGTTCGCATCGTGCGAAAATCGGTAAATCGCGCCTTCAACTGGCGATCGATCTGATGCGCGAAGTGCTTCAGGTGCCTGACACGCACCGCATTGGCATTGTCCCCGGTTCGGATACCGGCGCAATCGAAATGGCGATGTGGACCATGCTTGGCGCACGCCCGGTCACAATGATGGCGTGGGAAAGCTTTGGTGAGGGCTGGGTCACAGACGTCAACAAGCAGCTCAAGCTGAATGCGACCGTCATGAACGCGCCCTATGGCGAAATTCCTGATCTGAGCGCGGTAGATTTTTCCAACGACGTGGTTTTCACATGGAACGGCACGACTTCAGGTGCGCGCGTTCCAAATGGCGACTGGATTGCTGATGACCGTGAAGGCCTGACTTTCAACGATGCTACGTCGGCGGTGTTTGCCTATGACATGCCTTGGGACAAGCTGGATGTCACAACGTTCAGCTGGCAAAAAGTGCTCGGCGGTGAAGGGGCACATGGCGTGCTCATTCTCGGACCGCGCGCTGTTGAACGGCTTGAAAATTACACCCCTGCTTGGCCGCTTCCAAAAGTTTTCCGCTTGATGTCGAAAGGCGCGCTCGCCGAAGGCATCTTCAAGGGCGAAACGATTAACACGCCATCGATGCTTGCGGTGGAAGATGTGATCTTTGCGCTTGAGTGGGCGAAGACCGTTGGCGGTTTGCAAAGCCTTATGGCCCGCAGTAACGCAAATGCTGCTGCGCTCGCAAAAATCGTTGAGACACGCGACTATCTCGGCTTTCTTGCCGCTGATCCTGCTATTCGGTCAACGACGTCGGTGTGCCTGACCGTTGAGGGTGCAGACGAAGCCATGATCAAGAAAATGGCGTCAATGCTTGAGGCGGAAGATGCGGCTTATGACATCGCCGGATATCGCGACGCGCCTGCGGGCCTTCGTATTTGGTGCGGCGCCACTGTCGACACCGCAGATATTGAAGCGCTCGGCCCTTGGCTCGATTGGGCTTATCAGAAAGCCAAAGCTTAAATCCCACCCGTGCCATTCCCGCGCATGCGGGAATCCGTGAACGCACATGTCTGCGCAAGCCGACATTTCAGTCCATCGATCCCCGATCAAGTCGGGGATGACGACAAAAGACATATAGGAATTTCAACATGACCAAACCACGCGTTCTTATCTCCGACAAAATGGATCCCAACGCAGCGAAGATTTTCGCTGAACGCGGCTGCGACGTTGATGTCATTACCGACAAAAGCCCTGAAGAGCTCGCCGCCATCATCGGCGATTATGATGGCCTTGCCATTCGCAGCTCGACCAAGGTCACGAAAGCCATCCTCGACGCCGCCACTAACCTAAAGGTTATTGGCCGTGCCGGTATCGGCGTCGACAATGTGGATATCCCGAACGCCTCGGCAAAGGGCGTTGTCGTTATGAACACGCCGTTCGGTAACTCGATCACCACCGCCGAACATGCGATTGCATTGATGTTCGCACTGGCACGCCAATTGCCAGAAGCAAATGCGCAGACGCAAGCTGGCCTCTGGCCGAAAAACGGCTTCATGGGCGTTGAAGTCACCGGCAAGACGCTTGGCCTTATCGGCGCAGGGAATATCGGTTCCATCGTCGCAAGCCGCGCGCTTGGGTTGCGCATGAAGGTCGTTGCCTTTGACCCATTCCTGACGGCGGAACGCGCCATTGAAATGGGCGTGGAAAAGGCGGACTTGGACACGCTGTTGGCCAAGGCTGATTTCATCACCTTGCACACGCCGTTGACCGATCAGACCCGCAATATCCTGTCCAAAGAAAATTTGGCGAAAACCAAAAAGGGTGTGCGCATCATCAACTGCGCGCGCGGCGGTCTGGTTGATGAAGCCGCGTTGAAAGAAGCGTTGGACAGCGGCCAAGTTGGCGGCGCTGCATTAGACGTGTTCGCAACGGAGCCGGCCAAGGAATCGCCATTGTTTGGCACGCCAAACTTCATCTGTACGCCGCATTTGGGCGCGTCGACCAACGAAGCGCAGGTCAATGTTGCGCTGCAAGTTGCCGAACAGATGGCGGATTATCTCGTCAATGGCGGCGTGACCAATGCGCTCAACATGCCAAGCCTGTCAGCAGAAGAAGCGCCTAAGTTAAAGCCATATATGACCTTGGCGCAAAAGCTGGGTTCACTGGTTGGCCAGCTTGCGCACGACAATCTCGATAATATCGCGATTGAGGTTGAGGGCGCTGCGGCTGAATTGAATATCAAGCCCATTACCGCCGCTGTCCTTTCCGGTTTCATGCGGCGTTTTTCGGACGCGGTGAATATGGTCAATGCGCCGTTTTTGGCAAAAGAGCGTGGATTTGATATCCGTGAAGTCCGCCATGACAAGGCGGGTGCCTATCACACATTGGTGCGTGTCACGGTGAACACAGCGCAAGGCCCACGTTCGGTTGCAGGCACATTGTTCGCCAACAGCGAAGCGCGGCTTGTCGAGATTTTCGGGATCAGCCTTGAAGCTGAGCTTGAAGGCAGCATGCTGTATATCGTCAACGAAGATGCACCGGGCTTCATTGGCCGTGTCGGTACGGCATTGGGTGAAGCTGGCTTGAATATCGGCACGTTCCATTTGGGTCGCCGCAGTGCAGGTGGCGAGGCGGTTTTGCTGTTGTCGATGGATGCCGCTATTCCAGAGGCTGTTCTTAAGCAGTTGGCGTCGCTTCCGGGCGTAAAGACAGTAAAGGCACTTAAGTTCTAAGCGGGGCTTCCCCACGAGAACTTTTCGCGTAAAGAACGTGCATGAAGATTCCGCCCGACTTGCTGCCTGAAGGCTTCCGCGACCGACTTCCTCCCCAAGCGGAGGTTGCGGCGCGGGTGTCGCGTGCCATGATCGATGTGCTGACAAGCTATGGCTATGCCAGAGTGGCGCCAGCCATCGCCGAATTTGAAAGCGCGCTTGCCGAACGCAGTGGCGGCGCGGCGCGGAATCAGCATTTGCGTTTTACCGATCCCGTTTCCGGGCATACGCTCGCCTTACGTGGCGATATAACCGTGCAGGTTGGGCGCATTGCGACCACGCGGATGCAAGAATCGCCGCGGCCGCTGCGCTTGTGCTATCATGGTCAGGTTCTGCGCCTGAAGGCAAAGCAACTGCGTCCAGAGCGTGAATTGACGCAGCTTGGCGCGGAATTGATCGGCAATGACAGCGTTGCTGCGGCGTGCGAAATTGTCGGCGTAGCCATCGATGCGCTGGAGGCAGCGGGCGTTAAAGACATCACCATTGATTTTACGCTCCCTGACTTGGTCGAAAGGCTTGCTGAAAAAGCGCTGCCTTTGGCTCCTGATAAAATTGATGCCGTCCGTTCCGAACTCGATATGAAGGATGCTGGCGGCCTGAGCGTGTTGGGTGCGGATGCCTATCTGCCATTGCTCGCCGCGACGGGGCCATTTGATGCGGCCGTTGAAAAATTGCGGGCGATTGATGCTGGTGGTGCACTTGCATCGCGAATCCAGGCGCTTGAAAGCATCGCCGCAACGGTCGCTGGCCGTGCCAATGTGACGCTTGATCCCACCGAACGGCATGGCTTTGAATATCAAAGCTGGTTCGGTTTCACGATCTTCGCGAAAGGCTATAGCGCGGCGCTCGGTCGTGGTGGCACATATTATATCAACCGTGCGGATGGCCCATCTGAAGCCGCAACTGGATTCTCGCTTTATCCCGATCCGTTGATTGACTTGGCCGAAGAAAGCAATGTGCAGCGCTTGTTCCTGCCGCTCGGTACCGATGCTGCCACCAGCGCGAAATTGCGCAGCGAAGGTTGGGTTACCGTTGCTGCGTTGGACGATAATGACAACGCCGCCGTGCTGGGCTGCACCCATATATGGGCAAACGGGCAGGCAGTTATAGTCTGAAATCGTCCATCACGTTGCTTTAGGGTGGACGCAGCGCAATCATAATCATAACGGAGCACATGGCGAATCCCTTCGCAGGAAAAAGCTCCTGCGCAGAAAAAGGCCCCAGAGCTATCTGGCTTTGACAGGGAATATCTGATGGCAAATGTAACCGTAATTGGCGCTCAATGGGGCGACGAGGGTAAAGGTAAGATTGTCGACTGGTTGGCGGAACGCGCCGACGCAGTGGTCCGTTTTCAGGGCGGACATAATGCGGGCCACACTTTGGTGGTCGGCGAAAATGTATATAAATTGTCGCTGCTGCCGTCGGGTATCGTGACGGGCACGCTGTCGATTATCGGCAATGGCGTTGTTCTGGACCCATGGGCGTTGCGCGACGAAATGACGAAGCTGCGCGGCCAGGGCGTTTCGATTACGACAGAAAACTTCGCGCTTGCCGATAATTGCGCGCTGATTTTGCCGATCCATCGTGATTTGGATGGCTTGCGTGAAGCCGCCGCCGGTTCGGGCAAGATCGGCACCACGGGCCGCGGAATTGGCCCTGCATATGAAGATAAGGTTGGCCGCCGCGCCATTCGCGGTTGTGATCTTGCGCATTTGGATGCGCTGGATGCGCAATTGGACCGTCTGTGCGCGCACCATGATGCGCTGCGCGCCGGTTTTGGCGAACCGCCGGTAGACCGTGCTCGTTTGATCGCTGACCTTAAGGAAATTGCGCCATTCGTTCTCGAATATGCGCAGCCAGTGTGGAAGCGGTTGAACCAAGTGCGCAAGGCAGGCGCACGGATATTGTTTGAAGGCGCGCAGGGCGTTTTGCTGGATGTGGACCATGGCACCTATCCATTTGTGACATCGTCGAACACGGTTTCGGGCACTGCTGCTGCTGGCTCTGGTCTTGGACCAAGTGCGGCCGGTTTTGTCCTTGGTATTGTGAAGGCATATACCACGCGGGTTGGTTCGGGGCCTTTCCCCACCGAGTTGGAAGATGAAACGGGCCAGCGGCTGGGCGAACGCGGACACGAGTTTGGAACCGTGACGGGCAGAAAACGCCGTTGCGGTTGGTTCGATGCCGTAATCGTGCGTCAAAGCTGTGCGGTGTCCGGTGTCACGGGAATTGCGCTGACGAAATTGGATGTCTTGGACGGTTTTGACACGATCAAAATCTGCACGGGCTACCGCCTGAACGGCAAGGTATATGATTATCTGCCCGCGCATGCCGCAGAGCAGGCCGCAGTCGAGCCGATTTACGAAGAAATGCCCGGTTGGCAGGAAACGACCGCCGGCGCACGCAGTTGGGCCGACCTTCCTGCACAGGCGATTAAATATATCACCCGTGTTCAGGAACTGATCGAAACGCCCGTTGCCTTGGTATCGACGTCTCCGCAGCGCGAAGACACGATTTTGGTGCGCGACCCGTTTGCGGATTAACCGCTTTTCAGCTCTGCGTTCAGCCGCAAGCTAGCGCGCCAGAAGAAGAAGGCGGGGATCAGCCCAAGCCAGGCTGCGCCATACAGCACCCAGCGGACGCTTTCGTCGCCGGCCATGGGTTGCAGCCAATCGGACAGCACGCCGAACAGCAATGGGCCCATGCCAAGCCCGATGAGATTTTGTCCAAAGACGACAAGCGATGCGGCAATGGCGCGCGCCTCTGGCCGGACAAGACCTTGGACGCATCCATAAGCAGGGCCGTAATAAGCCGAGTTCAATATGGTCGGCAGAATGAGCAGGGCGACGGCAATCCGCCAATCTTCGGCCCAATAACCGGCAAATAAAATCGGTGCGGCGATCGCCATCCCGATGGCAGGCAGGGTCAAGATCTGCCGCTTATCACGCTTGCCAAAAACATCGGCCATTTTTCCGCCAAGCCATGTGCCGATGATGCCGGAAATGCCAAGTGCGACCGCCATAGCAAGCCCCGCCTCGGTCGTTGATAGGCCGTGCGAACGGATGAAGAAGCTGATCGTCCACAGACCCTTGCCGTAGCTGAGGAAGGCGGTGAATGATGCGGCGATGAAGACGTACAAATAGGCCTTGGACGCAAAGACTTCACGCACAGCGTCTTTAATCGACAGCTTTGCCTTCACGGGCGAGTCTGCGGTGTTGAAATGCGCGCTATCGGCGCATCGCCGTGGATCGCGGATGATCAATGGCAGTAGAAACGCCAGCAATATACCCGGCATACCAACCAGCATGAGCGCAATGCGCCAGCCATATTGGTCGTTGACGATCCCGCCAATGATGAGGCCAAGCAGTCCACCAATTGGGATGCCCAACCCAAAAAAGGCGATAGCTGACGACCGTTTTTCGGGTGGCACGCTGTCTGCGATCAGCGAGTGTGCAGCGGGCGTGCAGCCGGCTTCACCGACCCCCACGCCGATCCGGGCAAGAGCAAGTTGCGCGAAGTTTTGGGCAAAGCCGCATATCGCTGTCATCCCCGACCATACCGCGAGGCATATCGAAATCAGCCAAACCCGGTTGGTCTTTGCGTTATCCGCATAGCGGGCGATTGGTATGCCGAGCACGGCATAAAAAACCGCGAAAGCAGGGCCAGCGAGCAAACCGAGCTGTGTATCGCTCAGCCCAAGCTCGCCCTTGATAGGTTCGGCCAGAATATTGACAATCTGGCGATCCAGAAAGTTCAGAATGTACACGAGCAGAAGCGCGAACAGCATTATTTTGGGGTTGGTGATCGCCAACCCACCGCTGCGCACAGCCGTTCGATCATTCATTCCGTTTCTCCTTCTCCAATGCGCAGTTATTCAACTATTTTCGAGATTGTAAAGCATCCGTGAAACAATGATTTTGACAATCGGTTGCCCCAACATCGCAAAGGGTGCGGAAAATCGTGCAGTCTGAAAAATGCGTGATTGACTGTTGGCGGCACAGCGTCATTGGAGGACGATATGACCACGCGTGAAAACACGGCTTTCTTGGCCCTCGACGATCTTGATCTCACATTATCGTTGAGCGACCGGGTCATGGTCATGGCTTATGGCGCCATCCAATGGCCATGGTTGTTGCGCAGCCTCGATGGTGGCCGAAAGAAGGATAAGGCGAAACTGCTCGCTTATCTCGATTTGCCGCAGGATGCGTTGCCCAATTTGGGCAGCTGGAAAGCAGATACGCATTTTTTGTGGCACATCGTTTCTGCAATCGAAGAAATGCGCCCGCAGCAGGTGGTTGAGCTGGGTTGCGGGGCATCCACTTTCGTCGCCGCGCGGGCACTGCAGCTATTTGGTGGTGGAAAAATCGTCAGCTTTGACCAGCACGCGGATTTTGCGTCGACGACGCAGGATTGGATCCGTGATAACAATATGGATGTCGAAATTCGCCATGCGCCATTAGGGCCGCCACCGGCTGGTTGGCCGGGCCATTGGTATCAACTGAGCGATGTGCCGGCTGAAATCGACCTGCTGATCGTTGATGGACCGCCATGGGCACTTCATCCGCATGTGCGCGGTGCGGCGGCGAGCCTATTTCCGCATTTGCGTCCCGGTGGCCGCGTGCTGCTGGATGATGCTGCGCGTCCCGGCGAGCGTGTGGTCGCCCGCCGGTGGCGCAAAGAGCATTATAATATGGACTTCAAGCTCGACAGCCAAGGTGCCAAAGGCACCTTGCTGGGGCACAAGCACCCCGCTTAAAGCTTCGTTTTCCGTTCGTCAGTCACCATGTCGCTGGCAAGGTCCAGCCCGGCCTTGCCGTGCGCTGCCGTGTGCGCAGGCGCATGCAATGGTTCAACAAACTCTGGCTCTTCGACCTCAAGCATGCCTTCCCATTTGGTGATGACGGACGTTGCCACGGCGTTACCCACGACGTTGGTCGCGGTCCGGCCCATGTCGAGGAACTGGTCAATCGCGAGGATCAACGCGACACCTTCGACAGGCAAGTCAAACATCGCCAGCGTGCCGGTAATGACCACCAACGATGCGCGGGGCACGGCGGCTACGCCCTTCGACGAAATCATCAGCGTTAGCAGGATCAGGATCTGCGTTCCGATGGGCAAATCGATACCATAAGCTTGCGCGATGAAGATGGTCGCGAAGCTCATATACATCATCGAACCATCAAGGTTGAAGCTGTAGCCCAATGGCAGAATGAAGCCCGAGATCCGGCGCGGGACACCGAAGCGATCAAGCTGTTCAAACAATTTTGGCAACGCCGCTTCGCTGGACGCGGTCGAGAATGCGATGAGCATGGGTTCGCGGATGTAACGAATGAGTGTCCAAATGCGTCGGCCTAAGAAGATCGCTCCAAGCGACAAAAGGATCGTCCACAACAATGCGAGTGACAGATAAAACTCACCCACGAGCTCGAGATAGGTCAGCAAAATCGCCAGGCCGCTCTTGGAAACCACGGCAGCCAGTGCGCCAAACACCGCAACAGGCGCATAACGCATCACATAATGTGTGATTTGCAGCATCATTTCGGCAAGGGCTTCAGCGCCACGAACAAGTGGCGCACCTTTTTCGCCCAGAGCGGACAATGCGATGCCAGCGAACAATGCGAACACCAAAATCTGCAAAATATTGTTCGTTGCCATCGCTTCGAACGCATTTTTCGGGAAAATCGACAGGATGAAATCCCAAAAGTCGAGCTTCTTGACCTCGCCAATCGTGGCAGCGGCATTGGTGATGGTATCTACCGGCGCGCCAATGCCTGGCTGGAGCAGGTTCACCATCAACAGTCCAAGCCCAATCGAGATGAAGCTGGCGACGACGAACCACGAGATGGCACGAAAACCGATTCTGCCCAGCGCACTGCTGTCACCCATGTGCGCAATACCGACGACGATGGTCGACAGGATCAGCGGCGCGACCAAAAGCTTGATGAGATTAAGGAAAATATCCGAAAGCAGTTTGAACGTCTTGGTGAGATATTCGAACTGCGTACTGTCCTGCGCGAAACTGACATGGACCGTGTAACCCACGGCTACGCCGAGGATCATCCCCACCAAAATCCATAATGTAAGCCGTTTATCCACGCACAACCTCCCATATTCTTAACTTTTGCTTACGCTACACAGGAGTAATGACTGTCGCAACAAGTTACAAACGCGACTTGTTTAAGCACTCGAACGGCGTCATAAGCCTTGTAATAAAATTACAACGTATTTTTATCGTTGAACATGGCACTTAACCACATGCTTGCGGGCTCAGGAGATGATTTCATGGCGGCCGCCAAAATTGCAAAAACTACCGGAAAACTCGACAAAAGCCTGCTGAAGGCAATGATTTCGGCGTTCGCTGAAACGGCGCTGCCCGGCGAAAATGAAGGTTTTGATGCCAAGGCAACGGAAGAGGCCGCCCGCTTCACTATTGAAACGGGTCTCCATCGCAAAGCTGGCACTGCCGCCATCGCGCTCGATAGTTTCACCGATGCGCAGGGCCGTTTGATGATGCGGATTGCGTTGAATAACGACGACATGCCATTTTTGGTGGATTCGGTCTCCGCCGCCGTTGCCGCAAATGGCATATCCGTCAAACGCATCATTCACCCCGTGTTGAGTGTCGTCCGCGATGATGCCCTGACGCTCACCGATCTCGGCCGGAAGCGCGTGGATGGTCAGGCCCGGGAATCATTTATCTACCTCGAAACGGAACGGGTCGACGCGCGGGAGCGCCGGCAGCTTGAAATGCACCTCGCCGCCGTTCTGGCCGATGTGCGTGGTGCGGTTACCGACTGGCGCGATATGCTGGCGGCTTTGTCGGCTGACGCGGACAGTCTGCCCGAAAGCGAGGGCGCTGCGCTCCTTCGTTGGTTCTCCAAAAATAATATGACGGTTCTGGCGCACGAACAGATCAGCCGTGATGGCACGCGGTCCGACCGCCTTGGTCTATCGCGCGTGACCGATGCGCCGGTTCTGGCAGAAGACAGCGTTGGCCTTGCGATCAAATGGTTTGAAGACGGCGGCGTCGCACCGCTGGTGCTTAAATCCAACCGGGTTTCGACGGTGCACCGTAATGTCCAGCTGGATCTAATCGTCATTCCCGTTGTAACCGGCGACCGCATTGCGGGCGTAGCGGTCACTGCAGGGCTTTGGACGAGCGCAGCACTCGCAACTACCCCAGAGGCAATACCCGTGCTGAGAACGCATCTGGCAGCGCTTATGGAGCGGTTTGGCTTTGACCCTTCGGGGCACGCGGGCAAGGCGATGGCACATGCACTGACGGCGCTGCCGCACGATCTTTTGGTTGCGCTAAAATTAGATGATCTGGAGCGCGTTACGCTGACTGCCATGTCGCTTACGGATCGCCCACGGCCGAAGCTGATTGCGCTGCGGTCGCCGCTTGGGCGACATTTGTACATTTTCGTCTGGCTTCCGCGCGACGATGTCTCGACAGGCATCCGCAAGCAGATCCAGAATATGCTCATAGATGCCACGGGCGGTAGCTTGCTCGGCTGGACGATTGGTCTGGAGGATGGCGGCGTCGCCTTGCTGCGTTACACGCTCGACCTTCCAGATCGCGACCAAAAGGTCGACGAGGCCGTGCTTGACGGCAAAGTCGAGCTGATGGTGCGCGGATGGGAGCCTGCGGTCGAAGCGGCGCTCGCTTCGCTGACCGATGAAAAGCGCGCGGCCGCCATGCTCGTGCGTTACGGCGCGGGTTTTCCCGCCAATTATCGCAGCACCTATTCTGCCGAAGAAGCTGCGCGCGATATGGTCGGCTTGCTCAATATGGAGCGCGACCACAGTAAAGTCACCCGGCTGTTCGTCGACGGCGATAATCTTCGGCTCAAAATTTATAGCGGTGGCGGCGCGCTTCCGCTCAGCGATGTTGTTCCGGCGCTTGAGAATTTCGGTTTCGACGTGTTGGAAGAATTGCCCACCGCGTTGGGCGACGGCAATTATATCCACGATTTCCGTCTGTCGCTGCGCGGCGGCGATGTGGCAACGGTGATGAAACGTCCGCACATTATCGAAGGCGCGCTGAGCCAGGTTTTGGACGGCAGCTTTGAAAATGATGTCTTTAACCAGCTGGTGACGGTCGGCGGTCTTGATCCGCAATCAGTCATCTGGCTTCGGGCATGGTATCGCTATTTGCGTCAAACGGGTGTGACCTATGGCATGCCGACTGTGGTGTCGGCACTGGCCAAAAACGCCAATGTTACGCGTTCGATCATTGCCCTGTTCGACGTCCGGCATAACCCCGCCCATTCCGGTGACCGCGAAAAGGAGATCACCAAATATGTAAAGTCGATCAACGCCGACTTGGCCGCAGTATCGGCCATCGACGAAGACCGGATATTGCGCCGGTTCTTGGCGATCGTTTTGGCGACGGTCCGCACCAACGCCTTTTCGGCGGCTGCCGCAGAAGCGCTGGCGTTTAAGCTCGATTGCGCGAAAGTCCCCGGCCTGCCTGCGCCGCTGCCATGGCGCGAAGTGTTCCTATATTCGCCGCGTGTCGAAGGCATTCACTTGCGCGCTGGCCCCGTGGCGCGTGGCGGTCTGCGCTGGTCAGACCGGCGGGACGATTTTCGCACGGAAGTTCTTGGTTTGATGAAGGCGCAGCGCGTTAAAAACGCCGTGATCGTGCCGACTGGCGCGAAGGGCGGCTTTTACCCCAAGCGGCTGCCCGACATGCGCGTCGACCGTGATGCCTGGTTCGCCGAAGGTACCGAGGCCTACAAGATATTCATCCGGACCTTGCTGTCGATAACCGACAACATCGTCAACGACCGCATCGTGCATCCCGACAATGTCGTCATTCATGACGGGGATGATCCCTATTTCGTTGTTGCCGCTGACAAGGGAACGGCGACATTTTCCGACACCGCAAACGCCATCGCGCTGGAACGCAATTTCTGGTTGGGCGATGCTTTCGCCAGCGGCGGCTCGGTTGGATATGACCATAAGGCGATGGGCATCACGGCCAAGGGTGGTTGGCTTTCGGTCCAGCGCCATTTTGCCGAAATGGGTATCGACGTTCAAAAAGAACCTGTCACGGTCGCGGGCGTTGGTGACATGTCCGGCGACGTTTTTGGCAACGGCATGCTGCTTTCGAAAACACTGAAAGTCGTCGCCGCGTTCGACCACCGCCATATCTTTTTTGATCCCGATCCCGATCCGGCGGTCAGCTGGAAAGAACGGCAGCGTTTGTTCAATCTGCCGCGCTCAAGTTGGCTCGATTATGACAGCAAGCTGATTTCAAAGGGCGGCGGCGTATTTGCGCGCACCGAAAAATCCATCAGAATTTCACCTGAAATCAGGGTATTATTGGGCATTGATGCGAAAGAAATTGAACCGTCTGCATTGATGACCGCGATATTGAAGGCGCCTGTGCAGCTGATGTGGTTTGGCGGGATTGGAACCTATATTAAGGACCGAAGCGAAGGCCATTTGGATGTTGGCGACCCGGGCAATGATGCGATCCGCGTCAATGGTGCGGACGTTCGAGCAATGGTCATCGGCGAAGGTGCCAACCTTGGCGTCACGCAGGCGGGGCGTATTGGCTACGCATTGCGCGGGGGCCGGATCAACACCGACTTCATCGACAACAGCGCCGGCGTGGATTGTTCGGATAATGAGGTGAACATCAAAATCGCGCTGAATGCGCAAATGCGTGCCGGCAAGTTGAAGGAACCGGCGCGCAACATGCTGCTCGCCGATATGACCGATGCCGTTGCGCATTTGGTGCTTGAGGACAATCGCCTCCAAACGCTCGCGCTTTCCATTGCTGAAACCGGCGGGGCAGGGGATTTGCCTGCCTATGTCCGGCTCATTGAAATTTTCGAAGGCTCTGGCAAGCTCGACCGCGCGGTTGAGGGGCTTGCGCCGAATGAAGAACTGTTCCGGCGCGCAAGTGAAGGACGCGGTCTGACCCGGCCTGAATTGGCCGTGCTGCTGTCGACGGCAAAGCTGGCCGCGCAGGACGGTGTTGAGGATGCGCCTTTGGCACAGGATGCCTCAATGGACAGCGAACTGCTGGCGGCGTTTCCAGAGGCGATGGTCAAGGAGCACAAAGGCGCGATTCTGTCGCACCGTTTGCGTAAGGAAATCATCGCGACCAAATTGGCAAACCGCATGATCAACCGGCTTGGCATGCTGCACCCGTTTGAACTTGCGGAGGAAGAGGGCTGCGGCCTTGGTGATGTTGCGGCGGCGTTCGCCATTGCCGAGCGCATCTATGATCTGCCATCGCTGTGGCAGGCCATCGATACGACACCCATGCCGGAGGCAACGCGGTTGATGTTATTCAATCAAGCGGCCGTTGAAATTCGTGCACAGATGGCGGACATCATTCGCAACGCACATGAAGGGCGCGATGTCAGTGCTGCGACCGCCGTATATGCCCCCGTTGTGCAGAAATTGTCTGCCGCGCTTGACGGGTTGTTGCCCAACGATGTCCGGCTTCAAACGGAACGTTTTGGCGCACGGCTTACGGAAAATGGTGCGCCACGCAAAATTGCCGATAGGCTGGTTGAATTGGCGCAGTTGGATGGTGCTATTGGTCTGGCGGCGTTGTCGTCGACCCAAAAGGGTGATGTGACTGCGCTTACGCGTGCTTTCACCGCCATAGGCGATGCGCTTGGCCTCAGCTGGGCGCAAGGGGCGGCGATGCAGATTGATCCGCATGACCCGTGGGAGCGATTGCTGGTTGCGGGTCTGGCGCGCGATTTCCAAACGATGCGTTTGGATTTCCTACGCCGCCGTGCCGCCAAGAAGCCGCTCGAGGATGCACAGGATTGGCTGCAAACCAACGCCGTCCGCGTGCGTGCATTCAAGGCGATGGTCGACCGCGCCCGCATGGCAGGCATACCGACGCCCGCGATGCTGGCACAGGTTGCCGGTCAGGCAAGGGTGCTATTGGGGCGTTAAGCCCCTAGCTCTTCGTTGGAGGCAACCCGGCGGGGTTGCCTTTGGTTGAGGGATTCGAAGCGTTTTGCTTCTTGGGTCCCTCGGCCTTTGGTTTGCGGACTTCACGGTTCGATTTCTTTTGGCTCTTTGCCATGATGTTTTCCTTTCGGGGGTGGAGGGGACAACGTGCAAAGCGCCGGATCGTTCACGCGAACGTCCGGTGAGCCTTATTTATATGCACGAATGGCCCCCGTTATAAGGGCACCCACCGAAATGAGGTGATTAAGCGACTGCCTCTGCTTCACGCTTATAAATGCTGTTGATCGGATGGCGGAACAGCTTCGTCACCATGGGTTCGAAAAACTCCAATGGCAGCGTGTCATATTCGGGATCGAACGCTGGGCAGTCATATTTGTCGATGAATTCTTCGGTGTCAGCAAACCATTCATGACCGCGGAATTTTTCGCGCATGTCCCGATCAAGTCCAAGATGGTGGAAGAAGTTGTGACCTTGGAAAATGCCGTGGTTTTGAACAATCCAGTGGAGTTTTTCGGAAACGAACGGCTTTAATATGGCAGCAGCAATGTCCGGGTGGTTTGTCGCGCCAAGTGTATCGCCAATGTCATGCAGCAGCGCCATGACGACATAATCTTCGTCGCGTCCATCCCGATGGGCGCGCGTCGCGGTTTGCAAGGAATGGGTCAACCGGTCCACCGCGAAGCCACCAAAATCGCCATCGAGCAGTCGAAGATGGTCCAATATCCGTTGTCCGCCATTTTGCGAGAACGGGATATTGTGCCGCATGATGATCTGCCAATCTTCTTGCGTGCTCTGTGACATGTCGTGGAAATTTGCGCGGTCTTCGTGGTTGTCCATGGTCGGTATCCTCTCCCCAAAACCCTATCATGTCCCTGTGATGAAACAAGTGCTTCATGCGCGCGTAAAATGCGTCTAGACCGATTTTATGGCGGTACTTGAGCTTACAGACAAACCCTTTTTTGCCGATAAAAATCGTGCGTTTTGGAATCTGCATTCGGCCGGATGGGCCGGTGCAGTCATTTTGCGCGCCGCGTCGGGTATTGCCCAAGGGCAGCCCGTCAGCTTCCTTGTGCCCATCCTGATATCAGCGGTCACCGGTTATTCGATCACGCTTCTGCTCTCGGTTATTTACCGATTTCTGATTGATCAGCGGCCATTTATTACGTGGAGCCTGACGTTCGTCGCGGTGTCTTTGGCCACCATTGGCTATGCGTATATGGACGTGTGGGTGCTTCAAACCATTCGGGACGGGGTGGATGAAACGCCCTTTGCGCAGTTATGGCTCGCTGCGATCTATATTAACTCCGTGCTGTTGGCGGCTTGGTCTGCGCTTTATTACGCGATCAATTATTTTGTGCGCGCTGAAGAACAAGCGGATCAGATGATGCGGCTTGAGGCGCAGGCCACCAGCGCGCAGCTGACGATGTTGCGGTATCAGTTGAACCCGCATTTCCTATTCAACACATTGAACAGCATATCTACGCTCGTGCTACTGAAGCAGACGGAGCAGGCAAATGCCATGTTGTCGCGGCTATCGTCATTTTTGCGCTTCACCCTCATCAACGAGGCTGCGGCCAAGGTGCCGCTGACGCAAGAGGTTGAGACGTTGAAACTGTATCTCGATATCGAAAAGATGCGTTTTGAAGAACGGCTGCGGACATATTTCACGATTGAACCCGCTGTCGAAAACGCTCTGGTGCCGTCACTTCTCCTGCAGCCATTGGTGGAAAATGCCATTAAATATGCGGTGACCCCGAAAGAAGAGGGCGCCGACATTTCCGTGACCGCTCAACTCGTCGGCCAAAGAGTGCGGATTACCGTATCGGATACGGGACCGGGCTTGCAGCCGGGGCAGCAAGATCACAGCCTCTCTACCGGGGTTGGTATGGCGAATACCCGCGAGCGACTTTCACAAGCTTATGGCGACGATCAACGCTTTGAACATTATGTAAAAGCGGGCGGAGGATTTGAGGTTTTGTTGGAACTACCATATCAAAGCCGGATTATAGCAGGGGAAGACATTCAGGCGGGGGCTAAGCAGCAAGGACAAATATCCGGATGAGCATTCGTACAATATTGGTCGACGATGAAAAGTTGGCGATCCAAGGCCTTGAATTAAGGCTGCAGCCGTTCGACGACATCGAAATCGTCGCGACCTGCCACAATGGCCGTGAAGCCATTCGCAAGATTAAAACGCTAAAACCCGATTTGGTGTTTCTCGACATTCAGATGCCCGGATTTGATGGCTTTTCGGTTGTTCAGGGGGTGATGGATATTGATCCGCCGTTGTTTGTCTTTGTGACGGCCTATTCGGAACATGCGATTAAGGCGTTCGAAGCGCAGGCGATCGATTATCTCATGAAGCCGGTCGAACCAGAACGTCTTGCCGACACCATGGACCGTGTGCGCAGCAGGCTTGCCGACAAGCGCACATCGGATGAGCTGGACAGGCTTCGTACCGTCATTAACGAAGTCGCGCCGGATGCGGCTGACAATCTGAGTTCGATTGACGATGACCTGGCGTCAACGCGGTTTGAAAAGCTTATCAATATCAAAGATCGCGGCCAGATTTTCCGCGTCGATGTGGAAAGTATCGAACGGATTGATGCGGCTGGCGATTATATGTGCATCTACACCGCCGACAACTCGCTCATTCTGCGCGAGACCATGAAGGATCTGGAAAAACGCCTCGATCCAAGGACGTTCCAGCGCGTCCATCGTTCGACAATCGTCAATTTGGATCAGGTGCGGCAGGTTAAGCCGCATACGAACGGCGAATGCTTCCTGGTGCTCGAATCCGGTGCACAGGTAAAAGTCAGCCGCTCCTATCGTGACGTCGTAGCCCGGTTTGTCCATTAAGGAGAATAAGGATGGCAGAAGCCGATACGTCACCGCGCATGAAGGCCAGTGACTTCCATCCCTATATTCTTGAAATTTTCGATGGCTATGTCCACGGCAAGCTGACCAAACGTGAATTCATCCGCGAAGCCGCTAAATTCGCGGCTGCGGGCGTAACTGGCCTTATGATACTCAACCAGTTGCAGCCGGATTATGCTTTGGCGCAGCAAGTTAAGGCCGACGATTCGGAAATTGTCACCTCGCGGGTGACGGTACAAAGCCCCGATGGGCATGGCAGCATCAGCGGGTTGCTGGCGCGGCCAGCCAAGGCCACGGGCAAGTTACCAGCGGTGTTGGTGGTCCACGAAAATCGCGGGTTGAACCCGTATATCGAAGATGTCTTGCGTCGTTTGGCAAAGGCTGGATATATGGCGTTTGGCCCCGATGGCCTGTCGTCGCTCGGCGGTTATCCGGGCAATGACGAAAAAGGCCGTGAGCTGCAGGCAAAGCTGAACCCCGGCAAATTATTGGAAGACTTTTTCGCCAGCTTTGAATTCTTGCGCGATCATGCCGACAGCACAGGCAAGGTTGGCGCGGTGGGTTTTTGTTATGGTGGCGGTGTCTGCAATGCGTTGGCCGTTGCTTATCCGGAAATGGCTGCGTCCGTGCCTTATTATGGTCGCCAGCCAACTGCGGCCGAAGTTCCTTTTATTAAGGCGCCGCTGTTGATCCATTACGCCGAGGTCGATGGTCGCATCAACGCAGGCTGGCTCCCCTATCAGGCAGCGCTTATTGCGAACCAGAAGGCGTTTCAGGTGCATTTCTATCCGGGCACGCAACATGGCTTCCACAATGACAGCACGCCCCGTTTTGACAAAGCAGCGGCGGACTTGTCGTGGGCCCGCACGCTTGCGTTTTTCGGGAAAAATCTGCGTTAGCGCCGGTCTTTGAAAAACGCCTGAAGCAGTTCCGCCGATTCGTCTGCGGATATGCCAGAATATATTTCGGGGCGATGATGCACCGTGGGCTGTTCAAATAAGCGCGGACCATGCGCCACAGCGCCGCCCTTGGGGTCCTCCGCGCCATAATAGAGGCGGGCTATGCGTGAATGGGCGATTGCGCCTGCACACATCGCACAGGGCTCCAGCGTGACCCACAGGTCACATCCCGTGAGGCGGTCGTTGCCAAGATGCGCCGCAGCGGCGCGGATAGCGAGGATTTCCGCATGGGCCGTGGGGTCATGATGCTCAAGCGGACGGTTGGCGCCACGGCCAATAATGACCCCATCCTTGACGACAATCGCGCCAACGGGCACTTCGCCTTGCGCGGCGGCTGCCTGCGCCAAGTTGAGCGCTTCGTTCATCATTTCGCGGGCTTTGGATAAGGGCATGTTATTTTGCTAGCGCAGATTACTGCTTTTGACCACACATCGGCTTGACCTTTTCGGTGTGGAGCGTTAGGGGCAGCGACTTTCGCGGAACAGTGATTCCGCATACACTTTTTTATACAGGACATACATCATGGCGCGCATCTGCGAACTCACCGGTAAAGGCCGTCTGGTCGGCAACAATGTGAGCCACGCCAACAACAAAACCAAGCGTACATTCCTGCCTAACTTGCAGAATGTCACTTTGTTGTCGGATGCCCTTGAGCAGGGCTACAAGTTCCGCGTTTCGACCCACGGTCTGCGTTCGGTTGAGCATGTGGGCGGTCTCGACAACTGGTTGTTGAAGACTTCGGACGAGAAGCTCTCGACAAACGCGCGCAAGGTGAAAAAAGAAATCGCCAAGAAGCAAAAAGCTGCGGCGTAAGCCTGGCGGCTGCGTTTGCAGCCTTTAGCTAAAGCGAATCAAAGCCGGGGGCAGAAACTGCCTCCGGTTTTTTCTTGTCCGGGGCAGAGGGCAGCCGGAACTTCATCAATATCGTCCGTTGAAAAATGCTGAAATTATTGTCGGAAATAAGCCAAAGGTAAACCCGCGGCCCCTCGGTTGTGACCGCAATGCCTTCCAGATTGTCGACCAACAACGGAGGCGCCAGTGAAGCGATTACCGTTCCCGCTGCGACCGCGCTTGTGCCGATGTCATTTGGGTTGAACAGCGATACTTTCGCGGAAAAGCCCTGCGGAAATCCAATCGAACGATTGACCAATGCGATTCGTCCGTCGGGTAACTCCGCGCCGTCCGTGACGCGATAGCCCGTGGGCGGACGAAAGCGGAACTGGGTGATGTTGCTACCCCGCTCAACTGGGTCGCCGGAAAACAGGAGGGCAGGGTGCGTCCCGTCGTCTACGCTTTCGGCGATAATGATGAACTGGCCGTCCTTAAGCCGGATCAGGCTTTCTGCGCCTTTATTCTTTGGCCAGTTCTGCATGGCCGCTGGGCGCACAATGCCAGTAGAATGCGCAAACGAAACGGAATAGCGCCGAATGGCGTGATGCGCCTCAAAGCTTACCCAAAACTGATCGCTGTCGGGGTCATAGGCAATGCCTTCGCTGTCGCGATCCTTATAGTTGGTCTCTGGTCCGTTTAAGTTAGGGAGCGGCGCGATAAACGGCCGATTTGTGCTGACATGATTTGTAAGTCCAAATCCAATTATCGTGCCTGCATCGCCTATGCCAACGAAGCGGCCATCCTTGAGTGCCGTAAGCGCCGAAATTCCGCCGAAGTCGTCATTCCGGCTGCGCAGTTCCCATGCCGCTATAAACTCCAGTTCCCCCACCTTGCGCATGGCCGGATTGTCCGGATTGAGCGTTAGGGGCTTGAGCGTGATATCTTGGCTGTCACTTGGATAAATCGTCCGGACGCCGCCGACAGCGACACATGCGAGTCCGATGCCCAGCGCAAGACGCTTAATCTTCGGTGACATAAAACTCCCACGCGCGTTCATCATTTAAGGGCTGAATATGAACAAGCGATAACAGACACATTCAGCATGCAGTCAATCACGCATGTTCATAAGGCAATTATTGGCAAAGCAAATCGCCGAATTGCCCAATGCGGGCCGAACCGGAAAATAAGGAGTATCGAACGTGAGAAATTTGAAAAAAAGCATCGGTGCGCTGGTACTTGCAGCAACGGCCGTAACCGGATTTTCCGCCACTCCAGCTTTGGCCCGTCATGGCAATAATGATGGCTATTACAGCCGCGGTGACCGTTATGACCGCGATGACCGTCGTGAATATCGTCGTGGTGACCGCTATTATCGCAACAATGCCTACCGCGGCAATGCGCGTTGCGACAAGGGTACAGGCGGCACCATCATTGGTGCAGTTGCAGGCGGGCTGCTTGGAAACGAAGTCTCCCGTCGCGGCAACAAAACCGAAGGCAGCATCATTGGTGCAGCCGTCGGTGCCTTGGCCGGTCGTGCAATCGACAAGTCGGACAGCAATTGCCGCCGCTATCGATAGAATATCAGCATTTCGTCCGGATGTGATCCCTGAACCTCATTCACATCCGGACGGAACGGTCGATCAGGCGGTAGCCTGACGATCATGAGCCAGCCCTCACCCGAGGGCTGGCTTTTTCGTTTCAACTGAAACTTGTCTGCCTGCGCTTTATCCGGCAAAGCGCGGCAATGACTTCATCACTCGAATCCGCACGAACTGCCATCCGGCCCTTTCATCGCAAGTCTGAACCAGAAGTGCTCGCCCCATTGGTGGTCGCCGCTGCTGTCGATGGCACAGCGCGCGCCGAAGTTGTGCGCACCGCGCGGACCCTGCTGGCCGATTTGCGCCAGGTGCAAGCCGATGGTTGGGTGAACCAGTTTCTGCAGGAATATCGTCTCGGAACGGAGGAGGGCACCGCGCTCCTTTCGCTTGCGGAGGCGTTTTTGCGTGTGCCCGATCCCCAGACGGCTGATCTGTTGATTGCCGACAAGCTGACCGAAGCGGAATGGGGCAATCATAAGGGGCAGTCATCAAGTTTGCTCGTGAACAGCGCGACTTGGGGACTTGTTCTGGGCAAAGCCGTTCTGGGTGACAGCACAAGCACGTTGAAGCGCCTGATTGCAAAGGCAGGCGAGCCGTTCGTGCGGCAGGCCGTTGGCGCGGCGATGCGGCTCATGGGCCAAGTTTTCGTGATGGGCCGCGATATTGACGAAGCCATCAAGCGTATGGAATCAAAAGACAATCGCGGGTTCACCGCGAGTTTCGACATGCTTGGGGAAGCTGCGCGTACCAAAAATGACGCAGAACGATATTTCGAATCCTACGCCGCGGCCATCGCAGCCGTCGGTCGCAATGCGACGCGCGGTCATAGCGTTTCTGTAAAGTTGTCGGCGCTGCACCCGCGTTATGAAACCGCGCAGAGTGCAACATGCGTTCCAGAACTGGCCGATATGATCACGCAATTGGCGCGTTCCGCTGCCTCGCTTGGCGTGCAACTCACCATTGATGCCGAAGAAGCCGCGCGACTGGAAATGAGCTTAGATATTATTGAACGCGTCGCCCGTGATCGTGCCTTGCGCGGCTGGGATGGCTTAGGCATGGCGGTGCAAGCATATTCCAAACGCGCCCGCCCCGTAATCGCATGGGCCAATGCATTGGGCCACGATACGTCCCGCATCATGCAAGTGCGCCTTGTCAAAGGTGCCTATTGGGATAGCGAGATCAAACATGCGCAGGAACGCGGACTGACCGACTTCCCATTGTTTACCCGCAAGCCGGCAACGGACGTATCCTACCTTGCGTGCGCAAAAGATATGTTTGAGGCGGCCAAAATTCGCCCGGCATTTGCAACGCATAACGCGCTTACCGTCGCGACGATTTTGCAATGGGCGGGGGACAATCGCGATTTCGAATTTCAGCGCCTGCATGGCATGGGCGAGGGACTGTTTGAGCGCCTTGTGCGCGAAGAGGGCTATCAATGCCGCACCTACGCTCCGGTGGGCGGACATCGCGACTTGCTCGCCTATCTGGTCCGCCGCTTGCTGGAAAATGGCGCCAACAGCAGTTTCGTGCACCAACTGGCGGACCAATCCATCAGTGAGGACGAGCTACTCGCAGATCCGGTAGAGAAAATCATGGCTGTTGGCGGCACAGGGCACCCAGCCATCGCAGCGCCTGCCGATCTGTTTCAGCCAGAACGAACGAATAGCCTTGGCATTGACCTTGATGATGCGGTGATTTTGCAAGAAACTGCAGCGGACATCGCGCGCCCGGTCCCATTGGGCAACCAGACAACAGCCTCACCAGAAGGTGCTGTCACGGCGGCGCTTGCCGCCTATCCGGCATGGTCAAATACCCCATTGGACGAACGCGCGGACTGTCTGGAACGACTGGCCGAACTACTTGAGACACACCGCAGCCGTTTAATGGCTGTTTTGGTACAAGAGGCGCGCAAAACGATCCCCGACGCGCTCTCCGAAGTACGCGAGGCGATTGATTTTTGCCGTTATTATGCTGCGCGCGCACGTACCGATTTAATGCCCTTTGAATTGCCGGGCCCAACGGGCGAACGAAATGTTCTGCGGCATGAAGGCAGGGGCGTGTGGGTCGCCATTGCGCCGTGGAATTTCCCGTTGGCCATATTTTTGGGGCAAGTGGCGGCGGCATTGGTCACTGGCAATAGCGTGGTGGCTAAGCCCGCCCCGCAAACACCCGCCATTGGGCAATATGCAGTGGCGCTGGCGCACGAAGCCGGTGTTCCCGAAGATGTGCTCCAGATTGTTACCGGCGGTGGCGATGTTGGCGCGGCCCTGACCGCCGATGTCCGCATTTCTGGCGTGGTGTTTACTGGTTCGGTCCCGACGGCAAAGGCCATTGCGCGCAACTTGCTCGCCGATGATGCGCGGCCGTTGGTGCCACTGATTGCGGAAACGGGTGGCCTCAACGCCATGATCGTCGATTCCACGGCTTTGTCCGAGCAAGTCGTACGCGATATCATCATTTCTGGCTTTCAATCGGCGGGGCAGCGTTGTTCGGCGTTGCGGTTATTGCTTCTGCAAGAGGATATCGCAGAACATACGCTTGAGATGCTGCGCGGCGCTATGGACACGTTGAACGTTGGCGATCCCGCTGATCCCTCGACCGACATCGGACCTGTCATTGATCAGGATTCCTATGACAAGCTGATGGCCTATCGTGCCGAGGCGACGGACAGAATAGTTCATGAGATAGATGTTCCAGCGCAAGGCCTGTTTGTGCCGCCAACCGTTATCCGTCTGGACAATCTGGACGATCTGAACCGTGAATGGTTTGGCCCATTGGTGCATGTTGCAACATGGAAGGCTGGAGAGCTGGAGGCGACAGTCGCGCGGGTGAATGCCAAGGGCTTTGGTCTGACTATGGGGCTGCACAGCAGGATTGCGGTAAGCAGTGCATTGGTCGAAAACCTTGCCCGCGTTGGCAATCTGTACATTAACCGGTCAATGATTGGCGCGGTGGTGGGCAGTCAGCCATTTGGCGGTGAAGGCTTATCAGGCACTGGTCCCAAAGCAGGCGGACCGCATTATTTGTACCGCTTCTGCGCTGAACGAACGACATCTGTCGATACAACAAGCGCGGGTGGCAACGCATCGTTGCTGTCGCTTGAGGACGATAGCTGACTTTCCGCGTCAGTGGATGGTTCCCAAAGTTGTGCGCGCGCTCAGCATGATGATGAGGCGTTCGATCTGGCGCCAGCGGCAGTAATGCAGATGATTGCCAACATTACGGCTCTGTACCGCGCGCTCGGCGGCTTCCATGCCGGCTTTGGGACCGAATGTGTCCATTAACGTCGTGGCTTCAGCAACGTCCCGCGGTTCGACGTAGAGCGGCAGATACATAAAGACAGCGGCTTTCGATTATTGTTTTGGGTCGCAGACAGGCCCGGGGGGATTGGCCCATCTGCAACGCCTTATTACAACTTGCGTGTCGCGTTTCCGTCAAAGCAATTGGTTAGCGCAAATTAAGCATGAACATCGGGCTTGCTAGGCTGCCGTTGTTGGTGGCAAAGAGCGATTATGTCTGAAACACAAAACAATCAGCCCCGTCTTGCCGGCGGCATTTTCGTCGCTCTTGGTTTATTGATCGGCGCTATCCTCGGCGTAGCATTCGACCAACCCTCCGCCGGATTGGTTATCGGTATGGCGATCGGTAGCCTGATCGCGGTGGTGATATGGTTGTTCGATCGTAAACGAAGCACATAAGGGTCAGAATAATGTGGAAGCACGTTCGCAACATTACGTTGATATTCATCGCGTTGGCGCTTGCCGGCGTGTGGTACATCACGCGCCCTGACGTTGCGCAATTGCCTTTGGATGCGGTGACCGGGCCTAAGCCCAATATCACGGAGGGCCGCGAACAGATTTTCCCGACCATTAAGGTTGCCGAGGTTGACCGCTGGAAAGCCGGCGAAGCACCAACCGCTGCGCCGGGTCTAGTTGTCGAGCGCTTTGCAGAAAGTCTCGACCATCCGCGCAACATGTATGTCTTGCCCAATGGTGATGTTCTCGTCGCTGAAACAAATTCTCCGCCGCGCGAAGCTGGCGGTATTGCAGGGTTTATCGAGAAATGGCTGATGGGCAAGGCTGGCGCGGGTGTGCCGTCTGCCAACCGCATCACATTGCTGCGTGACGCCAATGGAGATGGCAAAGCCGAATTGAAAACAGCGTTTCTGACTGGGTTGAATTCGCCATTTGGCATGGTGCTGATCCGCGATACTTTATATGTGGCGAACACCGATGGATTGATGGCCTTTCCTTACAAGACAGGCGACACCAAGATTACGGCGAAGGGCAAAGAGCTTACAAAGTTTAATGCAAAAGCGCCAAACAACCATTGGACGCGCAACCTTGCAGCATCGCCCGATGGTAAGAAGATTTACATATCGGTCGGTTCAAACAGCAACATTGCTGAACATGGGATAGAGCTCGAAAATGGCCGCGCGATGGTGTTCGAATATGACATCGCGAAGGACAAGAAAATTCCATATGCCATCGGTTTGCGTAACCCCGTTGGCCTCGATTGGGATAGCCGTGGACGCCTGTGGACGGTGGTCAACGAACGCGACATGCTTGGTTCGGATCTGGTGCCCGACTATCTGGCCCTTGTGGAATTTGGCGCCGATTATGGTTGGCCGCAGCATTATTGGGGCGGCTTTACCGATCACCGCGTTTCACCACCGAAGCCAGAAAAGCGGGAATATGAACGCCGCCCTGATTACGCCTTGGGTGCGCATACGGCCCCCTTGGGCCTTGCCTTTGGCTATGCGGGTAAATTGGGTGCCGGACTGACCGATGGTGCGTTTGTTGCGCGCCACGGCTCTTGGAACCGCAAGCCTGTGTCTGGCTATGATGTCATCTTTGTGCCCTTTCCAAAAGGCGAGCCTGCCGGAAAGCCAGTCAACATTTTGACTGGGTTTTTGGACAAAGACGGCAACGCGCAGGGTCGGCCAACGATGCTTGTGATCGCAAAGGACGGTTCGCTTTTGGTCAGCGACGATGTGGGCAATATTGTTTGGCGGGTTCGGACGAAACGCTAGGGGCAGGGCCTAAATCCGTCGGCCCGCACGGCCGGCAAGTTCCACTGTGTAATGCCATGCTATGCGGCCCGACCGGCCGCCACGGCTTTGCGCGAAACTTAAGGCATCGGCCTCGTCCCAATCGAGGTCGAAATGCGCCGCGTAGCTGCCAACCATTTTCAGATAGGCATCCTGATCGGGATATTGAAAACCGAGCTTAAGGCCAAACCTGTCCGCCAGCGCCAGGCTATCATCGACGGCATCGCGTCCGCCCGTATCTGGATCCGCGCCATTTTTTCTTTCGACGATGTTCCGGCGGTTCGATGTCACGCACAAGCGGACATTGTTCGGGCGGGCTTCAACGCCGCCTTCCAGCAGCGAGCGCAAAAGACGCGCGCTTTGGTCATTGGGCTCGAAAGATATGTCGTCCACGAACAATAGATAACGGCGGCCTGATGCAGCGAGTTCGTCGAATAATGCAGGCATGCTGGTGATTTGGTTTGCCGCCGCCTCGACAAGCGCGATGAAAAAGCCTTCTTCTTGCAACGCTGCGACCACCGATTTGACCAGCGCGGATTTCCCCATGCCGCGCGCGCCCCACAAAAGGACATCATGCGCTGCAGCGACCGAAGCATGCCGCCTGCTGTTTTCGATCAGGTCGGCTTTTTGCCGGTCGATACCAACGATAAGGTCAAGCGGCAGTGGCTTGAAATCATGCACCGGCGCCAATGCCGTGCCGTTCCAATGATAGGCCGGATGGGATGATAGGTCCGTCGGTGGCGCAGGTGGCGGTGATAGCCGCTCCAGCGCCTCAGCAATACGTTTGAGTGTGTGGTCGTTCAAGCCGCCAAATCCTCGGCATCCAATGCGTAGAGCAAGTCGGCACCGGCCATCGCGCTGCCTTTGAAGGCAAAGGCTTCGGGAACCATAACACCCAGATAATAACGGCAGGCGACGATTTTGGCCTTCAGGAACGCGCTCGTATCTCCCGCGTCGATTTCTGTTTGTGCGGCCTGCAACTGCTTCAGCATCAACCATCCGGCGGTCACGACGGACATCATGTTGGTGTAGGCGTAACTGCCTGCGAGACGGTCATCCACGGTTGCGCTCAACATATACTCAGTCACTTCAGCGCAGGCTGCGCTCAATGCCGAAAGACCCGGTTGGTCGCTGGCGTCTTGGGAAATAGCCGCGAGATGGTTCCGAATCACATCACCGCCTTGCATCGCGAGTTTACGCCCCACAAGATCGGCGGCCTGAATGCCGTTGGTTCCTTCATAAATGGCGGCAATGCGGATATCCCGATAAAACTGGGCTGCGCCGGTTTCCTCAACAAAGCCCATTCCGCCATGCACCTGAATACCCAACGAGGCGATCTCGCTGCCCATGTCGGTGCCGTAGGTCTTGGCAAGCGGCGTCAGCAGATCAACCATGTCCTGCGCTCCAGCTTCGCCGAGCGTGGCGCGGTCAACATAGCCCGAGGCCAGATAGAGCAAGGCCCGTATCGCTTGCGTGCCCGCTTTCATGCGGAGCAGCATGCGGCGGACATCGGGATGTTCGACAATCGCGACGGACTCGCGCGACGGTCCGCTTGCTTTGGCCGATTGAACCCGTTCACGGGCAAACCAGATAGCTTTTTGCGTTGCGGCTTCGGCAATTTGAACGCCTTGCAATCCTACGTTTAGCCGCGCGTTATTCATCATCGTGAACATCGCACGCATGCCGCCGAATTCAGGGCCGATCAGTTCGCCAATACATTCACCCTCTTCGCCAAACGCGAGAACGCACGTTGGGGAGGCATTAATGCCCATCTTATGTTCGATTGATACGACCTTGATATCATTCGCTTTGGTAAAGCTGCCATCTTCGGCCACCTGATATTTTGGGACCAGAAACAGCGAGATGCCCTTGGTTCCAGCAGGGCCATCGGGCGTGCGGGCCAGCACGAGATGGACGATGTTTTCGGCCATATCATGGTCACCAAAGCTGATATATATTTTGGTGCCTTTGATTTGGTAGGTGCCATCGCCGCGCGGCGTCGCGGTTGATTTCAGCGCGCCGACATCGGAACCTGCCTGTGGCTCTGTCAGGTTCATCGTGCCTGACCATTCGCCAGTCGACAGTTTGGGCAGGAACAACTGCTTTTGCCGGTCTGACCCATGGTGGTTGATGGCTTCGATCGCGCCAACCGACAAGATCGGGCACAGGGCAAATGCCATGTTCGCCGCGCCCAAGGAATCCAGCGCAACCGTCGCCATCGAAAATGGCAGGCCCTGGCCACCGAACGCCGACGGTGCGTTTATCGAGCCCCAGCCATTGGCGACATAGGCCTTGTAGGCCGCGACAAAACCCTCGGGCATGACGACTTTGCCATCTTTCAAACGCGCACCAACGGTGTCGCCGATGCGGTTGAGCGGCGCAAATTCGCCCTCGGCAAAGGCGCCAATGCCTTCCACAATCGCTTGCACCATATCGGGGGTGGCATCGGCGAAGCGTTCATGTTGCGACAAGGCTTCGATACCTACGATATGCTTCAGGACAAATGCTTGTTCAGTAACGGATGCAGAAAAGGCCATGATCAATAAAAAATCCTGTTAAATCGTGTCGATCAAGGCCTATAGCCGCGAATGATGTTTGGCTCAAATACCTTGGGGAATGGCTGGGTACTGCCCGCTGATGACGCCGCAATAACGGCGGCGATGGAGCTTTTGCGTTCCGGTCAAATCGTCGCGATTCCCACTGAGACGGTATATGGCCTCGCGGCGGATGCGAGCAATGCCGATGCGGTTGCCAAGATATATGCGGCAAAGGGTCGTCCGGACTTTAATCCGTTGATTGTGCATGTTGCCGACCAATCCGCCGCGCAAAACTTGGCTGAATTCAGCCCGATGGCACATCAATTGGCGCAGGCATTTTGGCCGGGACCGCTTACGCTTGTGCTGCCTCTGCGGACCGACGCCGACATTGCGGGCGCCGTCACGGCGGGGTTGCCGACAATTGCAGTACGATGCCCCGCCCATCCCGTCATGCACGCGCTGCTTAAAAAAACCGGCCTGAACATTGCGGCGCCGTCCGCCAATAAAAGCGGCGGAATAAGCCCGACCCGTGCCGAACATGTGCTTGCGGGGCTTGGTGGTGCGATTCCGATGATCTTGGACGGGGGGCCTTGTTCTGCAGGGCTCGAATCCACCATTGTTGCGGTGCGTGACAACGGTTGGCAGATATTGAGACCGGGGCCAGTCACCGCGGGGGATCTTGAGCGCGTTCTGGGGATTGGCCCCTTGGCGGCCTCAGGAGCAAATATCGAAGCGCCCGGGCAATTGGCCAGCCATTATGCACCGTCAAAAGCTGTGCGCTTAAACGCCATCCAGCCGGAGCCAGGCGAGTGGCACATTGGGTTCGGGGAAATGGAGGGCAATGATAATTTGTCCGCTTCAGGCGACCTAGCGCA
This sequence comes from Sphingomonadaceae bacterium, assembly GCA_021300355.1. Taxonomy (GTDB): domain Bacteria; phylum Pseudomonadota; class Alphaproteobacteria; order Sphingomonadales; family Sphingomonadaceae; genus Sphingorhabdus_B. The sequence continues at coordinate 56,277 of JAJTEF010000002.1, read as the reverse complement.
GGCCGCAGCCAATTTATTTGACGCGCTACACAGGGCCGATGCGAGCGCCGCATTATCCATATCGGTCGCGCCGATACCGCACGAAGGGATTGGCGTTGCGATAAACGACCGGCTGCAGCGAGCATCTATCCGGTGAAGTGGGCTGCGGGCATCCTGTTGAGTCCGTCGAATTAGAAAAATAAGTTGCATATCAAAATGCTATTTCATCCCGGCGCGCTCTCGCCTATCGAGTGATGTATAGCAGTGCAGGGGAGAGCAAATTGCCTACATCGAAGAGATTTTTAATTGGGCTTTTGCCGATCGTTGCACTTGCCGGCTGTGGAGAGACGTCGGACAGCAAAAAGGCTGCGGTCGAAACAGCACAGGTTGTGCGCGTGTTCACCGTTGAAAAGGAAAACCTTCAGCGTGAAATTAGCGCGGTGGGAACGGTGCGGTATCGGCGGGAAACGCCGCTTGGCTTCACCACCCCAGGAAAAGTGGCCGTTGTTCGCTTTGAAGAAGGTGACTTTGTAAAGCGCGGCGCATTATTGTCGGCGTTGGATTCCACGATTGTTGGCGCTGACGTAAGCGTGTCCGTCGCTGAACGAGACCGTGCGCGGGCAGAGTTTGATCGCGTGCGTTCGCTATATGCCGATGGTTGGATAACCAAAGCGCGTTTCGAAGCGGCAGACGCGGCTGTCAAAGCCGCCGATGCCCGCGTCCGGCAGGCTGGCTTTGCGCGCAGCACAGCGCAGCTTTATGCGCCATCAAGCGGCGTCGTCTTGCAGCGCAACGTCCAGCCAGGACAAGTTATCGCGGCAGGTATGCCAGCGCTCATTCTGGGTGAAGCCGATGAAGGCTTTGTCTTTCGCGTGCCCATCGTCGACCGTGACGCGTCAAAATTGCGCGTGGGCATGACGGCGGACATCATGATTGAGTCTGCGGGCGACGGGCCGGTTTCTGCGACCGTTTCGGAAATTGATGGGCGCGCGAATGAGGCAACGGGCGCCTTTACCGTCCAATTCCGGCTGCCTTCGCGCGTAAACTTGCGATCGGGGCAAATTGGAACGGCCAATATTAAACTTCCTGCCATGGAAAGCGGGGACTTGCTGCAGATTCCAGCTACTGCATTGTTCGGTGTCCGCACCGGAGAAGGCCTTGTCTATGTTGTCGCAAAAAACAATCGCGTCGAAACGCGCAATGTCGCGATTGAACGTGTCTCTGACACATTCGTGACTGTGTCCGGTGGTATAAAGCCGGGTGACAAGATTGTGACGTCGGGGTTGGAAAAACTGCGAACGGGGTCGCCCGTGCGTATTATTGCGACGCAGCCTTAACACATGCATATCGCCGAAATCGCCATCCGCCGGTGGCAATTAACCTTAGTCCTTTTTACGCTACTGTGCGCGCTTGGATTCTCTGCATTCCAACAGGTGCCACGCGCGGTTGATCCGCATTTTTCGATGCCTGTCGTGTCCATCGTTGCCGCGCAACCGGGAGCGGACGCAGCTGAGATTGAGCAGACGATTACCAAGCCAATCGAAGAATTGGTTCAGGGCCTAGAAGACATTCAAAGCGTAAATTCGACAAGCAGCGATGGCAACGCCGTCATTCGGGCTGAATTTGATTGGTCGGGCGACCCTGATCAATATTTCAACGACACCGTTCGCGAAGTGACGGCCATCCGCAGCCAACTTCCGGCTGATCTGCAAAAGCTGCAGTTCGAGAAAATTCGAACGACGAATTCATCCATTTTGCAAATTGCGTTGCTCAGCGAGACGGCCAGTTGGTACCGCATGGAAAAATATGCGCGGGATATCAGCGAAGCACTTGGGCGTTACAAAGAAGTCCGGCAGTCCGAAATTTATGGGCTGCCTCAACCCGAAATAACCGTCGCCATCAACTCGGGACGTTTGGCCGAGCTTCGTATTCCCGCAAGCGCCGTGGTCGACGCAATCCGTCTTGCTGGCGCCGATGTTCCCGCAGGTGCCGTCACCAGCGGTGCACGCCGTTTTAACATCGAAGCAGGGGGCGCGTTTCGCGACCTTGATCGCATACGCAATTTGCCCATCCGTACCAATGACGGAACCTTATTGCGCGTCGCCGATGTTGCAGACATTAAAATGGGATCGGCAGAACAGCGCGTAAAGGTCAGCCATAATGGCCAACGCGGGGTATTTATCACGGCCAACCAAAAACAGGGCACAGACGCGACCAAGCTTCGTAACCGATTAATCCAAGAGCTTGAGATTCAAAAGAAGCTGCTTCCGCCGGATATAAAGGCGGTCGTTGAGTTTGATCAAAGCCGGGATATTCGCAAGCGTCTTCAGGAACTTGCGCGCGACTTCACCCTTGCGCTGTTTTTGGTGCTGATCACGTTGCTGCCATTGGGCTGGCGCGCGTCGGTGATTGTGATGATATCGATTCCGCTGTCGGTTGCTTCGGGATTGCTGGCGATTTCGGCATATGGATTTAACCTTAGCCAGCTTGTGGTCGCGGGCTTTATCCTGACGCTTGGCTTGTTGGTGGATGACTCGATTGTCGTCGTCGAAAACATCGCGCGACATTTGCGGATGGGGAAAAGCCGGAGCCAAGCGGCGATCGACGGCACCAAAGAAATCACCATGGCCGTCTTGGGGTCAACGGGTGTTTTGGTGTTTGCCTTCCTTCCGCTTTTCTTCCTGCCGGAGGGCGCGGGCAAATTCACCCAAAGCTTTATCGCGACAATCGTGTCGACGATTACCGCCTCGATGCTCGTATCGCTGACAATTGTGCCGTTCCTTGCCAGTCGTATCTTGAAGCGTGATGATCATGAAGGCGGCAATCCGTTACTTCAGTGGCTGATGCTAAAGATCGACAGATTTTATCACCCGATGCTGCATTGGGCGCTGGATAGGCCGCGGCGTTCGGTGTGGGGCGCCCTTGCGGTCACCTGCGCGGCATTTCTTTTCATCCCCTTGCTGGGTTTCAGCCTGTTTCCAAATGCCGACACATCCTATTTCCGCGTCACGGTAGAAGCGGAACAAGGCGCTAGCATTGCAGAGACCGGCCGCATCGTTCGGCAAGTTTCGGACATTTTGAAGACGGAGCCGGCGATTAAAGTCCGGGCCGAAAATGTCGGCGCATATAATCCGCCTGTCTTTTACAATGTTTTCCAACGCGGCGAAAACCCGACCCATGGCGAAGTATTGGCTATCATGGACAATTGGGAAGGGTCAAAATCCCGGGCAATGGTCGACCGGCTGCGTAAGAAATTCGACGAGATATCTGGGGCGCGTATCAAGCTGGTATTGTTCCAAAACGGAGCGCCGATAAACGCGCCTGTAGAATTCCGGGTATATGGGCCCGACCAAGACGAGCTCAAACGCGTGGCGGCCAAAATGGAGTTGGCGCTGCGCGAAACGCCCGGGGCCCGAGACATCAACAACCCAGTCGCCTTTGACCGTATTGACCTGGATATCAGGGTCGATGACGCAAAAGCGGCACTGCTGGAGGTGCCCGCAGGCGCGGCGCGCCGCGCGGTCCGACTGGCCATCAGCGGTGAACGTGCCGGCACATTTAGGGACGAGGAGGGCGACAGCTATCCCATCATTGTGCGGCACCCCCTTACCGATACCCAGCCCATATCGGCGCTGGAATCGATCTATGTGTCCAACCGAAGCGGGCAGGCCGTTTCGTTGGCGGAAATTTCCAATCCGACATTGGAATCCACACCGGCTGCAATCTACCGCTATAATCTGCAACGTAATGTCAGCGTCACGGCGCAGGTGTCCGACGGTGCGGTCATTTCAAAGGTAAACTTGGACGCGCAGAAGAAGATGGACGCAATTCCCCTTAAGCCGGGATACAGCATAGCGGTCGGCGGTGAGGCCGAAAAAATCAACGAAACATTCGCCGGTTTTGGCCCGGTTGTCATCGTTGCCCTATTTAGCATCTTCGCCATTCTGGTTGCCGAATTTGGCCGGTTCAAAGAGGCTTTGGTTGTCGCGGGCGTCATTCCGTTGGGGACATTTGGTGGCCTCATCGCGCTCCTTGTTACCGGCAACAATCTATCGTTCTTGGCCGTCATTGGCTTTATCGCGCTCATCGGGATTGAAATTAAAAACTCGATCCTGCTGGTCGATTTTACCAGCCAATTGCGCGCCAGCGGCTATGCGCTGCGTGAGGCGATTGAAAAGGCGGGAGAGGTGCGTTTCTTACCGGTGTTGCTGACATCGGTAACGGCGATTGGCGGACTGATGCCGCTCGCGCTTTTTGGCGGTAGTCTTTATGGACCATTGGCGATTGTATTGATCGGGGGGTTGATTTCCTCGACTGTGCTATCACGTATCGTGACACCCGCCATGTATCTGCTGGTGGTACGCGGGGATGTCGCGAAGGCGCCGGATTCCATTCAAGCTTAAGGATACGCAGATGTTACATGATGAAGCGATTTTCGCCGGCGGTTGTTTCTGGTGCACCGAAGCTGTTTTTGGCCAGCTGAATGGCGTGCACAGCGTCCAAAGCGGATATATTGGCGGGACGACAGTCGACCCCACATATAAAGAGGTTTGCGGCGGGCAGACGGGGCACGCCGAAGCCATCCGCATTGCCTTTGATGCCGAAGTGATCAGCTACGCCGATTTGCTGGAGATATTTTTTGCGACGCATGATCCAACGCAATTAAACCGTCAGGGGAATGACGTCGGGACGCAATATCGGTCGGCAATTTTCCCGTTGAACGATGATCAACGTGCGACCGCTGAAGCAGGCATTGCGAAGGCCGCAGCGGACTGGCCATCGCCGATCGTCACCACGATTGAAGGGCCTGCGACTTGGTATCCAGCCGAAGATTATCATCAGGAATATTGGGAGGGTGAAGGTCAGCGGAATGCATATTGCCTCGCTGTCATTCCGCCCAAGTTGGCAAAGCTTAAAAAGGGATTTGCCCAACGGCTGGCCGACTCCGCATAGACAATGCAGATTGGCGCGTTAAGTATACGTCATGACATATAAACCTGTTCGAAAAGCTGTATTTCCGGTCGCGGGTCTCGGCACCCGCTTTTTGCCAGCGACAAAGGCCATTCCGAAAGAAATGCTGCCGATCGTCGACAGTCCGCTCATTCAATATGCGGTCGATGAGGCGCGGGAGGCGGGTATCGAGCAGATGATATTCGTGACGGGCCGCTGTAAGAGCGCAATTGAAGACCATTTCGATATCGCGTTCGAACTTGAGCACACAATGGCGGCGCGTGGCAAAGACACATCGGTGTTGGCGAGCTCACGCCTGACACCCGGCAACTGCGTGTATGTTCGGCAACAGGAACCACTGGGACTTGGGCACGCCATCTGGTGCGCGCGCGACATCATTGGTGACGAGCCCTTCGCCATATTCCTTCCCGATGAGTTTATGCATGGCTCGCCGGGATGTATGAAGCAGATGGTCGACGCGTATCAGAACATTGGCGGCAATGTTATCAGCGTGCTTGAAGTGCCGCGCCACGCGGTATCCAGCTATGGCGTGATCGCACCCGGCGAGGCGCGCGGCGCGATTACGGAGGTGCTTGGCCTGGTTGAAAAGCCAAAGGTTGAGGACGCGCCATCCAACCTGATCGTTTCGGGGCGTTACATCCTTCAACCCGAAGTGATGCATATATTGGAAGGCCAAGAAAAAGGCGCTGGCGGTGAGATCCAGTTGACCGATGCCATGGCGCAAATGCTCGGTAAGCAACCTTTCCATGCCGTCACATTTGATGGAAATCGTTATGACTGCGGATCAAAAGTAGGTTACATCGAAGCCAACTTGGCTATAGCGTTGCAAAGAGCTGATATGGCAGACGAAGTTCGCGCGATTGCGGTCAATTTGTTAAGATAGGCCTTTTGCAAGAGATATTGGGGGGGGGTCGAAATGCGTTTGATTGTTTGTGCTTTGCTGTGTGTGCTCCTCCAAGGATGCGTTGCTTCGATCGTGTCCAATGTTACGAACGCACCGATGAAAGCCGTTTCAAAGACCTTAGATGTTTTGACGACCAGTCAAGCGGAAGCTGATGAAAAACGCGGCCGTGAAATGCGTAAACGCGACGAAGCTCTTGGTAAGCTCAGCCGTAAACGTGCCAAGGAGAATAAACGCTGTGCCGACGGTGATCGAGGCGCTTGCAAAAAGGCAGCGGACCTGAGCAAACAGATTGAGCGGGAAAAGAATCGCGCGCGGTAAGCGTATTTGTCTGCCAACCGGTAATGGCTGTCGACCAACGGCCAATTTGCATCAAAACTTTGTATCTCGTCGATTGCTACGCTTTTTGGTCGAACGCAGCTTTCGCCCAAGGCCTGCGGTCCGTTAAGGCATCGGCAAAGACCGACGGGGAAGATGCCCGCGGGTCTCGTGGAGGGTTGATGCGCGTTTTTGAACTACGTCTGGCACTGTTGACGTCGGCTATGGCTGTGATGACTGTACCGTCTCAAGCTGTTGCCAATGACAGCGGCGCAAATGCCGAGGCATCTTCAGTTCGGGCCGGCAGCCGGCAATTCACACCCGATTTTTTCACCACCTACGCCCCCGTCACCGCGCTGGACATGGTGAAGCGCATCCCGGGGTTTTCCATCAGTGAAGGTGAAGGGCGTCGCGGCTTTGGCGAAAATGCCGGTAATGTTCTGATCGATGGGGACCGGCCATCCACAAAGTCCGATGACGTGTGGACGATGCTGTCCCGGATTCCGGCAAGTCAGGTCGAATATATTGAGTTGTCTGAGCAGGCGGGCGCGGACACCGAAACGCAGGGGCAAGGGCAAGTCATAAACATCGTCCGTAAGCGGACTGCAAAGGTCAACGGCACCTATGAAGGGACGATCATCGCCGGAACCCGCTATGGTTTCCAGCCATCATTGAACGCGTCGGCAACGCTGCGGCGGGGCGAAACAAGCTATGAATTGAACGTGTCATCTTATTCGGAACGGGTCTACGGATTTGGTCCTGAAGATTTCAAGACGGGATCGGCTGTCTTGCTGGAACGGCGCTTTTACAATGGCAAAGGCGGATATGACCAAGCGGCCGTGGGTGGCGCCATCAAAACCAAATTGGGCGACAGCAAGGTCAACCTCAATGGCCAAGTGCGTTGGAGCGACAGCTTTGACATTCGGAATGGTAACTATTTCAACGGTTCCGGTGTTGACATCGCTGATGAACTTTTGCTGCGCGGCGGTCCCATTAGCGATTTAAATTATGAAATTGGCGGTGACATTGAATTTTCGGCCTTGCCGAAGGCGAAAACAAAAATTGTCACGCTTTATCGTTCAGGGCAGGAAAGCAACGATAGTAGCATCGAAATTTCCCGCATGGGGCAGCCAGTGACGTTGTTTGAAACGCGCAGCCGTAACAAGCCCACAGAAGCCGTTGTACGCATCCAGAATGACTGGAGTGGGTTAGGCCGGCACGCAGTCCAATTCGGCGCTGAGATCGCTTATAATCGCCTTGATGCTCGTTTCAGCGTGGCCAATTCGGTCGCAGGTGCGGTGACCAGTTTTCCGGCATCAGATGTCCTCGTTCAAGAAACGCGGTTTGAACCATTTGTCAGTGACGTATGGACGCTCGGCCCATCTTGGAAAGTTGAAGCAGGCGCCATTGCCGAATTTTCCAAACTGACATTGTCAGGCGACAGTATAGCGGAGCGGCGCTTTCAATTTATCAAGCCCCGTGCCATTGCGACGTGGACAATCAATCCGCAAACCACTTTGGAATTGCGCGCCGAGCGTCAGGTTGCGCAGTTGAACTTCAATGAGTTTGCGACGTCGGTCGATGTGACCGTCGGCAATCAGGTGGACGCTGGCAACGCAGACCTTGTGCCCGAAAAAACAATGACTTTCTCCGGCCTTATCCGTCACAAGTTTCTGGAACGCGGCAGCATTCAGTTCCGTGGTGAATATCAGTTGGTCAGCGATACCCAAGACCTTGTTCCTATCACTGTCCGTGACAGCAATGGGAACATTACTGCGCAATTTGACGGCACCGGGAACATCGGCAAAAGCAAGCGATGGAATGCCGAGCTGGAGGTAACATTACCGCTGGATTGGCTGACACAGCCTATTGGGTTCGCTGGAATTGAAGCGAAATATATTGGCCATTATCACGGTAGCAAAGTGACCGACCCCGTCACGGGTCTGAACCGTCGCATGTCCCACCGTCCATTGTGGCATCAACAATGGGATATCCGTTATGACATGGCCGACCTTGGCCTTGTCTTCGGCGCATCCTTTAGTGTGCAGGAACCGAATTACGCCTATTTCTTCAACGAGATCAGGCGCCAGCATGAGGGCACGCGATCGACACTATTTTTCGAATATAGCAAGTTCAGCCTTGGGACACTGCGTTTCCAAGTGACCGACATGGCGGGTTTCCACCGAGACCGGTTTATTTATGCCGGCACGCGGGCATCGGGAGAGCTCGATCAGATCGTGAATCGGAAACGCACCCTCGACCCGCTGCTTCAACTGACCTTGTCCGGAAAATTCTGATTATTCGCTCCGCAACGCTTCGATCGGCGAAAGGCGTGATGCCCTGATGGCCGGGTAGCCGCCAAATAGGATGCCGATAACTGCGGAAAACGCGACGGACATCAATGCCGTGTCCAACCCAACCGGGGCGGGGAAGTCAGCCACTTGCTGAAAAACCGCTGCAGCGAGCACGGCCAAGGTTAGGCCGATAGCGCCGCCGATGACGCACAGCACAGCGGCTTCAACGAGGAACTGGTTACGGATGTCGCTGCGCTTTGCCCCCAATGCCATGCGAAGGCCGATTTCGCGTGTGCGTTCGGTAACGCTGACCAGCATGATGTTCATGATACCGATCCCGCCCACCAGCAAAGATATGGATGCGATGGCGACCAAAACGGCCTGAAATATCTGCGTCACTTGACTGGTCGTCTCGGCGATTTCCGTTGTTGTGCGCACAGTGAACGGACTAATTCTTCCTTTGGGTACGCGGTAGCGGTCGCGCAACATGCGTTTGATGTCCTGCTGCCCCGCGAGCAGTGAATCTTCATCCTCGAAACCGACGAACAGCAGCGTCACATCGTCCGGCCCCTGCATCGCCGTCGTCTGCAGCCGCTGGCGCAGCGTCGTGATGGGCACGACAATTTGGTCGTCATTGTCATTACCCAAATTGCTGCCCTTGCTTTCGAGCAAACCGATCACCTTAAATGGGACGCGATTGATGCGTACGGTTTCGCCCACAGGATTTGCATCTGCGAACAGCTTGTCGGCAACCGTCTGTCCGATCACAACAACACGTGCGGCCGCACCGACATCGCCATCGGTGAGGAAACGGCCTTCGGACGCGGTGACGTTGGACACAATGCCATATTCAGGTGTGGCGCCAGTCGCTTGTGTGGTGGCGCTGCGGCCCGGTGTGACCAGTTGGACGCTGCTGCGGATTTGGGGTGCGACAGCGCTCACGCCCGATACCTGACGCAAAATGGCGCGGCCATCGCGCTCGGTTAAGCGGCCGCGGTCTGTGGAGCGTGGCGGGCCGCTGCCACTGTCGGGCTGCGGCACGACGATGGCCATATTTGAACCTAAAGTCGCGATCTGCTGCGTTACGGAAACCTGTGCGCCATTGCCCACCGCTACCGCCAAGATGACGGAGAATACCCCAATCATCACGCCAAGTGTGGTGAGGATGGAGCGCATCAGATTGGTGCGCAGCGCCGTCATCGCAATTGCAATATTGACGCCCCAGCCAGCGATGGAGTTCAGCAGCTTACTCATCCGGCAACCGCGCGGCGTCGCGATTTGACCGCAGCATCTTCAATGACCCGTCCGTCGCGAAAGACAATCCGCCGTTCGGCATATTCGGCAATGTCCGGCTCATGCGTGACGACGATGAGCGTGATGCCTTCGTCGTTCAGTTTCTGGAAAATACCCATAATATCGAGCGATGTCTGGGTATCCAGCGCGCCTGTTGGTTCGTCAGCAAGCAGCATGAGCGGATCGGTGACCAACGCACGGGCGATGGCGACGCGCTGTTGCTGACCACCCGACAGCTTGGCAGGGGTATTCTGCAAACGGTTGCCAAGTCCCATCGCCTCAAGCTTCGCCTGCGCACGTTCCCGGCGTTCGGTATAGCCAAGGCCCGCGTAAATGAGCGGCACCGCCACATTGTCCAACGCGCTCGTGCGGGCGAGCAGGTTGAACTGTTGAAACACAAAGCCAATTTTGCGGTTGCGGATTTCAGCCAATGCGTCGCTGTCGAGCGTTTTGGTATCAATGCCGTCGAGTAACAAGGTTCCGGACGTTGGGACATCCAGACAACCGATCATATTCATGAACGTCGATTTGCCCGAACCGCTGGCACCCATGATCGCAACGAACTCGCCACGTTTTATGGTCAGCGAAACGCCGTTGACGGCGTGCAGAACCTCACCGCCGATCACATAATCTTTTAACAGATCATGCGTTTCAAGAAGCGGCGCTGTCATCTTCGTCCGCATTGTCGTCGGTTTGGACCTTCGGCTTCAGGGATTTTGTCCGGATGAGAACTTTGTCGCCCGCTTTGATGCCCGAAGTCACTTCGGTATAATCGTCACCTTGTAAGCCGATTTGGACCTGTTTCATGACCGGTCGATACAGATCGGTTCCCGCCAGATACAATGAAGGCTTGGGTGTTTCCTTTTTCGCAGGCGCCCCAGGTTTTTCTTCTTTCGGTTCGCCCCGGTCGGCCAATTTGGGACGGAAGCGAAGCGCGTTGGTTGGCACGCGCAACACATTGGCCTTTGCGCCAGTGATGATTTCTACATTTGCGGTCATACCGGGCAGCAATTTGCCGTCTTTATTGTCCACATCGATGATGACGAGATAGCTGACGACATTTTGCGTTTCGACGGGCGCTTGACGGACCTGCCGCACTTTGGCGCGGAATATATCATTCGGGTAACTGTCGACGGTGAAGGTCACATCTTGGCCCTCGATAATCTGACCGATGTCCGCTTCGTCAACCGATGCCTCAACTTGCATCTTGGTGGTGTCGGCCGCGATTTCGAACAGGTTCGGGGTCTGGAAACTGGCGGCGACGGTGGTGCCGGGTTCCACAAGTTTATTGATGATAACGCCGCTGGCGGGGGCGACAATCACGGTGCGGTTGAGATCGAGCCGCGCTGACGAAAGCTCCGCTGTGCCTTGGCTGATCTGCGCATTGCCGCTTTGCGTTTGCGCCAGTGCAACCTGCAAGGCGTTGCGCGCGCTGTTAAGCTTGCTTTGCGCGATGTCGAGGCCTGCCTTCGACACAAAGCCGCGCTCGGCCAGCTCACGTTGCCGCGCAAAATCGCGTTCCTGTATCTCAAGCTCCGACCGCGCACGGGCGACATTGGCAACCGTTTGCTGCAAACCGGCGCGGGCAAGCGCTACTTGCGCTTCGGACTGCTGCACCCGGGCACGCACGCGGGTTGAGTCGATCTCGGCGAGGACCTGGCCCGCCTTCACGGGCGAATTGAAATCGACGTAGACCTTGGTGACTTGGCCCGACACCTCGGTGCCGACCTTGATTGTGTTCAGCGCACGTATTTTGCCGCTGGCCGAAACCTTGCGCAGAACTTCGCCGCGCGTGACGGTCTCGCTGACATATTCATAGTCATGCGGAGTAGGGCGAACGATGCGGTGGAGAATGAATAGCAGTACAAGCGCGATAATCGCTGACCAGACGCGGTGCCGTTTCACCCAAGCCCGTATTGTTTCAAACATCCAACCCGCCCTCAATTGTCTTCCGTCACTGTATATGTAGTGCGCAATGATTAGGCCAGTGATTTATTCACGTAACACAGCAAAAAGCCCGCCGGAATTGCTTCCAGCGGGCTTTTGTCATTCCTTTAGGGAAGCGAAGCTTATTCTTCTTCGCCGCTATCCACAACATCATCGATGGCGGCGTCAGTGGTGGTTAGATCATCTGAAATCACCTTTGCCAACACATCATCGCCGATGGCTGCTTCAGAACCCTGTGCCAATTCGGCAGCATGCTCTTCAGCTGCTGTCTCAGGCGCAATCAGGCTTTCCTGAAGCTTTTTATAGCTGGCACGAAGCGCAACGTCGCGGCTTGTCGCGGCAATCCGCATGCGGTTCATGGCAGAACCAGTACCCGCAGGGATCAGACGACCAACGATGACGTTTTCCTTCAGACCGGTCAGGATGTCCTTCTTACCTTCCACAGCAGCCTGTGTGAGGACGCGGGTGGTTTCTTGGAAGGATGCTGCCGAGATGAACGAACGTGTCTGCAACGAAGCCTTGGTGATGCCCAACAGAACCGGGTTACCGGTTGCAGGTGCCTGACCCTTGGACAGCTTCGCATTGATGGCGTCCATTTCTTCGCGGTCAACCTGTTCGCCGGGAAGCAAGGTCGTGTCGCCACCGAATGTGATTTCAACCTTCTGCAACATCTGACGAACGATCGTTTCGATGTGCTTGTCGTTGATCTTCACGCCCTGCAGACGATACACTTCCTGAATTTCTGCAACCAGATATTCAGCCAATGCTTCGATGCCCATGACTTCAAGGATGTCATGCGGGTTCGGCGAACCAGCAATCAGGTTATCGCCCTTACGGACGAAATCGCCTTCTTGAACATCAAGTACCTTTGACTTCTGGATCAGATATTCAATACGATCGCCTTCTTCCGGAACAATCGCGATCTTGCGCTTCGCCTTATAGTCGCGGACGAATTCAACGCGGCCCGAAATCTTCGCAATGATTGCGTTATCCTTCGGAATACGTGCTTCGAACAATTCGGCAACGCGTGGCAGACCACCGGTGATGTCGCGGGTCTTAGCCGATTCACGGGTCACACGCGCGATAACATCGCCTGCCTGAACCATGGCACCGTCTTCAACCGAAAGCATCGTGCCAACGCCAAGCAGATAACGCGCAGCTTCACCGCTATCGTCATCCAGCAAGGTAATGCGTGGGCGAAGGTCTTCCTTCTTGGTGCGGCTGCCGGCACGATCTTCGATAACGACGCGCTGGGCGATACCCGTTGCTTCGTCGGTTTGCTCGGTCAACGTCTTGCCGTCGATCAGGTCCTGATATTTAATAATACCCGACTTTTCGGTGATGATTGGCATGGTGAATGGATCCCATTCAGCCAGACGATCACCAATATTGACGTCCGCACCATCCGGGAATGCCAACGTCGCACCATAAGGCAGACGGTGAATTTCCATCTCGCGGCCATCCTTGTCGACGATGATAAGTTCACCGTTACGGGCCATTGCCAGACGCTTCTTACGCTTGTCGACGATGCTTGGCAGATCGCGATACATGACCTTACCCGATGCAGTTGCATCAAGGTTCGATTGTTCGTTCAACTGCGCCGCACCACCGATGTGGAAGGTACGCATGGTCAGCTGGGTTCCAGGCTCACCGATGGACTGCGCCGCGATAACGCCGACAGCTTCACCAATGTTGACTGGTGTACCGCGTGCAAGGTCACGACCATAGCAGGTACCGCAAACACCGACCTTGGATTCGCACACGAGCGGTGAGCGGATCTTGAGGGCCTGAATGCCGGTTTCTTCCATCGCAGTAACCATTGGCTCGTCGAGCAAGGTTCCAGCAGGGATCAGCACCTTGCCATCAAGGCCAAGGATGTCTTCTGCCGTGGTACGGCCAAGGACACGCTCACCAAGTGAGGCGATGGTCGAACCACCCTGAACGATCGAACGCATTTCCAGCGCGCGCTCAGTACCGCAATCGACTTCAACGATGGTGCAATCCTGCGATACGTCGACCAGACGGCGTGTCAAGTAACCTGAGTTTGCAGTCTTAAGTGCAGTATCGGCCAGACCCTTACGGGCACCGTGGGTCGAGTTGAAATACTCGAGAACAGTCAGACCTTCCTTAAAGTTCGAAATGATCGGCGTTTCGATGATCTCGCCCGAAGGCTTGGCCATCAGACCGCGCATACCGGCAAGCTGCTTCATCTGTGCTGGCGAACCACGCGCACCGGAGTGGCTCATCATGTATACCGAGTTGACTGGCAATTCACGGCCATGCTCGTCGGTTGGCGATGCCTTCAGCTTGTCCATCATGGCGTTGGCGACCTTGTCACCACATGTGGACCAGGCGTCGATGACCTTGTTGTACTTTTCCTGCTGCGTGATCAGACCGTCCTGATACTGCTGCTCAAAGTCGGCAACAATCGCCTTGGTTTCAGCAACCATTTCCGTCTTTTCTTCCGGAATGATCATGTCGTCCTTACCGAACGAAATACCGGCCTTGAAAGCATATTTGAAGCCAAGCGACATGATGGCGTCGGCGAACAATACCGTGTCTTTCTGGCCCGTGTGACGGTAAACCTGATCGATAACGTCGCCGATTTCCTTCTTGGTGAGAAGGCGGTTGACGGTTTCGAACGGCACGCGGTGGCTCTTTGGCAGCGTTTCTGCGAGCAACATACGGCCAGGTGTGGTGTCAAAGCGAACCATACGCTCAACGCCATCTTCACCGGTCTGTGGGACGCGAGCGATGATCTTGGAGTGGAGCGTTACGGCGCCAACTTCAAGCGCCTGATGCACTTCAGCCATGTCGGACAGCATCATGCCTTCGCCTGGCTCACCGCGGCGATCCATCGAAAGATAATATAGACCCAAGACCATGTCCTGCGAAGGAACGATGATTGGCTTACCGTTTGCAGGCGACAGGATGTTGTTGGTGGACATCATCAAAACGCGTGCTTCCAACTGGGCCTCAAGGCTCAATGGAACGTGAACAGCCATCTGGTCACCGTCAAAGTCGGCGTTAAAGGCCGAGCAGACGAGCGGGTGAAGCTGGATAGCCTTACCTTCAATCAGGACAGGCTCGAACGCCTGAATGCCCAAACGGTGAAGCGTCGGTGCGCGGTTCAGCAACACAGGATGTTCACGGATAACCTCATCGAGGATGTCCCAAACTTCCTTGCGCTCCTTTTCGACCCACTTCTTGGCTTGCTTCAGGGTCATCGAAAGACCCTTCGCATCCAGACGTGAGTAGATGAACGGCTTGAACAGTTCGAGCGCCATCTTCTTTGGCAGGCCGCACTGATGCAATTTCAATTCAGGTCCGGTCACGATAACCGAACGACCCGAATAATCGACGCGCTTACCCAAAAGGTTCTGGCGGAAACGGCCCTGCTTGCCCTTGAGCATGTCGGACAGCGACTTCAGTGGACGCTTGTTGGCACCGGTGATCGTACGGCCGCGACGGCCATTGTCGAACAATGCGTCAACAGCTTCCTGCAGCATGCGCTTTTCGTTGCGGACGATGATGTCTGGCGCGCGTAGTTCGATCAGGCGCTTCAAACGGTTGTTACGGTTGATAACGCGGCGATAGAGATCGTTCAGATCGGACGTTGCAAAACGACCGCCATCCAGCGGCACCAATGGGCGCAATTCTGGTGGAATGACGGGAATGACGTCCAAAATCATCCACTCAGGCTTGTTGCCGGAATCAATGAAGCTTTCGACGACCTTCAAACGTTTGATGATCTTCTTAGGCTTAAGTTCCGACTTGGTAACAGCAAGCTCGTCGAGCAGGTCAGTACGCTCTTGCTCAAGGTCGAGGTCCATCAACATGGTCTTGACGGCTTCGGCACCGATGCTGGCGGTGAAAGCGTCTTCGCCATATTCGTCCTGTGCGTCGAGCAATTCGTCTTCGCTCAGCAACTGGAACTTCTCAAGCGCGGTCAGGCCAGGCTCGGTTACGATGTAGTTTTCGAAATACAGCACGCGCTCAAGCTGCTTCAACTGCATATCAAGCAGCAGGCCGATGCGTGAAGGCAGCGACTTTAGGAACCAGATATGCGCAACAGGGGCAGCGAGCTCGATGTGGCCCATGCGCTCACGACGCACCTTCGTGACGGTGACTTCAACGCCGCACTTTTCACAGACGACGCCCTTATACTTCATGCGCTTATACTTACCGCAAAGGCACTCATAGTCCTTCACGGGCCCGAAGATACGTGCGCAGAAAAGGCCGTCACGCTCTGGCTTGAACGTGCGATAGTTGATGGTTTCGGGCTTTTTGATTTCACCAAAAGACCAGCTGCGGATTTTTTCCGGCGATGCGATCCCGATCTGGATCTGGTCAAATGTTTCGACCTTGGCGATGGGATTGTTGAATTTGCTCAGTTCGTTCATAATCTTTTCCTCATAGGGCTTTTGCCCATGAAAACCTAAGGGCAGGGGCAGGGGCAGGGGGCGGATCTAAGTCCGCCCGGCTCTGCTTATTCCGCTGCCTCGGCAAAGCCCTCGTCACCTTCGATCAAGTCATGTGCCTTCAGGTCAACATTCAGACCCAATGAGCGCATTTCCTTAACCAGAACGTTGAAGCTTTCGGGGATACCGGCTTCAAAGCTGTCGTCACCCTTGACGATCGCTTCGTAAACCTTGGTACGCCCGATAACGTCATCGGATTTGACCGTGAGCATTTCCTGCAAGGTATAGGCCGCGCCATATGCCTGAAGTGCCCAGCATTCCATTTCCCCGAAACGCTGACCACCGAATTGCGCCTTACCACCAAGTGGCTGCTGCGTAACAAGGCTGTACGGTCCGATTGAACGGGCGTGGATCTTGTCATCAACAAGGTGATGCAATTTCAGCATGTAGATGATGCCTACGGTTACCTTGCGGTCGAACTTGTCACCGGTACGGCCGTCGAACAGGTCGGATTGACCCGAACCGTCAAGTCCAGCGAGCTGGAGCATAGTGGTAACGTCCGCTTCACGTGCGCCGTCGAACACAGGTGTGCCCATTGGAACGCCGGTGACGACATTGCTTGCAAGTTCAATGATGTCCGCGTCGCTGCGGCCCTTGATCTCGTCGGCATAATCTTCGCCATAGGCTTTCGCCAAACGTTCGCGCACGATCGCTGGCGGTGCCGCGGCTTCGGGGTTCGGGTTATTGTGTCGCCACTCTTCCAAAGCCTCTCCAATTTGCATACCCAGGCCGCGTGCGGCCCAGCCAAGGTGGGTTTCGAAAATCTGTCCGACGTTCATACGCGATGGAACGCCCAACGGGTTGAGAACGATGTCGACAGGTGTACCATCGGCAAGGAATGGCATGTCTTCTTGCGGAAGGATCCGCGAGATAACACCCTTGTTTCCGTGACGTCCGGCCATCTTGTCGCCTGGCTGCAGCTTACGCTTCACCGCGACGAACACCTTGACCATCTTGAGCACGCCAGGTGCGAGTTCATCACCGCGCTCCAGCTTCTCACGACGATCTTCGAACTTCTCAACGATCAGCTTGACGGCATCGTCATACTGAACCTTGACCGCTTCGAGGTCGCCCTGGATCTTGTCGTCGGCAACCGCGATTTTCCACCATTCGTGACGCTCGACTTCGCTGAGATTATCCTCAGTGATCTTGTCGCCCTTCTTGATACCCTTTGGCGCTGCGGCTGCAGTTTGACCAATAAGCATGTCTTTCAGGCGGTTGTAGGTCGCACGGTTCAAAATCGAACGTTCGTCCTCGCGATCCTTCGCAAGACGCTCGATTTCTTCGCGTTCGATGGCCATCGCACGCTCGTCCTTGTCGATGCCGTGGCGGTTAAACACGCGCACTTCAACAACAGTACCAGCTACACCAGGTGACAGACGCAACGATGTGTCGCGCACGTCGCTTGCCTTTTCACCAAAGATGGCGCGCAGCAGCTTTTCTTCTGGCGTCATTGGGCTTTCGCCCTTTGGCGTGATCTTGCCGACCAGAATGTCACCGGGGTGCACTTCTGCGCCGATGTACACGATGCCAGCTTCATCGAGGCTGCGAAGCGCTTCTTCACCTACGTTTGGAATATCGCGGGTAATATCTTCAGGTCCAAGCTTTGTATCGCGGGCCATAACTTCGAATTCTTCGATGTGGACCGATGTGAAGACATCGTCTTTCACGATGCGTTCGGAGATCAAGATCGAGTCTTCGTAGTTGTAACCGTTCCAAGGCATAAACGCGACGAGGCTGTTCTTGCCCAGTGCGAGTTCGCCCAGTTCGGTCGAAGGACCATCAGCGATGATGTCGCCAGCTTCGATGACGTCACCAACCTTCACCAGTGGCTTTTGGTTGATGCAGGTGTTTTGGTTCGAACGCTGGAACTTTTGCAGCGTGTAGATGTCGACGCCCGACTTGCCGGGTTCAACGTCGCCGGTCACGCGGACAACGATACGGGTCGCATCGACTTGGTCGACGATACCGGTACGGCGTGCAGCGATAGCAGCGCCGGAATCGCGGGCCACGGTTTCTTCCATGCCGGTGCCGACAAACGGTGCTTCTGCGCGGAGCAAAGGCACGGCCTGACGTTGCATGTTCGAACCCATCAATGCACGGTTTGCGTCATCGTTTTCCAGGAACGGGATGAGCGACGCAGCAACCGAAACCAGCTGCTTTGGCGAAACGTCCATCAACGTGATCTGGTCGCGCGGTGCCATCAGGAATTCGCCAGCTTCACGTGACGAAATCAGGTCTTCGGCAAAGCTGCCATCGGCGTTCAGTTCGGCGTTCGCCTGCGCGATGGTGTTCTTCTGCTCTTCCATGGCGGAGAGATAGACCACGTCGTCGGTGACTTTATTGTCGATAACCTTGCGGTAAGGCGTTTCGATAAAGCCATATTTGTTGACGCGGCTGAATGATGCCAGCGAGTTGATCAGACCGATGTTCGGACCTTCTGGCGTTTCAATCGGGCAGATACGGCCATAATGCGTTGGGTGAACGTCGCGGACTTCAAAGCCAGCGCGCTCACGCGTCAGACCACCTGGTCCAAGGGCCGAAACACGGCGCTTGTGGGTGACTTCCGAAAGCGGGTTGGTCTGATCCATAAACTGCGACAACTGCGAGCTGCCGAAGAATTCGCGCACCGCAGCAACCGCTGGCTTTGCGTTGATCAGATCGTTTGGCATCACGGTCGATACGTCAACCGAGCTCATACGTTCTTTCACGGCGCGCTCCATACGGAGCAGACCGACGCGGTACTGGTTTTCAAGCAATTCGCCGACCGAACGGACACGACGGTTGCCGAGGTTATCGATATCGTCGATTTCGCCCTTGCCGTCCTTCAGGTTCACCAGTTCCTTGACCACGGCGAGGATATCCTCCGTCCGCAAGGTGGTGAGCGTGTCTTCAACGTCAAGCTGCAGACGCATGTTCAACTTCACGCGGCCAACGGCGCTGAGGTCGTAGCGGTCTGGATCGAAGAACAGGCCAGCGAACAATGCTTCGGCGGTTTCGCGCGTTGGCGGCTCGCCAGGACGCATGACGCGGTAGATCGCATCAAGGCCCATGTCGCGGTTCTCGGCCTTGTCGGCCTTTAGCGTGTTGCGCATCCATGCGCCGGTGATAACATGGTCGATGTCGAGCAGCTCAAGGCTGTCGATGCCGGCCTTGTCGAGTGCTTCAAGGTTTTCAGCGGTGATTTCGTCACCGGCTTCAACATAAATCCGGCCTGTCTTTTCGTCGATCAGGTCGAATGCCGAATAACGGCCAAAGATTTCTTCGGTCGGGATCAGCAGATGCGTCAGGCCATCCTTAACCGCTTTGTTCGCGGCGCGTGGCGTAACCTTGGTGCCTGCAGGGAACACGACTTCGCCGGTCTTTGCATCCACGATGTCGAACATCGGTTTCGACGCACGCCATTGTTCCGCGTTGAACGGGATTTTCCAGCCACCGGTGCCGCGTTCAAATGTCACGCGGTCGTAGAAGTGGCTCAGGATTTCTTCGTCGTTCAGACCCAGCGAGTAGAGCAAGGTCGTGACCGGCAACTTGCGCTTACGGTCGATACGGACGTTGACGATATCCTTGGCATCAAATTCAAAGTCGAGCCACGAACCACGGTAAGGAATGACGCGCGCGGCGAACAGATATTTGCCCGACGAGTGCGTTTTACCGCGGTCATGGTCAAAAAGAACGCCCGGCGAACGGTGCATCTGCGAAACGATAACGCGCTCTGTACCGTTGACGAAGAATGTGCCGTTATGCGTCATGAGCGGCATGTCGCCCATGTATACGTCCTGCTCCTTAATATCGAGGACCGAACGTGCTTCGGTGTCGGGGTCAACCTCAAACACGATAAGGCGCAATGTCACCTTCATCTGTGCGGCATAGGTAATTCCGCGCTGACGGCATTCTTCAACGTCATATTTGGGATCTTCGAGTTCGTAATGGACGAAGTCGAGTTCCGACGTTCCGGCAAAATCCTTAATCGGGAAAACGCTGCGCAGCGTTTTTTCGAGGCCGGATACATAACCAATGGACGGGTCAGAGCGCAGGAACTGCTCATAGCTTTCGCGCTGAACCTCAATCAGGTTGGGCATGTCGATAACTTCGTGGATGTTACCGAAGATTTTGCGGATACGCTTTTGACGCGAGAGTGTCGCAGGAGCGGTACGGGTTGCCATAAGGTGCTTTGCCTCAGTTAGAAATGTCAAACGCGCTAAATTCGTTTTCACCAGACAAGAAAAGGCCGCATGGCAAAGGTCCGAAGATTCGGGTCCTGCCGTGCAGCCGTTTCGCGTATGTGAAAATCCAGACCCTTCAATGCTTTAGCCAAGTTGCGCGACGACAAGGCCAATCCCGATGGGGCAGATGTTGGACGATGTATAGAGCCGCAGGCGGTGAGGGTCAACCCCGGCCTGCGCCCATCACAGCCAATTCTGCGGCGGCGCAGCACCTGCAAGAGGGCCGGATTTGGCCCTTAAGGATACAAAAGGTACCTGCGACGATGAAATGATTGCCCCTCGCTAAGCGCTACGTTTATACCTCCGTTTTCAGTCCCCCGCCTGCGCAGGGGCACGTCAAGTTGTCGCTAATCCAAGATTTGACGAATCTGTTGGGTAAAATGACCGCAATCGGACGCCTCGGTTTTAGGGCGCCGCTCTACAGGCGTTCCGCCATGCTTGAAGGGGCGGGGCAGCCCTGCTAGGGGCGGCTGCATGACCGAACTCTCGCTTATCCGTAATTTTTCCATAATCGCGCACATTGATCACGGGAAGTCGACCCTTGCGGATCGGCTGATCCAGCAAACGGGCGGCCTGACGGCGCGTGAGATGACGAGCCAAGTCCTTGATAATATGGACATTGAAAAAGAACGCGGCATCACGATCAAGGCGCAAACGGTGCGGCTGGATTATACCGCGAAGGACGGCATTACCTATCAATTGAACCTGATGGACACGCCGGGCCATGTCGACTTTGCCTATGAAGTCAGCCGCAGCCTCGCCGCGTGCGAAGGCGCGTTGCTTGTCGTCGACGCCGCGCAAGGCGTTGAGGCGCAGACGCTGGCCAACGTCTATCAATCCATTGAGCATGACCATGAAATCGTGCCCGTCATCAACAAGATCGATCTGCCCGCGGCAGAGGTGGACAAGGTGAAGGCGGAGATTGAGGAAATCATTGGCTTGCCCGCCGACAATGCGGTGCTGACTTCGGCGAAGTCGGGCATCGGCATTGATGAGGTGTTGGAGGCCGTGGTCACGCGCATTCCCCCGCCAAAGGGCGACCGCAACGCGCCGTTGAAGGCGATGTTGGTCGATTCATGGTACGACCCCTATCTGGGTGTCGTCATCCTGATCCGCGTCATCGACGGCGTCATCAAAAAAGGTCAGGAAATCCAATTCATGGCCGCCGGCACAAAGCATTTGGTCGACCGCGTCGGCTGTATGCGGCCAAAACTGGAAATCCTGTCCGAAATCGCGGCGGGCGAAGTCGGCATTATCACCGCGCAGATTAAAGAAGTCGCGCAGACCCGCGTGGGTGACACCATCACCGATGCAAAGCGCCCCGCCGCCGAACCGCTGCCCGGATTTAAGGAAGTGCAGCCCGTGGTGTTCTGCGGCCTGTTCCCCACCGACGCGGCGGACTTTGAAAAATTGCGCGAAAGCATCAGCAAGCTGCGCCTGAACGACGCATCATTCAGCTTTGAAACCGAAAGCAGCGCGGCGTTGGGCTTTGGCTTTCGCTGCGGGTTCCTAGGGCTGTTGCACCTTGAGATCATTCAGGAGCGCCTGACGCGCGAGTTTGACCTGGACCTTATCACCACCGCGCCGTCGGTTGTGTACAAGCTGGAGCTGAGCCGGTCGAAGACCGAAGATGCGCGCAGTATGGAGCTGCACAACCCCGCCGACATGCCCGACATTAACCGCATCGCGGAAATTCAGGAGCCGTGGATTGAGGCGACGATTTACTGCCCCGACGAATATCTGGGCAGCATATTGAAACTGTGTCAGGACCGGCGCGGCGTTCAAAAACAACTGACCTATGTCGGTGGCCGTGCGCAGATCGTCTATGAATTACCGCTCAACGAAGTCGTGTTCGATTTCTACGACCGGTTGAAGAGCATTTCGCGCGGCTATGCCTCGTTCGATTACCACCAGATCGGCCATCGCGAAGGCGACCTTGTGAAAATGAGCGTGCTGGTCAATGGCGACGCGGTCGACGCGCTGAGCATGATCGTCCACCGCGGCACCGCCGAATCCCGCGGCCGCGGCATGTGCGAGCGCCTAAAAGACCTCATCCCGCGCCATCTGTTCAAAATCCCCATCCAAGCGGCCATCGGCGGCAAGGTCATCGCCCGCGAAACCATCGCCGCGATGCGCAAGGACGTAACCGCCAAATGCTATGGCGGCGACATCAGCCGCAAGAAAAAGCTGCTGGAAAAGCAGAAAAAGGGCAAGGCACGGATGCGGGAGTACGGGAACGTATCGATCCCTCAGGAGGCGTTTATTGCTGCGTTGCGGATGGGTGAGGAGTAAGCATTTGGCCGCTGCGCGATTGGGGCTCTTGCTTTTGGTCTTGACCAGTGCGGCGGGTTGCACCCCAATGACGAAGGAGGCAGCAATGGCACCAGTAGCACCCAAGCGCCTGATGGTGTGGGACGACCTGCTGTCGCGGCCAAAGCCGGTGGCGGACGCGACGGTGCGCTATGGCGCGGATGCCTTGCAGCTGGTTGATGTGTGGAAGCCAGCAGGGGCTGGCCCGCATCCGGCGGTGGTGATGATCCACGGCGGTTGCTGGCAGACCGAAATTGCCGAGCGCGATATCATGAACTGGATTGCCGATGACCTGCGCACACATGGTGTGGGCGTGTGGAACATCGAATATCGCGGTGTGGACCGCGGCGGTGGCTATCCCGGAACCTATCAGGATGTCGGCGCGGCGGCGGATATGTTTGCGGCCAAGCGCGCCGAGTATGGATTTAAGACTGACGCGCCGGTGGTGACGATTGGCCATTCGGCGGGAGGGCATTTGTCCTTGTGGCTCGCGCGGCGGTCGGCGCTGGCCAAGGGCGATGCCTTGCGCGGGGACTCACCTTTGCAGGTTGATCTGGCGATATCGCAGGGCGGCTTGCCCGATTTGCGCGCGCAAATGACGCTGCCCGACCACGGGTGCGGCAATGATGCGGCAGCCAAGATGGCGGGCAATGCCTTTGCGCGTGTGTCTCCGCCCGAAATGCCCAAGGGCCGTGCGCGCGAGTTGCAGTTTAACAATGACCGCGACCGTATCGCGCCGCCATCGTTCGGCGCGGCTTATGGGGCGAAGATGGTGACAACGCCGGATGAAGGCCATGCCGAGCTGATTGCGCCCGAAACCATATCCTGGGGCAAGCAGCGCGCGGTGATATTGAAAACCTTCGGCCTGAAGGCGGTAAAGTCATGACGTTGGAGCAGGCTTTGGCACTGGACGCCGCCGACCCGCTGGGCGGATATCGCGCGCAGTTTATGTGCCCTGATGGCGTGATTTACCTCGACGGCAATTCGCTGGGGCAATTGCCGATGTCGACCGTGACGGCGGGGACCGATCTGCTGAACCATGCGTGGGGCCAGCGGCTGATCCGCAGCTGGAACGAAGGCTGGATTGATGCGCCGCAGCGCGTTGGCGCGATGATCGCGCCGTTGATCGGTGCAGAAGCGGATGAAGTGATCTCTGCAGATTCGACCTCGGTGAACCTGTACAAGCTGATCGTCGCGGCGCTGCGCCTTAACCCATCGCGCAATGTGGTGGTCAGCGAGGCGGGGAATTTCCCGACGGACCTGCACATTGCCGAAGGCGCGGTCGCGGCGGTCGTGGGCGCGGAATTGCGCGTGGTCGAGCGCGGCGCGCTGGCCGATGCACTGGGCGATGACACGGCGTTGCTGCTGCTGACGCATGTGCATTACAAAACCGCCGAACGCTTCGACATGGCGGGCTGGACCAAGGCCGCGCATGATGCCGGTGCGCTCATCTGCTGGGACCTGAGCCATAGCGCAGGCGCCGTGGCGGTGGAGCTGAACGCGGCGGGCGCGGATATGGCGGTGGGTTGCGGCTATAAATATCTCAACGGCGGCCCCGGCGCGCCGGCGTTTCTGTATGTGGCAAAGCGCTGGCAAGAACAGATGCACAATCCGCTGTCCGGCTGGATGGGCCATGCCGCGCCGTTTGAATTTGCCGATGGCTATGAAGCGGCAGCGGGCATGACGCGCTGGTTGACGGGAACGCCGTCGGTGCTTGGGCTGAACGCGCTGGAAAACGGGCTGAAGCTGTGGGCGGATATTGATATCCGGCAGGTTGAGGCAAAATCCGCGGCCTTGTGGGACATCTTCCACGCCGCCGGAACCGCCGCCGTGCTGGAGTGCGTAACGCCCAGCACGCCAAGCCAGCGCGGCAGCCATATCGCGTTCCGCCACCCGCACGCTTATGAAATCGTCCAAGCGCTCATTGCACAGGGTGTCATCGGCGATTTTCGCGATCCCGATATCTTGCGCTTCGGCCTGACGCCGTTGACGCTGAGCCATGCCGATATCTGGCGCGCCGGAGAGAATCTGCGCGCGATTGTGGAAAGCGGCGCATATCGTCAGCCGGAATTTGCGATACGCAATGCGGTGACATGAGCCTCCGCCTCTGCTAGGCGCGCGGCATCATGTTAAACTTAAACGGAATCACCGTGCGCCTTGGCGGCCGCACCATATTGGACCGCGCGACTGCGACGCTGCCGCCTTATTCGCGCGTTGGCCTTATCGGCCGCAATGGCGCGGGCAAATCCACGCTGATGAAGGTGATGATCGGCGAGCTTGAAGCCGACGAAGGCAGCATGGATATGCCGAAGAATACGCGCATCGGCTATATCGCGCAGGAAGCGCCATCGGGCACGGCAACGCCGTTTGAAACGGTGCTGGCGGGCGATGTCGAGCGCGCGGCTTTGATGGAAGAGGCAGAGCATTGCGCCGACCCCGACCGGCTGGGCGAACTGCACGAACGGTTGATCGCGATTGATGCCTACACCGCCCCTGCGCGTGCTGCGCGCATTCTCGTCGGGCTTGGTTTTGATGAAGAAATGCAGGGCCGGCCGCTCGATAGTTACTCCGGTGGTTGGAAAATGCGCGTTGCCTTGGCCGCGCTTTTGTTCTCCGAACCCGATTTGTTGCTGCTCGACGAACCTTCAAACCACTTGGACCTTGAAGCGACATTGTGGCTGGAAAACTTTCTCAAATCCTATCCGTCGATGATGGTGGTGATCAGCCACGAACGCGATTTGTTGAACAATGTGGTCGACAATATCCTGCATCTCGAAGGCGGGTCCACGACGCTCTATTCCGGCGGCTATGACTCGTTTGAGCGCCAGCGTGCCGAACGTGCAGCGCAGCTGGCGGCGGCTAAGGCTTCGCAGGATGCGCAACGCGCCAAGCTGCAGGATTATGTTGCGCGCAACTCGGCGCGTGCCTCCACGGCGAAGCAGGCGCAGTCCAGAGCCAAGGCGCTGGCACGCATGCAACCCATTGCCGCGATGGCCGAAGATCCGACGTTAAGCTTTGACTTTCCAAGTCCGGATGAATTGAAACCGCCCTTGGTCACGCTTGACCTGGCGAGTGTTGGCTATACCGCGGGCAAACCGATACTTCAGCGGTTGAACCTGCGCATCGACCCCGATGACCGGATCGCTTTGCTGGGGCGGAACGGCAATGGCAAGACCACGCTCGCGCGGTTGCTTGCGGCGCAACTGACGCCGATGGACGGGGCGATGAGCGCGTCGGGCAAAATGCGCGTTGGCTATTTCACGCAATATCAGGTCGAAGAACTCGACGGCGACGATACCCCGCTGGAGCATATGACCCAGCAGATGAAGGGCGCGACCCCCGGCGCGGTGCGCGCGCAATTGGGCCGGTTTGGCTTTTCAGGGGCAAAGGCGACGACGAAGGTCGGCAAGCTGTCGGGCGGAGAACGCGCGCGGTTGGCGCTGGCGCTGATTACCCGCGATGCGCCGCATATGCTGATCCTTGACGAGCCGACGAACCACTTGGACGTCGATGCGCGTGAAGCGTTGGTGCAGGCGCTGAACGAATATGAAGGCACCGTGGTGCTGGTCAGCCATGACCGGCATATGTTGGAGCTAACGGCCGACCGGCTGGTGCTCGTCGATGGCGGGACCGCAACCGAATTTTCGGGCACAATTGAGGATTATACCGACTTCATCCTGGGCAAGGGGCCAGCGAAAGAGAAGGTATCCAAGGCCGATCGCAAGGAAGACAAAAAAGCGCAAGCCGCCGCGCGTGAGGCGCAAAGCAAGCTTAAGCGCGAAGTCAGCGATGCAGAGGCGGACCTTGCCAAGCTTGAGGTTGTGTTGAGCGCGATTGACCGGGCGATGTTCGATCCGGCGTCCGCCGCGAATGAATATAAGAGCCTGACGATGGGCGAACTGTCGCAACGGCGCGGGAAGATTGTCGCCGCGCAAGAGGCTGCCGAAGCCCGCTGGGTCGCGGCAAGTGAGGCGTTGGAGAAGGCTTAGGCCGAGATAGCGGCCAATGCCGCGGTAAAACGCGCTTCGCCTTCGCCTTGAACCAGCGTATAACGGACACCGCGTCCATCGAGCTCCGCGCGGCATAGGTCGAAAAAGCGTTTGCGCTCGGCCGATTGCGCATAAACGCGCAAGCCATCATCGACAAAGGGCAGGTCGATATCGAGCAGCAAATAATGGTCTGCAAAACCGGCAAAGGCGCCGAAATATCCGTCTGCTGCGCCGAACATCATGTGCGCCCACACCGACGTTATCAGCGGGTCTGTATCGAACAGCACATAACCAGCGCCAAGTTCTGCTGCGCGCGCGGCCGCGGCGCGGTTCATCGCGTCTTGCGTCTGCGCAATGTGGACGAGCTGCGCCATGCCGATGTCGGTGCCATGTGCCTCGCAATACGCGCGGCCATATTCGGGCACGACTTCGCATCCCAAATGCGCCGCAAGCCGCGTGCCCAATGTCGATTTACCCGTGCTTTCGGGGCCATGCAGGCAAATCCGTTTCATGCGCGTTCTGCCTTGCGCCATTCGACAAGACCGGCAACCGCCAGCACCAGAAACATCCCGTACAATCCGGCGGTCAGATGCAGGTCTTTCACGATATACAGCGGAATGGAGATGATATTGACGATGATCCAATAATGCCAGTTTTCGACAAAACGCCGCGTCATCAAAATCTGCCCCACAATCGACAGCATCGCGACTGATGCATCCCAATAGGGATAGCTGGCATCGGTTTCGGCATGCATGATGGCACCCCATGCCCAAATGGCGATGGCCCTTATTGCGGTTCCAGCTCCACCAGCCATAAAGATTGATGCCCGCAAAAAAGATCTGCAGCCCGGCGTCGCTGTACAGTTTGGCGTCGCGAAAGATGATGAAATATAAAGCGACCATGACAATCGCCACGGGAAAGTTCCAAACCGATCGCCGGATAATCAGGACGATGTTGGCAATGCCGAGCAGCACGGCGACGATTTCAATCATGCTCATTTTGCGTGCTGTAGCGCCATGACCGAGGGACGCAAGTGCCGACGATTAGCCCTACCGCGCAACGTTAGTTTCCCCGAAACCGTCCTTAGTCTGCGCTCCGCAGGGATAGGTGTTCCGACGCAGCGGGCGTGGCTAAAGCGGCGCGGTTATCTGTCTAAGCCGAAATGGCGGTGTGTTCGTGCGCGGCGCTCATCGCGTGCACATCGGCCTGCAAGGTATATCCAAAACCGTACAACGCATTCAGGCTGATGCCACATGTGGGGTCGAGTTTTAGGTTCTTGCGTAACCGTGCGACATGGGTGTCAATCGTCCGCGATTGGTAATTGAAAACTTTACCCCATAAGGTTGCTGCCAAATATTGCCGCGAAAGACGGCGGTTCGGATTTGTGAAAAACAGCATCGCCATGTCAAATTCACGCTTGGGCAGCACGATCTCTTCGTCGCCAAGGTAGATCGTGGACGCCGATGGCCGCAGCAAATAGCGGCCGAGGATGACGTTTTCCGACACGTTTTTCACTTCGCCTTTGGATCGGCGCAACAGCGATTTGATCCGCATTGCAAGGACGTCGGGATCTACTGGCTTGGAAACATAATCGTCGGCACCGGCCTGTAACCCGCGCACAATGTCGGTATTTTCGGTGCGTGCGGTCAGCATGATGGCTGGCATATCCGGATGAAATTTCCGGATATATTCGAGCACTTCAATACCGGATAAATCGGGAATCGACCAATCGACGATGAGAAGGTCGCATTCCGATTGGCGCAATGCCGCCAAAAATTTCTGCGATGAGCCATAGATGGAAACGGTATAGCCGGCCGTCCCCAGAAATTCCTCCATCTCCGCCGCAAAGGCTAAGTCGTCTTCTACCACAGCTATATGAAATTTCTTCATTACTATGCCTTAAATAGTGGACCAAACCGCGCTTGCTTTTACGCCACAAATGTAACTTTTGTAACAATTGTATTGTGAACTAATGTGAACTTTACGCGTCCTATGGAACAAAATTCACGGATGCACGAATATTCGCTCCAAAATGGAGCGAATATTCGTGCAAGCGATTATTTGACACGCTGAATTCCTTTTACCTTTCGGCAGAAGGCGCATTTGGGCAGCTATCGCTTTATGGCGTCTTTTCGGCCTTTGGGTGGATTTGGCGATGATGCCGCACCACCGCGCGCGCAACATTTTGCATGAGGCCGTTTGTGACCTCTCGTCCGGCGCGTGTTTCGGCAATCATGACGGCAACCTGATACCGACACCCATCCGGCGCTTTCATCACCCCGACATCGTTAAGTGCGGTCGAAATCGAACCCAATACTTGTCCCGTCCCTGTTTTGTGGGCGAGGCTCCAGCCCGGGGCGAGCCCTGAACGAAGGCGTGATCTTCCGGTATAGGTCCCCGCCATCAGTTTCAAAAGCTTTGCCCCCGGATCATCAGGCGCGCGTTCGCCAAAGCGCTTTAGCACAAGCGCGATGGTGCCCGGCGCAGCGCCATCCAAGGGCGAGGCCAGATATTTGTCGAGCGCTGCGCGCCGTTTTTCCATAGGA
>JAJTEF010000002.1:0-26938 GCA_021300355.1 Sphingomonadaceae bacterium | reverse complement strand
CGCGAACGCTGTTCCTTAAAGGCATTGCCTTTGCGATATTCAGGTTGCCAATTCAGACCCGCGATCGCGCTCTGCAAAAGCACTTCACCAGGTCCGAAACGGATCGATTGCACTTTGCGCCGGTCCAGCATCTGGTTGATCGCTTGCGGGCCACCGGCGACGCGTATCAGGACGCTGTTTGCAAGATTGTCGCTCGCGTTGACGGCGTGGGCAAGCAATTCGCGCACGGACATTTCAAAGGAATCTTGGCTGCTGAGATATTGTTTGATCGGCTGGCTAAACACCACGATATCATCGCGGCTCACCCGTATTTTCTTGTCGAGCGACAGCTTGCCCGCGGCTTCTTGTTCCAAAATCGTCAACGCGACCCACATTTTGGAGACGCTTTGCTGCGGAAAGCGTTCGGTGTGCCGCCGACCGATAATGTCATCCGAAAATGGCGTGTAAATGGCGATGCCCGCGCGGCCGGGGAATTTCTTCCAAAGCGTGTCGATGTCATTGCGCAGCGTTTCGTCCGCAGCGGACTGAGCGTTGGTCTGGGCGTTGGTTGGTTTGTCTTCGAGGCTGGGGATCGTGAATGTCGACGCGCTTGGCTTTGCGACATTTGGCTTTTTCTGCTCGGTTTTGGTAGCTTTTGGTTTAACCGGGGCCGTTTTTGTCGTGCTTGGCTTTTCTGCTTTTGGCTTTCCCGCAGTTTGTTTTTCGGCGCGTGGGTCATTCGCGTTGGCGGTCACCGTGATACCCGTGATCGCGGCCGCAAGGCACAGGCCACCAATCAGGCTGCGTGTTTCAGGAAATCGGAAAGGTCGCTTGGCGGACATGATATATGTCATTCGTTCATTTCGTAGCTGCGCCCTGGGGGCTGGACGTCGGGGAAGGGACTTGCACGTCGTTCGATGTCTCAGACGCAGGGATGAAGTGGCTAAGGTCGAGCAGGTTGCTGCCCGTGGTCGTGTGTATGCTCACAAGAAGGATGACCTGCAAAGCCACGACGATAATGAGCACGAATTTGGCGATGTGGAGCGTTCGGCCGAACGCAACGCTGCGCGCTTCTATTTCGTGCCGCATCACATCGGTCGCCATGCGTATTTCGGACACCGACGATGCATGATTGTGCTGCAGCTCGATCAGCTCTTCTTTCAGCGCCTTCACCGATGCGATGAGTTCGGCATGATGTTGGCGCGCGTCGGCTTGAATTTCGTCGATATGGTCGCGGACCATCGCCTCAGCGCCAGCGGGCTTAACCCCGGCAGCCTTCAGCAATTTGCCCAAGCCTTCCAGTTTTTTCATGTCTGAGGTCATCGCAGAAAAATCAGTGCGCTGGGTTGGCCAATGACAGTGCCGATGGGCGTCGAAAGGCGGCATGTTGATGGTTCGGCAAAGCAAACTCGGGCATGCATACTGGTGCTCCTTAAGGGGCGCATTAAGATGCGCGGCGGCTGTCCTCCGGTTTAGAAGCGCTTGTTTTCAATTGTTAACAATGCGCGCTCTGCTCTGGCGCAGTCGCTATATGCGATTTTTGCGCCATTTTCCATCGGGATGATGCGCGATTGACGCAGGCCGCGGGGCATGTAATTCTTCGTCTTGGGAAGAGGAGATGCAGATGGCGACAAAAGCGGGCAGCGGAGCTGGAAAAAAGACCGGAGCAAAGGGCGCGAAAAAGAAAGGTGCACCATTTTCCAGCGTTGCAGGCGCGTTTGACGCCGCCAATGATGCAACCATGGCGCTTGGCCCGTTAGCAGGATTAGCGCGGGAGGATTTCATCGGCGCAATTGGCCTGATGCTCCGCCAGACCGCCGCCAACCCGGACAAGGCGTGGAAGGCAACCAGCAGTTTTTCCGAAGATGTCGTCAAAATCATGACCGGAAAGTCGGACCTTGCGCCTGATCCCAAGGATAAGCGCTTCATGGACCCGGCATGGACGTTTAACCCCTTTTTCAAAGCGGGCGCGCAATATTATCTCGCGGTGCAAAAGGGCGTTAAAAGCTATATTGAGGATTTGGAACTCGACGCGCTTGAGCGCGACCGTGCCAATTTCATCTCGCAGATCATCATTGATGCGATGTCACCGACCAACACGCTGATCGGCAATCCGACCGCGCAAAAACGGCTGGTGGACTCTGGCGGGCTCAGCCTCGTGAAGGGCCTTAAAAACGCTTATAATGACATGGTTCACAACGACATGATGGTGAGCCAGGTGAACAAAAAACCGTTCAAGCTTGGCGAGAATGTCGCAACCGCAAAGGGTGCAGTGGTCTATCGCGACGAACGTTTCGAACTGGTCCAATATGCGCCCACCACCGACAAGGTGTTTGCCACGCCGCAGCTGACGATCCCGCCACAGATCAACAAAATGTATATCAACGATCTGTCCCCCGAAAAATCGATCATCAAATGGCAGACCGACCACGGCATTCAGCCATTCATGATTTCATGGCGCAACCCGACCGACGAGATGGGCGTGTGGGGCATGGCCGAATATATCGAAAGCTGCATCAAGGCGCTGGATGTCGTGTGCGAGATTACCGGCAGCGACAAGGTCAATATTTCGGGCGGCTGTTCCGGCGGACAGACCATGTCCGTCCTGCTGTCCAAGCTGGCGTCGATGGGTGACACCCGCGCCAACGCCATTACCATGATGGTGTGCGTGCTTGAACCCAAGCCCGGCGATACCGAGGCGTCGAGCCTTGTGTCGCACAATGGCATCGCGCTGGCACGGCAACGCGCGGCGAAGAAAGGCGTGATTGAAGGCAGCAGCCTTGCGCGCGGCTTTGCATGGTTGCGGCCCAATGACCTGATCTGGAACTATGTCATCAACAATTATCTGCTGGGTGATGATCCGCCAGCGTTCGATATATTGTTCTGGAATGCCGACGCGACCAACCTGTCATCGGCATTGATGGGTGATTTCTTGGAGCTGTTTGAAACAAATGCCTACGCCGCGCCGGGCACGTTCGAAATTGCCGGCCATATGCTTGACCTGACCAAGGTGACGGGCGACCTGTTCGTTCTGGGCGGAACGACGGACCACATCACGCCATGGCGCGCATGCTATCGCTCGACACAATTGTTCGGCAGCAAAAATGTCGAATTCATCCTGAGCCAGGCTGGCCATATGCAGGCGATCCTGAACCCGCCGGGTAACCCCAAGGCGAAATATTGGAAACATTCAAATGGCAAAACGCCCGCCGACGTCACCGAATGGATGAAAGGCAGCGAAGAAGTTGCCGGCAGCTGGTGGCCACATTGGATGGAATGGCTCCACGCGCGATCAGGCGCAGAAGTCGCCGCCCCCGGTACGCTCGGCAGCAAGGCCCATCCAGCAATGGAAGCCGCTCCGGGGCTGTATGTTTTGGAGTGAGGGGATGTCGCCGCGTCGTCACGATGCCGAAACGGCTCTTTCTTCCTTGCACAGCCGGGTCCATGCGTTAAACTCGCCGCAACGCCAGCGATAACGCGGCACGGGAACCCATATGACCAAAAACCCCGCCCCAAATTTCAGCATGGAGACCGTTGACGGTCGCGTCTTGCGGGTTGCGGTTTGGCGGGCGTCGAAGGCGACGAAGAAGCTGCCGATATTGTTCTTCAACGGCATTGGCGCGAATATTGAGGCTATGGCGCCGATGGCGGAGTTGCTCGATGACCGAGATTTTATCACTTTTGATATGCCCGGCATTGGCGGTTCGCCCGATCCGGTGGTGCCCTATAACGCTTTATTGATGTCGCGCATTGCGGCGTTGTTGCTTGACCGGTTTGAAATGCCCGTGGTCGATGTCATGGGCGTCAGCTGGGGCGGGGCGATGGCGCAGCAATTTGCGCTGCAGAATGGCGCGCGCACGAACAAGCTTATCCTTGTTGCAACAAGCGCCGGCATGTTGATGGTGCCGGGCAATCCCGCCGCGTTGGTCAAAATGGCTGACCCGCGCCGGTATATAGACCCCGATTTCATGGCGAAGCATTTCAAGACGCTGTACGGCGGTATGGTGGGCAACAAGTTGGAGCATATTGGCCGGATTACGCCGCCGTCGAAGACGGGATATTTTTATCAGCTGATGGCGATGATGGGATGGACCAGCGCGCCATTCCTGCCATTTCTGAAAACCGAAACGCTCATCATGATGGGCGATGATGACCAGATCGTTCCGCTCGCCAATGGCAAATTTCTGAATTTCCTCATTCCCAACAGTGAGTTGTTCGTGGTCGAAAATGGCGGGCATTTGTTCCTGTTGAGCCATGTGGAAGAGAGCATAGAGGCGATCCGCGGTTTCCTTGACCGCGGCGCACACAAGGCGCGTAAAGCCGCCTGATCTTCCGTGTGAAGGTCGCGCTTTCTTTTTGGC
Organism: Sphingomonadaceae bacterium; assembly: GCA_021300355.1. Taxonomy (GTDB): domain Bacteria; phylum Pseudomonadota; class Alphaproteobacteria; order Sphingomonadales; family Sphingomonadaceae; genus Sphingorhabdus_B. The sequence goes on along the minus strand of JAJTEF010000002.1, from coordinate 22,598 downwards.
GCTGACCCGTTAGCCTGCCGAATCAGGCAATGACGGGGAGTAGGGCATGCGGCATATCGCAATCATCGGTTCCGGTCCGGCGGGATATTACACAGCCGAAGCCGCGCAGAAGAAATTTCGCGACGATGTGCGGGTGGATATCATCGACCGCTTGCCCGTTCCCTTTGGCCTCATCCGTTTTGGTGTCGCCCCCGATCATCAATCGATCAAGGCGGTGGCGGGCCGTTACGAAAAAGTCGCTTTGTCCGACAATGTCCGGTTTGTCGGCAATGTGACTGTCGGCAAAGACGTCAGCATCGACGAGCTTCAGACATTATATGACGCGGTCATCCTCGCCACCGGCGCGCCGAATGATCGCCCGTTGGACATCGCTGGCGCAGATCTGCCCGGCGTTTTTGGCAGCGCCGCCTTTGTCGGCTGGTATAATGGCCACCCTGATTATGCGGACCTTAGGCCGCCATTGGATGGCCGGCATGTCGTCATTGTCGGTAACGGCAACGTCGCACTGGATGTCGCGCGCATATTGTCCAAAACGCGCGCCGAATTTGACGGTTCGGACATCGTTAGCCACGCGCTCGATGGGCTTGATCATTCCGCTGTTGAGGACATCACCATTTTGGGTCGGCGCGGGCCGCACCAGATTGCGATGACGCCCAAGGAACTCGGCGAACTCGCGCATTTGCAGCGGGCTACACCGCGGGTCGACAAGGATGATTTGCCAGACATCGGCGAGGATGCGCTGTTGGAACCCGGCATCCGCAAGTCCGTCACGCATCTGCGCGAATTCGCAGCCATTCCAGAGGCGTTTCGTGCGGATAAAGTGATCAGCATCAATTTTGACTTTTTTGCTGCCCCCGTCGCGATCGAGGGCGATGGCAAAGTAAAGCGCGTTCGGGTGGAGCGTATGCGGTTGGACGACCAGTATCGCAGTGTTGGCACGGGTGAAAGCTACACCATCGATTGTTCCATGGTCATAAGCTGCATTGGGTATCAAACGCCGCCCATTGACGGCGTGCCTTATGAACATGGCCGCGGTCGCTTTGCCAATCTGGACGGCAGGATATTACCGGGTCTCTATTGCGTTGGCTGGGCCCGGCGTGGTCCATCTGGAACGATCGGTACGAACCGGCCCGACGGCTATAACATCATTGATACCGTGGCGGAGGATATGGCCATAAGCGCCAACAAAGATGGTCGTGCCGGACTGGATGCACTGCTGGCATTACGCAAGGTCGACATTGTCACATTCAGCGACTGGAAGAAAATTGAAGAGGCAGAGATTGCCCGTGCCCGCGACGGCGCCCCGCGCGAGAAGTTCGTCCGTATCGAAGACATGATTGCCGCCAGCCATTAATTTGGCCGCGCTAGCGTTTATGTCATCATATGTACGTTAATGCTGCGCTAAGGGCTTCCTCGTTGGAAATTTTCTAAAGGGCGCAGCATGTTCAAAACTATTGGCATCATTACCGGCGTGGACGCCGAAGCCGCTGCGTTGTTCCCCGGCCAAAGCGCCAATAGCGAACCCTTGCACGGTTTCATGGTCCGTCAGGTCCAATCCGGCGGCCGCAATATCGCGATTACCTGCAGCGGCATTGGCAAAGTGAATGCGGCAATGGCGGCGATGATGCTGGTCGAACATTATCATGCCGATTTGCTTTTGGTGGTCGGCACTGCGGGGAAATTGAGCGATCATGACGGCCATTGTTTCCAGATCGCGCAAGCCGTGCAGGGGGATTATGGTGCTTCGCGTGCCGACGGGTTTGTGCATTATCGGGCAGGGGCATGGCCGATAGGGGAGGCGCATGCCGAACCCTATCACGCCGCAATCATGCCAGAGACGGGCCTACCGAAAGTGCGCATCATCACCAATGACTGCTTCATGGAAAGCGACGACCATGGCAGCCGCCTGCACCGCGTTCTTGGCGGCGACATCATCGATATGGAAACCGCAGCCGTTGCCCAAGCCGCAGCCCGCATGGACGTGCCATGGGCCGCGATCAAGGCGACGAGCGACAATGCCAATGGCGACAGCTCGGGCGATTTTCAGGCCAATTTAAAACGCGCCGCCCGCTTGGCCGCCGAGGCGACCGAACGGATGATATCGGCGCTGTAATTGGCTTAGGGTCAGGGCCTATTAAATGCACCTTCGCGGTTTGAGGCCATATTGTTCAGTGCAAGGCGGTAAGCGCCGGACTTATCCGAAGGACGCCAAAATGGCTTCGATCTCAAAGCAAAATGCCCTTGCAGGCAGAATAACTGCCTGCGGCGGACATTTTACTTCGATATCTTTGCCATTTTGACGCCGCGATGATGCATTTAATAGGTCCTGACCCTAGCCAGTCAAATCGGTCCGCTCGATTTTGGCAATGGGTGAGCGCTGACGGATACGTGTTCCGGTCACGTCATTTTCATATTGCGCGGTGAGCGAATAACGCTCGATGGCGTAAATTCCGGGCGTCGCGCCGTCTTTCTCCGCCTTTAATGGTGCATAAATGCGGGTTTTAATCGATTTTAGAACAACGTCGGTCCAATCGGTGCCACCTTGGTTGCGCAATATTTCGGGTTCATCCACCTTGCCGTCGGCGCCAATCCAGAAACCAATATCGACCCAGCGCTTTTCAACGACCTGTGTGCCGATCCGGTTGAGGTCGCTGCCACCGGCCATCGCGCGGGCGGCCTGTGCCTCGTTCATTTCAATCGGCTTGGAATGCAGCAGAACGGGCCGTTCTGTGCCACCCATCGCCGCATAGCGCGCAATCAGCTTGTCGGTGGTTTCGTTGTTGCCGCCGTTGCGGTCCATGCGTGATTTTAGGACCTCAGCCACAATCTTGAATTGCTCGGCCCCGCCGGTGGGTTCTTTCAAGAATAGGTCAATCGCTTCGGTGGCGTCTTTGCGGCGAAATGCCGTCTTCTCGGTTTCCGCGCGCTGCACCCGCAAAGACAGGTCGCGCAGACGGGCAATCGCCGCAATTTGGGGAAGGCCCGCGGAAAGCGCGCGCCGTTCGATTTCAAGATATTTGTCGCTGGCTTCTTCCAGATAGCCAAGTTTCAACCGCGAATCCGCGACTTCAATTTCCGCGCCGAAGACACGAAAGTCATTTGGCTTAAGCGCGCCCTTCAAAGTGTCTCGCATATCGAGCACGGACAGCCGATAAATATCGGATTCGCCCAAATGTGCCGCCACATTGCCATTTGCACGTAGCAAATCGGAGACTTCGATCGGGAACTGTTCTTTATGTTTGCGATTGCGGCCGAGGGCATTTGCCAAAGTCGCACGCGCATCGCGATAATCGCCTTCGACAAATTGGTTTTCGGCATGCGCCAGCGTCGCTTTGATATCCTGATCAGGTGGGCATTTGCGCGCAAGGCAGGCTTTCAAATCCGCCTCTGTGTCGTTCAATGAACGCGCCGTGACAACGATTTCACGCTTAGATTCATTCTGCGCCGCCGCCGGCAAGCTGACCCCTGCCAACAAGAGAATAGCAGTCAGTTGAAACATTTTCGGCATGAGAGAATCCTCGAATTCAAAGGGGGAAGCCGAGACGTAATCAGTTTGTTGACATGTGGCTATAATCTCTCGACAAAAAGCATCAGGGCGGCTGCCAAACGCGGCCCGATCTTGGGAGAGATGACATGGCGGTGGCCGATTTCGACATATTGACCTTTGACGGGTTTCTGACCCTTTGGGCAAAGGACCGCCCCGATTGGCCCGCTTTATCGCAAGATGACCACGCTTTTACATATGGCGGGCTCGAGGAACACACCGCGAAAATCGCGTCGATGCTGATGGCTATGGGGCTTAAAAAAGGCGACCGCATTGCGTGGATTGGCAAAAACAGCGACCTGTATTTTTCGCTGTTTTACGGCGCGGCGCGCGTTGGCATCGTCATGGTGCCGATTGGCTGGCGGCTTGCCCCTGCCGAATGGGCATATATTGCGAAAGACACTGGCGCGCGCGTTTTGTTCGCGGGGCAGGGGTTTGACGCGGGCGTTCAGGCGCTTGCCGAAGACATTCCGGGTGTTGAGCGTGTCATTGCGGAAGATGACGCGCGGCGGATGATCGATGCGACACCGCGCGTTGCGTTTGATCCTGCTGGCGCTGATGATGCCGCGCTGCAGCTCTACACATCAGGCACTACGGGTAATCCCAAGGGCGCCGTGCTGTCGAACCGCAACCTGTTTGCCCTGCGCAAGCACTCGGCAGATTCCGACCATGCCTATACCAAATGGGATGATGATGAAGTCGTCCTTATCGCCATGCCCTGCGCGCATATTGGCGGGACGGGGCTTGGCATCATGGCACTTGCGTCTGGCTTGCCGGGTTTGGTTCAGGCGGAATTTTCGCCTGATGCGGTTTTTGACGCGATCGAAAAAGGCGGCGCGACGCGGCTGTTCATTGTGCCTGCCGCACTGCAAATGATGGTCAATCACCCGCGCTGCCGTTCGGTGGATTACAGCCGTCTGAAATATATTCTGTACGGTGCGGCGCCGATTCCGCTCGAGCTGCTGCGGCAATCGATGGATGTGTTCAACGCGCAGTTCATTCAAGTCTATGGCATGACCGAAACAACAGGCACAATCTGCATGCTGCCGCCCGAAGACCATGACCCCAATGGCAACAAGCGGATGCGGTCGGCCGGAAAACCCTTGCCCGGTGTTGATCTGCGTATTGTCGATGGCGCAGGCAATGACATGCCGGTCGGAGAGGTCGGTGAAGTGTGGACGCGGTCTTCGAACAATATGATCGGCTATTGGAATTTGCCCGATGCAACCAAAGGCACCGTCGCCGACGGCGGCTGGATTAAAACGGGTGATGCCGGATATCTGGATGAAGACGGCTATTTATACATTCACGACCGCGTGAAAGACATGATCATCACCGGTGGCGAAAATGTTTACCCGGCTGAGGTCGAGAGCGCGATCTACGGCCACCCCGATGTACTGGAAGTCGCCGTCATCGGCGTGCCCGACGCGAAATGGGGTGAGGCGGTGAAGGCTGTTTGTGTGCCCAAACCCGGCGCGCAGGTTGATGTTGAGAGCGTGATCGCGTGGGCCCGCGAACGTATCGCAGGGTTCAAGGTTCCGCGCTCGGTGGATGTCATCGAAGCCCTGCCGCGCAACGCATCGGGCAAGATTTTGCGCAAGGATTTACGCGCACCTTATTGGGCGGGATATGACCGGCAGGTAAATTAAGGCCGTTGGCTTAGCGGCCAATGCTGACATAATTGAACCCTGCGGCCTGCGCTTCTTCCGGACGATATATGTTGCGTAGGTCGACCAGCACGTCACCTGCCATCGCGGCATGCAGCTTTTGAAGGTCTAGCGCGCGATAGGCGTCCCATTCGGTCACCAAGGCAACGGCATGCGCGTCTTGCGCTGCGCTGTACGCGCTGGCGGTCATCACCACGTCGGGCAAGATCTTGGCGGCTTCCTCCATGCCTTCGGGATCATGGGCGTGCACGATGGCGCCAGCATCCAGCAAGGTTTGGACAATCGCAATTGACGGGGCATCGCGCATGTCGTCGGTATTGGGTTTGAAGGTCAGGCCAAGCAACCCGATTTTCATGCCGCGCACATCACCGCCCAAGGCGTTGATAATCTTGCGGCCCATGGCACGCTTTCGAAGGTCATTGGCCTGAACGACGGCTTCCACCACGCGGACGGGGGTTTCATTGTCCTGTGCGGTCTTGAGCAAGGCCAGCGTGTCTTTTGGAAAGCAGCTGCCGCCATAGCCGGGCCCGGCATGCAGGAACTTTGGTCCGATGCGGTTATCCAAACCAATACCGCGCGATACGTCTTGCACATCGGCACCCAGTTTTTCGCACAGATCCGCCATTTCGTTGATGAAGGTGATCTTGGTCGCGAGAAACGCGTTTGCGGCATATTTGATCAGCTCCGACGAACGGCGGCTGGTGAACAGCAATGGCGATTCATTCAGGAACAACGGACGGTAAATCGCGCGCATCACATCGCGGGCCCATTCGACATCGCTGCCCACGACAATGCGGTCGGGGCGTTTGAAGTCGCCAATGGCCGCGCCTTCGCGCAGGAATTCAGGGTTTGAAACAACGGCAAATTCAAGATCGGGGCTGGTTTCACGAATGATGCGCTCAACCTCGTCGCCCGTGCCCACAGGAACCGTGGACTTCGTCACAACAACCGTGCCCGGATCAATTGCGCGCGCCAATTCTTCGGCTGCGGCATAGACATAGCTCAGGTCCGCATGGCCATCGCCGCGGCGTGACGGTGTGCCAACGGCGATGAAGATTGCGCCGCACCCTTTGACCGATTGCATGACATCAGTTGAAAAGCTCAAGCGTCCGGCATCGACATTGGTCTTAACCAAAGCATCAAGGCCCGGTTCGTAAATCGGCATGATATTGGCGTTCAGGCGCGCTATCTTGCCCTCATCCTTGTCGACACAGACAACTTCATGCCCGAAATCTGCAAAACATGCGCCAGATACAAGGCCAACATAGCCCGAACCGATCATTGCGATTTTCATTACGATTCCCTTTTGGATGCCAATGCCGATTGCTCGCGCCTTATGACTTTATCATGACAGGAACAAGTCTTGCGTCGGCATGTTCAGCCGACCGCGCAATAGCCAGGTTTATTGTCGACGCGCATTGTAGATGATCTCCGCTATGCGCTGGCTGGCTTGACCATCCCCAAGGATTGTACGCGCGGGCCATGGCTGAATAGGCGGCATCATCGTCTAAAAGCGTGAAAATTTCCGAAATGATGCGGTCTTTATCGGTGCCGATTAGCTTGGCTGTGCCCGCTGTGACGCCTTCGGGACGCTCGGTGGTGTCGCGCATCACCAGCACTGGTTTGCCAAGCGCTGGAGCCTCTTCCTGAACGCCGCCGCTATCGGTTAACAAGATGTGCGAGATCGACAGCAGGCGGACGAAGTTGGGATAGTCCAGCGGTTCAATCATCGCGACATTGGGCAGATCGCAAAGCGCTGCTTCCATGACTGCCCGCACATTTGGGTTCATATGCACGGGGAAGATGCACGCAACATCATCCCGCGCCGCAATCGCCTGAATGGCCGCTGCGATATTGTCCATGCCATCGCCGAAATTCTCCCGCCGGTGCGTTGTGATGCCAATGATCTTGCGCCCCCGGAACCGCTGTTCATATGGCGCAAGGTTTGCCCCCAATGCTGGGTTTTGCGCGATGCGGTCCGTTACCCAATGCAGCGCATCAATAACCGTGTTGCCGGTAACAAAGATGCTTTCGGGGGAAACGGCTTCTGCTGCAAGCGCTGCCGCAGACACAGCGGTTGGCGCGAAATGCTGATCCGCTATCGAGCCGATAATCTTGCGGTTCACTTCCTCAGGCCATGGCTGGCGGATATTGTTGCTGCGCAAACCCGCTTCGACATGGCTCACGGGAATTTGGCGATAATAGGCGGCGAGCGCGCCAACCATGGCGGTTGCGGTATCGCCTTGTACAATCACGCGGTCCGGTTTTGCGGCATCGAGCACGCCGCCAATAGCCCCCAACAAGCGCGCCGTGAGCGCGTCAAGTGACTGCCCGGGCTGCATGAGATCGAGGTCATAATCCGGAGTGATGCCGCTGATCGTGAGCACTTGATCAAGCATCTGCCGGTGTTGCGCGCTCACCAATATTTCCTTGTGCATATTGAAGTAGCCCGCCAACGCATTGACGACAGGAAATAATTTTATGGCTTCTGGCCGCGTGCCAAAGATAACCATATTCTTATGCATGCCGGGTTCCTGCAGTCGATGCGCCTGTGCAGGGGGCCATCTAATCCGAACATGTTAAGAAGTGACGAAGTCACAGCGCCAAAGGATGGGCCCATTGGGAGCCCCCTGCGGTAACCGTCAGGCTGCGCCTTTTTCCTGCGCAGCCAGTTCCTGCTGCAAACGGCGCGTGACGGCTTCTGGCGATCCCGTATATTTCGCAAGCCGCGCATAAATCAGCGGGATGAGAACAAGCGTAATCAGCGTGGCGAGCGTTACGCCGAAGACAATGACCACCCCGATAGAGGCCCGTGCTGCGCCGCCAGCGCCACTGGCAATAGCGAGCGGGATTGCGCCGAACACCGTCGCGATCGACGTCATCAGAATTGGCCGCAAACGGCGCGCTGCGGCTTGCTGTATCGATTCCAGAATTTCCAAACCTTCATCGCGCAGCTGGTTGGCAAATTCGACGATCAAAATGCCGTTCTTTGCCGCAAGCCCCACGAGCATGACGATACCAATCTGGCTGTAGAGGTTGAGCGTCATCCCGGTCAGCGCAAGTCCAATGATGCCACCGCCGACGGCCAATGGGACGGTGGTGATAATCGTCGCAGGGTGCACGAAGCTTTCGAACTGCGCCGCCAGAACGAGATAGACCAACAGAATCGTGAGGAAAAACACGAGGATGATGGATCCGCCCGTTTCCTTGAACGCTTGGCTTTCACCGCGATAGCCGACGGCCAGTACTTCTGGCGATGCGGCGGCTTGCTCTTCCAAAAACGCGAGCGCTTCCCCCATTGAATAGCCGGGCGCTAATCCGCCAGACAGCGTAATGGCGCGCAGCTTGTTATAACGGCCAAGGTCGCGCGCACCGGCTGTTTCTTTATATGTGATCAGGTTGGCCAAAGATACCAATGATCCATCGCGGCTCCGCAGCTGGATAGCGGCCAAATTCTCCGCCGTTGCCCGGTTTTGGGCATCGGCCTGAACAATCACGCGATACTCTTCACCGCGATCCACATAAGTCGAGACGCGGCGTGACCCCAAGAGCGACTGCAGCGCTTGGCTGACGTCGGCAACGGATACGCCAAGGTCGCCAGCGCGTGCCGTGTCGACCAGAATCTCCATTTGCGGCTTGGTTTCCTTATAGTCGGAATCGAGGTTCACAATGCCCGGATTTTCGCGCGCCGCAGTCAATATCCGGTCACGCGCAACGCTAAGGGATTCATAAGTGGACCCTGCGATGACAAAGTTCAGCGGCTGACCGCGCCCCCGTCCGATAGACGACCGCGCCGCGCCATTACCGCGCACAGCGGGCAGATCGGCAAGGATTTTGTTGACCTGTGCGACGACATCTTCGGTCTTCTCGGTGCGTTCTTCCCATGGTTTCAGGAAGATAAGGAAGGTGCCCGAGTTAAAGTCATCACTTGCGGAAAAGCCGCCGGGCGTGCGTTGAATGATGGACCGAACCGTGCCCTTTTCGAGCAGCCCCAAAACCGGTTTGGACGCATCCAACATATATTTGTCCATTGCGTTGTAGCCAGAGCCCTCTGGCGCTGCAATGTTGACGCTTATGACGCCCACATCCTCGGCCGGTGCGAGTTCGGACTGAAGCGTCGTGAACAAAAGGCCTGCAACAACCAAAAAGCCCATGACGCCAAGCATCGCCGCCAAGGGCTTGGCAATCGCGCGGGACAGCATATGCGCATAGCGCGTCTCCACGCGTTGGAATTTATCATCTACCCATGATGCAACACGTCCGCGCTTTTCCTGCTTGAGCAGTTTTGAACATAGCATTGGTGCAAGGCTGAGCGCGACAAAGCCCGAAAAGGCGATGGCGGCAATCATGGCGCCCGCAAGCTCCCGGAATAACAAACCGGTCTGGCCTGCCAGAAACATGACGGGCACAAACACCGCGCAGACCACGATGGTGGTCGATACAACTGCAAAAGCGACCTGCCGCGTGCCGGTAACCGCTGCGACAAGGGGGGGCTCGCCTTGTTCGATCCGGTGGTAGACATTTTCCAACACCACGATGGCGTCATCGACCACCAGCCCAATCGCAAGCACGAGCGCCAGCAGCGTCAACAGGTTGATGGAAAATCCGAACAGCCACAGCACAGCAAAGGTCGCGAGCAAGCAGATGGGCACGGTGATTGCTGGAATAAGCGTTGCGCGCCAGCTGCCCAAAAACAGGAAGATGACCAAGACAACCAGTGCCGCGGCTTCTGCCAAGGTGGTCCACACGCCGCTTATGGCCTTGCTGATGAACAATGAGTCATCCGACCCAACGGTAATGGTCATGCCCTGCGGTAAATCCGCTTTGATTTGTTCGGCGAGCGCCTTTGCGCTTTCGGCGACGGCCAAGGTGTTCGCGCCCGACTGGCGGGCAATCCCCATGCCAAGCGCGGATTCACCGTTTAACCGGAATGCGGCATAGGGATTTTCCGGACCGGTTTCGACGCGCGCTACATCCGCCAGACGAACTAGCGAACCGTCAGCACCGCGTGCGACTATCAACTGCTGGAACTCGGCTTCATTCCCAAATGGTCGGCTGACGCGCAGGGTTACGTTTTGATCGGTGGACTCCAAGCGACCGGCGGGCAGTTCGACATTCTGGCTACGCAGGGCATTTTCCACATCAAGCGGCGTAAGGCCCAATGCGGCAAGCCGGTCTGGCTGCAGCCAAACACGCATCGATGGCCGCGCTTCGCCGCCCACAAACACGCGCGCGACACCATCGATGGCGGAGAACCGGTCTATCAGATTGCGGTCGACATAGTCGCTGAGTTCAAGCCGGGACCAACCCGGTTTCGACACCACCAGAAACAATATGGGCGATGCATCGGCATCGACCTTGCGCACTTCAGGCGCGAGCACTTCTTCGGGCAAATCATCCGCCACCCCGCCGACACGGTCGCGGACATCGTTCGCAGCGCTGTCGACGGTTCGGCCCGGCGCGAATTCGATGGTGATATCGGACTGCCCGTCGCGCGACCGGGATGTGATCGTTTGAATGCCCTCAATGCCGGCAAGTGCATTTTCCAACACCTGCGTCACCCGTGTTTCGACGACACTGGCCGCAGCGCCGGTATAGGCTGTACCCACCGACACAATCGGGGGTTCAGTGTCGGGATATTCGCGAACGGGTAAGTTTAAAAAACCGACAATGCCGACAAGCACCATCAAGATCGCAATTACGGCTGCGAATACGGGTCTGCGGACGGAGATGTCGGAAAGTGTCATCTCAACCTTGCATCATTTGCTTTTTGCGGTGGCTTCGCCAGATTTGGCTTTTCCAGTGCGCACTTTGGCACCATCCGACAGCTTCACGACGCCTTCGGTTACGATTTGGTCGCCGACTTGCAGTCCGTCGATGATTTCGACCAGATTGCCGTCGCGTGTGCCGGTCTTCACTGCAATACGCTTCGCCTTTTGATCAGCATCCAGCGTGTAGACAAAGCTCGCATCACCTTCACGGACGAGCGAGAGTTCGGGGATCGCAGGGGCGGTGCGCGTTTTCGATGTGATCGTGACTGACAGCAACATTCCCGGTTTTAACTGTCCGTTGCGGTTCGGCAATATCGCCCGCAGCGTGGCGGTACGCGTCTGCGGGTTCACTACGGGATCGATCGCAATGATTTTTCCTGAAGCGACATAATCAGGAAAAGCCGCAGCCTTCGCACTGATATCTTGGCCAACGCGGACGTTTGCCAACATCGTTTCGGGTATCGTGAAGTCCAGTTTGATGGAACTCAGGTCGCTAATAGCGGCAATTTCGTCGCCTGCGCTTACAACTGCGCCAACCGATATGCGCCGCAGCGATACTTGCCCGGAAAAGGGGGCCCGCACAACGCGGTCGCCAATCGTTGCGCGCGCTTCATTGGCTGCGGCTCTTGCCGATGCGGCTGATGCGGTCTGCGCCTCAAGATTGGCGTTGGTTGCAAAGCCGCGTCGATGAAGCTCACTAATCCGCGCCAGTTGCTGATCTGCTTGGCGCGCGCGCGCTTGCGCGCTGGCGAGTGAAGCCGTTTCCTGCCCTTGCGCCAGAACGGCGAGCATCTGGCCCTGCCGCACATAGTCGCCGTCGGAAAAACCAAGCTGCGTGATGCGTTCGGTCACTGGCGCGCGAACCGAAACCTGCTCATTTGCGTTTGCGGTGCCCACGGCAACGTAGCGGTCCGAAAATACATGCTGCGTTGCGGCACTCAGTGTGACCAACGGCGCAGGGCGGTCGCGTTTTTCTTCACCGCCGCCACAGGCAGCGACACATAGCATCAACGACAGAATGAGTGGCTTGCGCATTTTTTCACCGGTGAGGGGAGATGGATATCGAAGTTCGCGTGATGGCTGAACTTAACCCATATTAACAGCAGATTTCGACGAAAGCATTTCTAAAGGCGAAACATTATCCTGACGCCGCGAACCGAGAACGCATGTTCCCGATCCGCAGCGGCATGCACATCAATGCCGGATGATGTGATCGAACGCAGACAGGCCTGCTTTTGTGCCTTCGCCCATTGCGACGATAATTTGCTTGTACGGGACAGTCGTAACGTCGCCAGCAGCGAAAACGCCCGGGATGTTCGTCGCGTTATGCGCATCGACTTCGATTTCGCCACGCGGCGAAAGCTGAAGCGGTCCTTTCAACCACTCGGTGTTCGGAACCAGCCCGATTTGCACGAAGATACCTTCAAGGTCGATGCGATGTGAATCTCCGGTCAGGCGGTCGGTGTAGACCAAAGCCTCAACCTTTTCGCCGTCGCCCAACACTTCCGTGCTCAATGCCGACGTGATGATGTCGACATTGGGCAGGCTGCGCAGTTTGTTTTGCAGCACCGCATCCGCGCGCAATTGCGAGTCAAACTCGACGAGCGTGACGTGGGAAACAATGCCTGCAAGGTCGATGGCCGCTTCAACGCCGGAGTTGCCACCGCCGATGACGGCGGTGCGCTTACCCTTGTATAATGGACCATCGCAATGCGGGCAATATGCCACGCCCTTGTTGCGATATTCTTCTTCGCCGGGAACGCCAGTTTTGGCCCTTCGGTGTGCTGGATCGAAATGAAATTCTCAATGCCCATGGTATCGAGCACCTGACCGCCAAATCGTTCGGCGACAACGCCGGTGCGAATACCTTTGCGCGCCGCATAAATCGCGGCCGCTGCGCCGGCTGGACCACCGCCGACGACCAAAACTTCAAACGGCTCCTTGGCTGCGATCTTTTCCGCAGCGCTGGCAACGGTGCCAGTATCCAACTTGGCCATAATCTGCGCGAGGTCCATCCGGCCTTGGCCAAAGGGTTCACCATTCAGGTAAATAGCAGGGACGGCCATGACCTTGCGGGTCTCAACTTCTTCGCGGAACATCGCGCCATCAATTGCGACATTGCTGACGCTTGGATTGAGCGCGGCCATGATGTTGATAGCCTGAATAACGTCAGGGCAATTCTGGCACGACAGCGAAAAGAAGGTTTCGAAACGGAAGTCGCCTTCAAGCGCCTTCACCGAATCGAGCAACTCGGCCTCTTCCTTGGGCGGGTGTCCGCCCATGTGTAGCAGCGCGAGAACCAAAGATGTGAATTCATGCCCTAAGGGCAGGCCCGCAAAATGCGTTTCAGCAGTGCCATCGGCGCGGCGGATGGCGAACGAAGGCACGCGATCCGCATGACCATCAAAACGCGCGGTCAGCAGGTGCGACTGTTCGGCGACCGCTTCAACCAGTGTGCGCATTTCCGCAGACTTGGGGCTGTCATCGAGTGTAGCGACGAGCTCAACAGGGGTGCGCAGGTTTGCCAAATATGTTTTCAACTGGGCAGTGGTAGCAGCATCAAGCATCTTGGGCCTCTTTCAAACAAGCACGGTCACGCCGCGACGGATGGCGGCTAAATTGGTCGGCTATTGGGGGTGGGTGCCGCGCTAAAGCACGCGGCACCCGAATATATATATTAGATCTTGCCGACGAGGTCGATCGAAGGTGCAAGCGTTTCGCCGCCTTCTTCCCACTTCGCAGGGCAAACCTGACCGGGATGCTCGCGTACGTAGATCGCAGCCTTGATCTTGCGGACCAGTTCAACCGCATTACGGCCAACGCCTTCACAGGTGATTTCCATAACTTGGATGACGCCGTCTGGATCGACTACGAAGGTCGCACGGTCGGCAAGGCCTTGGCCTTCGCGCAATACGCCAAAGTTGTTGCTGATGACGTGGTTCTGGTCGCCAAGCATGTGGTAGTTGATCTTGCTGATCGCTGGCGAGCTGTCATGCCATGACTTGTGGCTGAAGTGCGTGTCGGTCGACACTGCGAATACTTCAACGCCCATGGCTTGCAGGTCCGCATATTGGTCAGCAAGGTCTTCCAGTTCGGTTGGGCATACAAATGTCCAGTCGGCAGGGTAGAAGAAGAATACGCCCCACTTGCCCTTTACGTCTGCGTCGGAAACTTCAACGAACTTTCCGGCCTTGTACGACTGCGTTGTGAACGGCTTAATGCTTGAACCGATGATACCCATGTGAAATCCTTTCGATGGTGGTTTTTGAAATTCTGACGCTCCCCAACACGAATTCTATCATTTAGTCCAGCAACCGTTTTTGCAATGACTAATCGTTTTTTCCGATAATTCGACATGCGGGGTCGCCGTGCATTATATACGCGATGTGTTACACATATGTATCCGAAAGGCTTGCCGCAATGGACGAAAGCTTTTGGACGGCTGAAATCGCCGACCAAGAATGACGTTAAAGAAATTTTACATGAAGTTGCGTCATGATGCGAAATCTTACTTGTCGGTGGCCGCCTTCCGGTGCACCTATCACGGCATAAATTGGTCTTAGAGAGAGATAGAGTGGCATGAAGAACGGCGCGTTGAAGAACGTCATTGTCATTTTGGCTGCGGGCCTAACGGCTTGCGGCGGTGGCGGTAGCAGTTCCGGCGGTGGAACCGTCATAGTTCCGCCGACGGCCCCTACTTCACCACCGACATCTTCGACGTGCAGCCTGAGCAGCCGACAAGATTTTGCCTTTTCGGTTTTGAATGAATGGTATTTGTTTCCTGAAACCCTTCCGGGGTCATTGGCAACGGCGCCTTATACATCCGTGCAATCCTATATTGATGCGCTCACCGCAAATGCGCGCGCACAGGGGCGTGATCGGTACTTTACCTATGTGACGTCTATTCAGGAAGAAAACGCCTATTACGCATCGGGTTCGACGGCGGGTCTGGGCGTGCGTCTCGCGTATCAAGGCAACCGGCTTTTCGTGATTGAGGCGTTTGAGGGTGCACCAGCGCTTGCTGCGGGCATTGATCGCGGAACCGAAGTTCTGGCGATTGGAACCGACGCCGCAAATCTAACGCCCGTCGCTGATATCATCACCGCGCAGGGAACAAGTGGCATAACGAGCGCGCTTGGACCGAGCACGGTTGGCACAAGCCGGATATTGCGCATTACCGACGCGGGTGGCACGCGGAATGTGACGGTGGCAAAGGCCGACTATAATATCGCGCCATTGTCGCCGCGTTATGGCGTGAGAGTGATCGACAATGGTGGTCAGCGTGTTGGTTACATCAACATGCGCACCTTTATTTCAACCGCAGACAACCAGTTGCGAACCGCATTTGCCGATTTCCGGGCTCAGGGTATCACGCATTTTGTTATCGATTTCCGGTACAATGGCGGCGGGCTTGTTTCGACCGCCGAACTGATGGGCGACCTGATGGCTGGCAACCGCTTTTCCAGCGATATCTTTACGGTCACGCGTTTTCGTCCATCCAAATCATCCAACAACGAAACCCGTCGTTTTACGCCAACTACGCAGTCGGTTTCGCCCATTAAAATTGCCTTTATCGCACCCGGTGCCACAGCGTCCGCCAGCGAGTTGGTGATGAACAGTTTCGTGCCCTATTTGGGTGTGAATGCCGCACTGATTGGCAGCAATAGCTATGGTAAGCCCGTCGGACAAATCGCACTGGACCAGTCCGCGTGTGATGACCGAATTCGCGTTGTTGCCTTTGCCAAGGAAAATGCAGCCGCACAGGGCGACTATTATTCCGGACTGGCGGGCACGATGCGCGCCACATGCGCGGCAGCGGACGATATTAGCCGGCCCTTGGGCGATCCGCTCGAGGCATCATTGCGCACAGCGTTGGACTTTGTGGCTGGCCGCAGTTGCACGCCTGTAGTCGTTGCCCAAAGCGCGCAAAGCACCTCCACGCGCACCGAACGCCGGGTCCTTCCGGTACCAGTTGATGCGCGCGCCGCCCAACGCGAAGTACCAGGTTTGTTTTAAAGGTCCCGAACGGCAATAAAGACGTCAGCGCGCCGGGTCAGTTCTTTTCTGCTGATAACTGCACCAGAGCCAACACATGCGCAGCATGTTCTTTGCGGCAAATGAGCAGGTCGGGCATGTACACATCACGCTGGTTATAGACCAACGGACTGCCGTCGACACGGCTGACGTGCAAGCCATATGCCGCCGCGACCGCAACGGGTGCGCAGCTGTCCCATTCATATTGCCCGCCGGTGTGCAGATAGATATCGGCCTCGCCGCGGACCACGGCCATCGCTTTGGCCCCCGCAGACCCCATGGGAATGAGTTCAGCGCCCAATGCTTCGGCAACGGCCACAGCCTCCGGTGCGGGGCGCGTACGGCTGACCACCATGCGGAGTTTTTCGGGGGCAGGAGGGATGATCGCTGGCTGATCCGTGCGCAGAACCAAATCCAAGGCGGGAAGCGCAACGGCGCCAATGACGGGCGCACCGTCGACTGCCAGCGCGACATGGACCGCCCAATCGGACCGGCCTTCGCTATATTCGCGGGTTCCATCGACCGGGTCGATAATCCACACGCGCGATTTTGAAAGACGGGCGTCGGTGTCTTTGCTTTCTTCCGACAAAAGACCGTCATCAGGGCGTTGTTCCGCAAGCGTGCGGATCAGGAATTGGTTGGCGGTTCGATCGCCCGCATTTCCCAGTTCCTTTGCGACCAGCCCACTGGTCACACGCATTTCGAGAACCAGCGCGCCTGCGGCCTTTGCCAAATATGCGGCAAGCTCCGTATCGTCAGCGATGATATTCATTTGAGCGGCATCAACTGGCGCACGATATACTCTGCGGCTTCCGCTGGGCTCATTTCGACGGTGTTCACGCGAATGTCGGGATGTTCGGGCGGTTCATAGGGGCTGTCGATGCCAGTGAAGTTTTTAAGTTGGCCAGCGCGCGCCTTTTTATACAAGCCCTTCACATCGCGCGCTTCGGCGATCTCCAGCGGCGTATCAACGAAGATTTCGACAAATTCGCCCTCGGGTAACATCGCCCGCACCATGTCGCGTTCGGCGCGGAATGGTGAAATGAACGCGGTCAGGACAATCAGCCCCGCATCCGCCATCAATTTGGCGACTTCGCCGACGCGGCGGATATTCTCGATCCGGTCGGTTTCCGTGAAGCCCAAATCCTTGTTCAACCCGTGCCGCACATTGTCACCGTCAAGCAGGAAGGTGTGCCGGTTCATTAGGTGAAGCGCCTTTTCCACCTCGTTCGCGATGGTGGATTTTCCAGAACCCGACAGGCCAGTGAACCACAAAATCTTTGGCTTTTGGTTCTTCAACATGGCGTGCGCATTGCGGCCGATGTCGGTGGCCTGCCAATGGACATTTTGTGCACGGCGCAGCGAAAAGTGCAGCATTCCGGCAGCAACGGTTGCGTTGCTGATCTTGTCGATCAGGATGAAACCACCGAGTGCATGGTTGTCCGCATAAGGCGCAAACACAATGGGCTTGTCTGTCGAAATCTCCGCAACACCAATCGCGTTAAGCTCCAGCGTTTTGGCCGCCATATGCTCCATGCTGTTCACATTGACGGTATATTTGGGCGCTTGAACAGTCGCGGAAACCATTTGCGTGCCAAGCTTCAACCAATAAGAACGGCCAGGGACAAGCGCGTCATCCGCCATCCACACAATGGTGCTTTCGAACTGGTCGGCGACTTCTGGCGGATTGTCAGCAGCCGCGATAACATCACCGCGCGAACAGTCGATTTCGTCGTCAAAACACAGGGTGACCGATTGGCCGGCAACGGCTTCCTGAAGCTCGCCATCAAGTGTTACGATTTTCTTGATCGTTGTCGTCTTGCCCGATGGCAAAACACGAATGGCGTCGCCCGGGTGGACGGTCCCCGTCGCAATTTGGCCGGAAAAGCCGCGGAAATCGAGATTTGGCCGATTGACCCATTGGACGGCCATACGCAGCGGCTTGCTCTGGTCTGCGTCATTATCGAGCGCAACGGTTTCCAGATGCGCCATTAGCGGCAGGCCCGTATACCAAGGGGTGTTTGCCGATGTGTCGGTAATGTTGTCGCCCTTGAAGCCCGAAATGGGCATCGGCGTGAAATCGCTGATGCCGATACTGGCCGCAAATTCGGTATAATCGGCAACGATGGCGTCATATTTTGCCTGATCATAGTCGATCAGGTCCATCTTGTTCACCGCGAGCACGATGTTCCGAATACCCAGCAGCTTCGCAAGATAGCTATGCCGGCGCGTCTGCACGAGGACGCCCTTGCGCGCATCAATCAAGATAACCGCGAGGTCCGCCGTCGACGCTCCAGTGACCATATTGCGGGTATATTGTTCATGCCCCGGGCAATCGGCGACGATGAATTTGCGTTTCTCCGTGGCGAAGAAGCGATAGGCGACGTCAATCGTGATGCCCTGTTCGCGTTCGGCGGCCAGCCCATCCACCAGCAGCGCAAAGTCAATGTCCTGACCTTGGGTGCCCATGCGCTTGGAATCGGACTCCAGCGTCGCCAGCTGATCTTCAAAGATCATTTTTGAATCGTACAGCAGCCTGCCGATAAGTGTGGACTTGCCATCATCAACCGAACCGCATGTGATAAAGCGCAGCAGCGATTTGTGCTGATGCACATCCAAATAGGCATCGATATCCGACGCAATCAGATCAGCGGTTTTATAAATAACCGCGTTGTCTGGGGAAGCAGTCATTAGAAATATCCTTCCTGCTTCTTCTTTTCCATGCTGGCGGCCTGATCATGGTCAATGGCCCGCCCTTGGCGCTCGGAGGTGGTGGTCAGCAGCATTTCTTGAATGACTTCGGGTAATGTGGATGCCGTGCTTTCGACCGCGCCAGTCAGCGGGTAGCAGCCCAGCGTTCGGAACCGGATGGACCGTTTCACCGGCACTTCGCCATCCTGTAATGGAAAACGTTCGTCATCAATCATAAGCAGCATGCCATCGCGTGTTACCGTTGGACGCGGCGCGCTGAAATAGAGCGGCACAATCTCAATATTTTCGAGATGGATATATTGCCAGATGTCCAGCTCCGTCCAGTTTGAGATGGGAAATACCCGGATGCTTTCGGACTTCGCCTTGCGTGCATTGTACAGGTTCCAAAGCTCTGGGCGCTGGTTCTTGGGGTCCCAACCATGCGTCGCTGTCCGGAATGAAAAGATGCGCTCCTTGGCACGGCTTTTCTCTTCATCGCGGCGCGCACCACCGAATGCGACATCAAATCCATGTTTGTCGAGCGCTTGCTTCAGGCCCCCTGTCTTCCACATATCGGTATGCAGCGATCCATGGTCGAACGGATTGATCCCGCGTGCAATCGCCTCGGGATTTTGGTGAACGATTAACTCCATACCCGCATCGCGCGCAGCTTTTTCCCGCAGCGCATACATTTCCTTGAACTTCCACGTCGTGTCGACATGCAGCAACGGGAATGGCGGCGGCGAGGGGTAGAACGCCTTGCGCGCCAGATGCAGCATAACGGCGCTGTCTTTTCCGACACTATACAGCATGACGGGCTTTTCCGCTTCGGCCACAACCTCGCGCATGATGTGGATCGCCTCAGCCTCAAGGCGCTCAAGATGGGTCAGCGTTTTCGTCATAGTCTGGTCACTTCCTGCAGACGCTACTGTCAGAACTGGACGCCGCCCGCAAACAAGACATTCTTGCCCCGTCAATTATCTCAGTTTCAAGATATGCTTAGCAAGTCATAAGAGCTTTTCCTATGCGCAGATTGTGATGTTCCGATTGTGCGCAACAAAAACCAACGGCAACGGCCGCTCCGTTTGCCTTTTCCGGTCGATAGACGCGCATAGGCGGGGCCGAGATGTTTGACAGAGCGCCCAATCCTGCGCCAATGTGCGAAGCGGGCATCTAGCATTATCGATGATGGGCAATTGTTCAAAATTGCTTTGCGCGGGGGGAATAAAAATGGCCGAAAAGAAATTTGATATCATCGTATATGGCGCCACAAGCTTTGTGGGCCAGATCATCGTACGCTACATGCAAGAGCAGTTCGCCGATGGATCGGTTAAATGGGCCATCGCAGGGCGTTCGCTCAGCAAGCTTAAGCAGGTCCGCGATAACATTGGACTGCCGGACATAGAGATTATCGTTGCTGACGCTGCGGATGAAGATGCGCTGAAGCAAATGTGCGCGCAAACCACTGTCGTCATGTCGACGGTCGGCCCCTATGCGCTGTATGGTGACGTGCTCGTTCAGGTCTGCGCCACCACGGGGACCCATTATTGCGATTTGACAGGCGAGCCGCAGTGGATCCGCAAAATGCAATTGCGGCATGAAGCTGACGCCATCAAAAGCGGTGCGCGGATTGTGCATTGTTGTGGCTTTGACAGCATCCCGTCCGATCTGGGCGTCCAT
Organism: Sphingomonadaceae bacterium; assembly: GCA_021300355.1. GTDB lineage: Bacteria > Pseudomonadota > Alphaproteobacteria > Sphingomonadales > Sphingomonadaceae > Sphingorhabdus_B. Next base: position 2,211 of record JAJTEF010000002.1, on the reverse strand, counting down.
TTCCTGCAACGCAGCGCATTGGCACAATTCGGGCATAGTTGTGACCGGATAAACATGCGGGTTGTCAGCATGAAGGGCGGCGCGTCCGGCGGCACCATCGCAAGCATGATTAACATGGTCAAAGAAGCGGTCAGCGACGCCGATTTGCGACGCGAACTTAAAGACCCTTATAGCCTTTGCCCACAAAGCCATGGGTTCACTATCGCGCAGCCGGATGTGCAGATCGCATATGACAATGTCTATGGTGGTTGGATTGCGCCGTTTATAATGGCGGGTATCAACACACGGGTTGTGCATCGGTCAAACGCCCTCAGCAACAACAGCTATGGTACTGAATTCAAATATGAGGAAGCCGTGGTGACGGGGCAGGGCGGTTCCGGCAAGCAAAAGGCGCGCGCCGCGCATTGGGGTGCCAATGCCCTTATGATCGGTCTGGCCGTGCCCCCAATCCGCTGGCTGCTGGAAACTTTTGTCTTGCCAAAGCCGGGTGAGGGGCCAAGCGAAAAGGCGCAGCTTGAGGGGAATTTTGATATTGTTTTCCTCGGATCAACGGCCAAGGGAGAAACCATCCGTTGCCGCGTCACGGGAGACAGAGATCCAGGCTATGGATCAACGGCAAAAATGCTGTCTCAGGCTGCCGCCTGCCTTGCCAAAGACGTGCCTGACGATGTTCCCGGCGGCTTCTGGACGCCAGCAACGATTTTGGGGGATAAGCTAATCAAACGGCTTGAGGCGCATGCGGGGCTGACGTTCGAGAGACTGCCTTAGTTTGGCATCGTGACGTCGAACTGGTACCGGATGACTTGAGGGCAAAGGCGGATTACGAGCTGAAATGTTCGCGATAATGGTGCCCGCTTCTTAACAGACACCCATCTCAACATCTAACTGATCGCACCGTTTGGGAGAATTCCTGGTTGCGGTGCAATCTATGTGATGCCTAGCGCCACCGTATCGACAACAACGAACCCAGAATATCTAGATAAACCATTGAAATATATGGTGAGCCCTGCTGGGTTCGAACCAGCGACCTACTGATTAAAAGTCAGTTGCTCTACCGACTGAGCTAAGGGCCCCCAACCAGACCGCGAATTGGTCCGTGCGAGAGCGCTCCCCCTAATGGCGGGAACTTGTGCGGTCAAGCGCCTTTGGTCGGTTAAATCGCGATTGTAGCTGCCTTATGGTCAGGCCCGTCAGCGGCTCACGCCAATCGGGGGCAATCATGGCCGCAGGGGTCAGGACAAAACCCCGCGAACATAGTCCGGGATGGGGAATGGCCAAGGCCGGATGGCTGTCCGCCCACACGCCGCCGGACCACAACAGGATATCCAGGTCGAGCACCCGCGCGCGCCAGTTTTGGCCGCGCCGGACGCGACCGAAGTGATGCTCAATCTCTTGCAGGCGCGCCAGCAGGGCAGGGGGTTCAAGATCGGTGGACACAAGCGCCGCGGCATTTGCAAACTGCCGTGAGGAGGGTCCCATGGGGCTGGATTGGATCGTCGCCGAATGCGCGAAGACGTCGATATCGTCCATCTCCAACGCGGCGACCGCTTGCACGATGATCTTGCTTGGCGCGCCAATGATTGCATGTGGCTGATTAGAGCCAATGCCGATGAGGTAGAGATGTGACAGCTTAGATATCCTCTACAAGCCGGCTGTATAATTGCGGGCGCCGGTCGCGGAAGAAGCCCATGCTTGCGCGGTGGGCGCGGGCTTGGTCCAGGTCGAATGTTGCGACCAATATGCCGGTTTCAGCATCATCCAAATCGCACACGACATCGCCCCATTCGTTGGCGATGAAGCTGGTGCCATAAAATTTTTGCGCCAGACCGCCATGGTCGTTTTCCGCGCCGATGCGGTTTGCGGCGATGACGGGCATGCAGTTTGATACGGCGTGGCCGACCATGGCCCGGCGCCACATGTGCCGTGTATCCAACGTCGCATCCTGTGGCTCTGCGCCAATGGCGGTGGGATAGAACAGCAGCTCAGCGCCCATCAACGCCATGGCCCGTGCGCATTCGGGGTACCATTGGTCCCAACAGATACCGACGCCGATTTGCGTGCCAAAGACTTCCCAAACTTTGAACCCGGTGTTTCCAGGGCGGAAATAATATTTCTCCTGATAGCCGGGGCCGTCGGGAATATGGCTCTTGCGATAGATGCCGATAATCTCGCCATCGGGACCAATCATCGGATGACAATCAGCTCCATTAT
>JAJTEF010000059.1 GCA_021300355.1 Sphingomonadaceae bacterium | reverse complement strand
TGCGCCGCGCGCCCCGACAGGCGCTCCACCACGGCGCCATGTATCCCCGGCGCGCAGCAGATCAGACCGAAATCCAATGGCTTGCGCTTATTATACAAAATCGGTCCGCCAAGCGCATCGGTCACGACGGCGCCTGCTTCCTGCGCGACGAGGTGTGCAGCGGCGATGTCCCATTCATGGCCCCAGCGCAGCGTCGCGACCAAGTCAGCGCGGTCACAGGCGACCATCGTCATCCGCATCGCGATGCTGTTGGGCTTGGTCACGGCCACAAGGTCTGCATCGAGCCGTGGCAATTCATCGGCGGGCACGCGTGATCCGATGAAATGCAATCGCGTGCTACCCGACAGAGGCGCATTGTTGCATGTCACGCCTTCGCCGCGCGCCGCGACCCAGATTTTGTCTTCGGCTGGCGCGGCCATCACCGCAAATATCGGAATGCCATCGGCCACCAAGGCGACCGACACGCACCATCCGCTGCGTCCGCGCACATAATCGCGGGTGCCGTCAATGGGGTCGACCAGCCACAACAGCCGCGCATCCAGCCGCTTTGGGTCATCCAGCGTCTCTTCAGATAACCATGCCGCCTCGGGCAAAATTGCCTGCAAACGGGTCGTCAGCAACGCATCGACGGCCATGTCGATTTCGCTCACGAAATTGTCGCGGCTCTTTTCCCACACCTTGGCATCGGGCACTGCACCATCGCGCCAGCTGGCAAACGCCAACGCCGCAGCTTCCTGCGTGGCTGCGATTACGGCGTCTCTATCAAGCTGGCGTTCAGGCACCTGCGATCATCATGCCGTCGATCCGCAAGGTCGGCACATTGACGCTGCGGATCCATTCCAGATCGTTCGCGGCGGTCATTGCTGCAAACATATCCTTCAAATTTCCGGCAATGGTAAATTCGCTCACGGGTCCGGCAATTTCGCCATTGATGATTAGGAAACCGGCGGCACCGCGGCTGTAATCGCCCGTCACAGGATTAACGCCCTGCCCAGCCAGTTCGTGCACATAGACGCCATGCTTGATATCCGCGATCAGTTCGGTAACGCTGACACTGCCGCCCTCCAAATGCACGTTGGATGGGCTGACGCCGGGGGCTCCGCTCACACCGCGGCTGGCATGGCCGGTGGGTTCTAACCCCAATTGCCGCGCCGATGCGCTTTCCATCAACCAGCCGGTCAAAACGCCCTTTTCGATAATCGCACGGCGCGCGGTGGGCAGGCCTTCGCCATCAAAGGCGCGCGACCCAAGCCCGCGTTGCACATGCGGATTGTCGATGATTGATATGCCGCTGTCGAACAATTGCGCGCCGAGCGATTCCAGCAGGAAGCTTGTTTTGCGGGCGATTGCCGACCCGCTGATCCCGCCCAGCAAATGCCCGACAAAGGAACTGCCAACACGCGGGTCAAAGACCACGGGCATCTGTCCGCTTTTGATGGTGCCGGGGTTCAACCGCTTGACGGCGCGTTCACCGGCACGCGTGCCAACGCTGGCGGGGCTGGCGAGATCGGCAAGATGCCGGGCCGAGCGCCAGTCATAATCGCGTTCCTTGGCGTCGCCATCACCCGACAACACGCTGGCCGATATGCCATAGCCTGATCCCGCCTTTACACCTGCAAAGCCATGGCTGGTGGCAAGCGCAAAGATCGAGCGCGACGCACTTGCGCCAGCGCCTTCGCTGTTGGTGACGCCGGGAACGGCGCGCGCGGCGTCTTCGCATTCAAGCGCTGCTGCGCGCAGATGCGCCGGATCGGGGTCTTGCCCATCATCGCTGTCGAAGTCCGGAATTGCGCCCGTGAGCAGCCGGTCGTGCGGCGCGAGGCCCGCATATTGGTCTTCGGGTGCTTCTTTCGCCATGTCGATCGCGCGCGCCACCAGACCGGCCAGAATATCGGGGTTCATGTTGGACGATGAAATCGTTGCCGATCGCTGGCCGACAAAAACCCGCAAGCCAATATCTTCACCTTCGGATCGGGCCACATCCTCTAACTGGCCCAGCCGCACCTGAACGTCCGTAGATGCGTCACACACATAAACGGCATCGGCGGCATCTGCACCGGCTTTAATGGCTTGGGAAACGAGATTGTGCGCGCGATCAAGCGCTTCTTGAGGTTTAAGCATGATTCCCGCTTAGGCGCGGGCCGTTACAGCGTCAATCAAACGGCGGTCAAAATACCGTGAACAAAACCGCCAAAATTGCGGGAATGACCACAGCGGCCGCCCAAAGCTTCAGCCGGTCCGCGACATAATGTGCCTTCAGGCCATCGCCATTATACGCTGCGGCATCCAGCGCCTGCCAGCGACGCTCCATATTGCGGCATGGCGGAATGACCACAGCAACAAAGAGGACCAAGACAAAATAAGGGAAAATCGACGTGCCACGCGATTCGATGGTGGGCGTCACCAAAAATATCAGTGCCAATGTGTAGACCACCAGCGCAAAGGCGATATGGTCGGACATACGTTTTGAATAGCTTTTATAGCTGCGCAATTGCGCTTGTTTGGCTTTTGCCATTTTCCCGCTCTCCTCTTCCCGTCATGAGACTGTCATCTTTGGGAACAGGTTTCAAGCATATTTAATAAGGGTCAGGGCAGCCCCAAAATCTTGTGATTTTGCAAGGATAAGCGCCATTTTGGGCGGTTCATGACGAAGCGTGTCGCTTCCTCTACGCTGGCCGCGTTCAGCACCGCGTCGCCCTTATCCATGGGCTGGATGAGGAAATGGGCAAATTGCCATTCCTCCATGCGGTCCAAATCACTCGCCAATTGCGGCCAGACGAGTTTCAGTTCATCGCCATGATGTTGGATCACGTCGGATCCTGCCTTGGGGCTGATGCAGACCCAATCAATGCCCGGATGGACCGCGATAGTACCGTTGCTTTCAATGGCAATCTGAAACCCGTGCGCGTGCAATGCGTCGACAATCGCATCATCAACCTGCAACATGGGTTCGCCGCCTGTTATCACGACATAGCGCGATTGCGTGCTATCACCCCATAATGCCGCAACTTTTGCCGCAAGGTCAGCCGCGTCATAACGCCCGCCATTTTCGCCATTCATGCCGACAAAATCGGTATCGCAAAATTGGCAAATGGCCGAACTGCGGTCTTCTTCGCGACCCGTCCACAAATTGCATCCGGCAAAGCGCAGAAACACCGCACGGCGGCCCGCATGGACGCCTTCGCCCTGAAGCGTCAGGAAAATCTCTTTAACCGCGTAGCTCATGCGTAAACGGTGGGGTCGGGCAATCCCGCGTCGGCAAAGCCCTTGGCGCGCAAACGGCAGCTGTCACAGCGGCCACAGGCTTTGTTATCGGGCGTCGGATCGTAACAGGACCAGCTCATGCCCGCATCAAGGCCAAGCCGCGCCGCTTGGGTGGCGATATCCGCCTTGCTCATGTGCAGCAACGGCGTGTGGACGCTGAAATGATCGCCCTCAACACCTGCCTTGGTGGCCAAATTGGCCATGCCTTCAAAGGCGCGGATGAATTCCGGGCGGCAATAGGGATAGCCCGAGTAATCGAGCGCGTTGACGCCAATCCACAAATCCCGCGCGCCGCGTGCTTCGGCAAGGCCAAGGCATAAGGACAGGAATATCGTGTTGCGCGCTGGCACATAGGTGATAGGGATGGCGTTTTCCTCAACGCCCTCTTTGGGAACAGCAATGTCCGCGGTTAGCGCAGAGCCGCCAAAGCGTGTCAGATCAAGCGGCAGGACGATATGTTCAATCGCCCCCAAATGCGCGGCGATGGTCGCGGCACTATCAAGCTCAATCCGGTGGCGCTGATTATAGTCAATGGTCAGCGCGATAAGGTCATAGCCCGCCTCACGCGCCAAGCCGGCAGCAACCATTGAATCGAGGCCACCGGACAAGAGGACGATGGCAGATTTGGATTTTGCGGCCATTGCGAGGGGTCTCTGTATTCAGAGAGAAGAAAAGTGGTGCACCCGGAGCGATTCGAACGCCCGGCCCTCAGATTCGTAGTCTGATGCTCTATCCAGCTGAGCTACGGGTGCACTGGAGCGCCGCTATTAGGGACGCTGGCAAAGTTGTGCAATAGCTAATTTGCCCTTCAAACCTGCTTACAGGTCGATTTTCTGCGGATGGCATCCACAACCGGATATTCGGCCGGGCTGGAGAACAATATCCGGATCAAGGCGATGCCACGATCATATTGCAACGTTACCGGCTCATAACCCTGTGGTGCAGTCTGCCCGGCTTTCATCAATGCAAGACGGGCAGGCTTTCCACCCGTATCCCGGTCGCTGCGGACAGCGGCGACATCGGTACGGGCGTCGAATATGCTCAATGACCAATAATGACCCGGTACCGACGCCACATCGACCAGCACGGGCCCCTTTGACACATCAAAAACGCAGGAAGAATAGACAAGGTCAGGACTTGGCCGGACAATCGGTTGATTGTCCGCGGTTGACAGCTCGCCAAATGCAAAGCTGTTTGCCGGCGCGCGCGCGCCGATAACATCCATCGCTTTTGACATCAGCGCATAGGGGGTCGCTAGCAAAACGCCTTGCCATGCGAACGCGGAGACCAGCAGTCCGGCGATGATAGGGAACATCCAGTTGCGTATCATGCGCATGCCTTTCTGGTAACGGTTGGAAGTTTGGCGTTTGCGGGATCATTCAACAACGCGCCGCGCGGATGATAGGTGCGCAAGGTCAGGTCAAAATGCGGCGTCCCGCCTGTGGGTAGCCAGACACCTTCGGTCGGATTTGGCGAAACGGTGAATGACCAGTTGCCCTGCGCGTCACGGGCTGGCGCATTGCCAGCGACGGACCAGCGGTTCGCGGCATTTTTCACAAGCCAGCCTTCGCCTTTGTAAAGCGTTACGCTCCACCAGCGCGCATCGAGTTCACCACCTGTGACCGTATATGTGCAGCGACCTTCCAAAGGGCGTCCTTCGCTGTCCGTGCGGGTGATGAAATACATCGCCTCTTTGGCCGGCAATGCCAAAAGGCCATTCAGTGCAACCTTTGCGCGCGTCAAAGCCGACGCTGATGCGGTTCCCTGATTGGTATTCGCGCTCCATTGGCCGTTGTGGACCTGCTTATCCGCATAATCGCCACGAACCTGATGCACAGCAAAGGCCGCGCCGCCAACTAAGCCCAATGCGATACATGCCGCAAATCGGTGCCATGTTTTCATAATGCTCTCCCTCGATGGAGGGTTAGAGCAAAAGATTACTTTCTGGCAAGTGCCGCCTGCGCTGCCGCCAGTCGCGCGATCGGCACGCGGTAGGGGGAGGCGCTGACATAATCGAGGCCGACCTTTTCACAAAAGGCAATCGACGCCGGATCGCCGCCATGTTCGCCGCAAATCCCAAGCGCCATCAATGCAGCGCGCGGCAGTTCGATCATCGTGCCGACCAGATATTCGATGCGCTTGCCCTGTTCGGCGAAGACCGCTTCGGCCGCCTTGTCGACAACATCCTTCATCAGCTCAAGCTCACGGCGGGTGCCGACCAGCGGGATCATGACTTCCGGAACCGGTGCGACGGCCAAGGAACAGGCCGCTTCAAATATCGCGCGCGCCTGCATCTCGTATATCTCAGGATAGGTCACGCCCAAGCGGCACCCGCGATGGCCGAGCATCGGGTTAAATTCATGCAGTTCGGCGGCACGTTGTTTCAGCACCTCGATACCCACGCCAGCAGCCGCAGCAACCTCGGCAAATTCGCTTTCCTGATGTGGCAGGAATTCATGCAGCGGCGGATCCAGCAAACGAATGGTGACGGGAAGACCGGCCATCACTTCGAAAATCGCGGCAAAGTCCTTGCGTTGTTCAGGCAGCAATTTGTCGAGCGCAACGCGGCGGCCCTTTTCATCGTCCGCCAGGATCATTTGGCGCACCGCGGTAATGCGCGCGGCATCAAAGAACATATGCTCGGTACGGCACAGGCCAATGCCTTCTGCGCCAAAATCGCGGGCAGTCTGCGCATCCAATGGCGTTTCGGCGTTGGCGCGGACTTTCATCCGGCGACCGGCATCGGCCCACACCATCAACGTGCCAAAATCACCCACCAGCTCAGGCTGCAACGTCGGGACTTCACCCGCCATCACTTCGCCGGTGGAACCATCAAGCGTGATGATATCGCCTTCATGCAACGTACGTCCCGCGATGCGTAGGGTTTTGCCCGCGGCATCGATCTGAAGGCTGCCAGCCCCCGATACGCAAGGACGGCCCATGCCACGTGCGACAACCGCCGCATGGCTTGTCATGCCGCCACGTGCGGTCAATATGCCGGTTGCGGCGTGCATGCCCGGGTGCAGCAATTGGTCCAGCGCCATCGGGTCCACACGCAGGACAGCCTCGTCCGTGGTGATGAGGCCAGCGTCGGCCATATCGACCGCGATTTTCAACGCTGCCTTCGCGGTGCGCTTGCCCGAACGGGTTTGCAGCATCCACAATTTTTCACGCTCAACGGTGAATTCGATATCCTGCATATCGCGATAATGCGTTTCGAGGATATCGAACACGCGCGCCAGTTCAGCGTAAACCGCGGGCATGGCTTCTTCCATCGACAAGGGCTTCGCACCCGCGCGCTCGCGCGCCGCCTTGGTCAGATATTGCGGGGTGCGGATACCCGCGACAACATCTTCGCCCTGCGCATTGATGAGATATTCGCCATAATAAGCATTCTCGCCGGTCGCGGGATCGCGGGTGAAGGCAACGCCGGTGGCGGACGTTTCGCCCATATTGCCAAACACCATCGCCTGCACATTGACCGCAGTACCCCAGTCACCGGGGATATTGTTCAGGCGGCGATAGACCTTTGCCCGGTCGGACTCCCATGAACCAAATACAGCGCCAACAGCGCCCCATAATTGGTCATGCACATCTTGCGGAAATGGCTTGCCCCATTCGGCCTGAACCAGCCTTTTATATTCGGCCACCAACGCCTTGAGATCATCGGCAGAAAGCTCGGTATCGAGATAATAGCCTTGGTCTTCCTTGGCGATTTCCAGCGCTTCTTCAAACGCGCCATGATCGAGCTCCAACACCACATCGGCATACATTTGAATGAAGCGGCGATAGCTGTCCCACGCAAAGCGAGCGTCGCCCGATGATGTTGCCAAACCTTCTACAGTTTGATCGTTAAGTCCCAGATTTAAAACGGTATCCATCATCCCCGGCATCGACACACGCGCGCCGGAGCGGACGGACACCAGCAACGGATTGGCCGCATCGCCAAAGGCTTTACCAGTGACCTGTTCAATATGCGCAAGGCCGCCCGCAACCTCTGCACGCACGCTATCGGGGAAGCTTTGGCCATTGGCGTAATAGGCCGTGCACATCTCGGTCGTGATCGTAAAGCCGGGGGGGACAGGCAATCCAATCGACGCCATGCCGTCAAGGTTCGCACCCTTGCCACCAAGAATATTCTTGTTGCCGCGGACGGTTTCATCGCCGTCCGAAACACCACCACCGAAACGAAATACATATTGGGTCATGCTAAGTCCTTATTGTCTGTCAGCATTCCCGGGGAGAAACCGTCAGCCTTCTATTTTCGCAAAATCCGCAACCCGGTGAACCGCATCGCGGAACCGCGCCAGCAAGCCCAAACGAAACGCCCGTTTAGCGGGGTCTTCGTCGTTCACCATCACGCCGTCAAAAAATGCATCGATGGGCGCGCGCAGGCTGGCAAGTGCAGCCATTGCGCCTTCGAAATCTTCGGCATCAACGGCCGCCGCGGCATTGGGCGCAGCGGTGTCGAGCGCGGTGAGGAGCGCACGCTCTTCAGCAACCAAATCCGCCGGAGCGGGTGTAGCCGCGTCAACGCCATCCGCTGCCTTCAATATGTTCGCCGCGCGCTTATACGCGGCCAACAAATTCGCGCCTTCGGCTGTCGTGATATATGCCTGCAATGCGTTCACCCGCGCGAGCAGCCGGACCAGATCATCCTCACCGCCAAGGCTAAACACCGCATCAATCAAATCGTGCCGTACACCCGCTTCGCGCTGTTGGACTTTGAGGCGGTCCACCAAAAATTCTTCCAAGCTGTCGAAGCTATTTCTGGCTCCAGTTGCCAAGAGCATATCCTTGAGCGAACAGCGCAGGCCATTTTGAAGCAGCAGTGACAAAAAGCCGATGGCAGCGCGGCGTAATGCGAACGGATCCTTCGAACCCGTGGGCGGCATGCCGGCGGCAAAGAATTGTGCAAGCGTATCCAGCTTATCCGCCAAGCTGACCGCCACAGTGACCGGCGCGGTGGGCACATCGTCGCCCTGCCCGACGGGCTTGTAATGGTCGCGGACCGCGTCGGCGACAGCATCCGCTTCGCCTTGTGCGCGGGCGTAATAGCCACCCATCAGTCCCTGCAATTCGGGGAATTCACCAACCATGCCGGTGACGAGGTCAGCCTTGCACAGCCGCGCTGCACGTTCGGCTTGGTCCGCTAACTCCTGTGTTCCCCGGCGAAGGCCGGGGTCCAGAACCTTATCAGAGGAATCATTGTTTGCGGGCTGGGCCCCGGCCTGCGCCGGGGAACACGGACCGACTATGCCTTCTTCAACCAACCAGCGCGTCAGCTTGGCAACGCGTTCGACCTTGTCGGCGACGCTGCCCAATTTTTCGTGGAACGTGATCTGCGCAAGCTTCGTCGCTTGGTCGTCCAACGCGACCTTAAGATCCTGTTCCCAAAAGAATTTCGCATCGGACAGGCGCGCGGCGAGCACCTTTTCATTACCCGCAACAATCGCTGCCCCGCCGTCATGTGCAGCGATATTCGCGGTGCAGACAAAGGCGTTGGCAAGCTTGCCCGCGCTGTCGTGACAGACAAAATATTTCTGGTTCACACGCGCGGTCAGCTGAATGACTTCTTGTGGCACTTCCAAAAACGCGGGGTCGAAACGGCCAAGCATGGGCACCGGCCATTCGGTCAGCCCGGCATTTTCGACGACCAGGCCTTCATCCGCAACCAACGTCAGCCCCGCGGCCGCAGCAGCCGCCTTTGCACCGTCGCGAATGAGCGCGCAGCGTTCGGAGAAATGGACGAGAACATGGGCATTGCGGAGCTTTTCAACATAATCGCCTGCGTTGCCAATAGTGACAGGGCCGCTGTGGTGGAATCGATGTCCCATCGTGGCCGCGCCGCTGATGATGCCTTCGATCTCGCATGGCACGACATCATCGCCCAGTATCGCGACGATGCCTTGCAATGGGCGGACCCAGCGCAGACTTTCCGTCGAAGCCGACCCCGCGCCCCAGCGTTGTGACTTTGGCCATGGAAACGCGCGGATAATCGCTGGAATCGCCTCGGCCAGAACATCAGCGGTCTGACGCCCTGCCTTTTCCACAACCGCGAAATACACGCCATCGCGTTCGATCAGCTGATCTTGCGTAAGGCCGGCTTTGCGAAGGAAACCCTCCATCGCCTGCGGCGGTGCGCCGACTTTTGGTCCTTTGGTTTCTTCGGAAACAGCGTCGGTCGCCAGCGGCAGCCCCGTCGCAATCAACGCCAAACGGCGCGGTGTAGCAAAGGTTTCAACCGAAGCCGCAGCAAGCCCAGCCTTGGCCAGCGCGTCATTGAACAAGCGCGCAAAATCTTCCTTGGCCTTCACCTGCATGCGCGCAGGAATTTCTTCAGAGCGAAGTTCCAGCAGAAAATCGGTCATGCCGTCCATCCGTTCTTTTCCATCCATGCCTGGCAGCTGCCTTTGGCGAGGTCGCGGACGCGGCCCATATAGCTGGCGCGTTCTTGCACGGAAATCACGCCGCGCGCCTGAAGTATGTTGAAGATGTGGCTGGCCTTGATCGCCTGTTCATAAGCGGGAATGGGTAGGCTGCGCGCAAGGCAGTTTTCGCACTCCGCAGTCGCCTTTTTAAAGGCATCGAACAGCATGTCGGTGTCGGCAACCTCAAAATGATAAGTGCTCATCTGCCGCTCGTTTTCGCGGAAGACGTCGCCATAAGTAATCGCCGGGCGATCAGCGGTGGCATTGTTGTATGCGAGGTCGAAAATGCTGTCCTTGTTCTGGATATACATCGCCAGACGTTCCAGACCATAGGTCAACTCGCCCGAGACCGGCTTGCAATCAAACCCGCCCATTTGTTGGAAATAGGTGAACTGCGTGACTTCCATGCCGTCGCACCAGACTTCCCAGCCAAGGCCCCATGCACCGAGCGTCGGGCTTTCCCAATCGTCTTCGACAAAGCGAATGTCGTGCAACAACGGATCAATGCCAATGGCCTTGAGCGAGCCCAAATACAGTTCCTGAAGGTCCGGCGGGCTTGGTTTCAAAATCACCTGATACTGATAATATGCGCCGAGCCGGTTCGGGTTTTCGCCATAGCGCCCATCGGTCGGGCGGCGGGACGGCTGCACGAATGCGGCATTCCACGGATCAGGGCCAAGCGCGCGCAAAGTGGTCGCAGTGTGGAAGGTACCGGCACCCATTTCCATATCATAAGGCTGCAATATCGCGCAGCATTGCTTGCCCCAATAATCGTGGAGGGTGAGGATCAGGTCCTGAAAACTAAGTGGTGCGATGTCGGACATGGCCAGCCCTTGGCGGAGATAGGCGGCTAAATCAAGGTTCTGAAAAGCGCGCGCCTCGTTTTGTCAACCACGCATAGCATTATGTAAGGTGTTGTTGACATATTGCGCGAATCACAATAGTAAGGTTTCCATGACACAAAGACATCATAACCTGACATGAAAAATCAGCTGAAAGTTCTTCGCGCGATGCGGAGCTGGAGCCAAGCCGATTTGGGCGAGCATCTCGATGTATCGCGCCAAGCGGTCAATGCCATCGAGACGGGGAAATATGACCCGTCGCTGCCGCTGGCGTTCAAGATTTCACGGCTGTTTGCATTGCCGATCGAGGAGATATTCGATGACGAATTTGAAGGATACTAACATGATTGATCGTGATGAAATCGCCGGTTCAAACGGCCGCCGCTTCATGTGGGTTATCGTTTCAGGCCTTGGTATCGTGATGGCTGCAGGTGCCGTTTCCGGTTATCTCGCCGCGCATGAGGCGCAAGGCGGTGGCGCAATCGGGGCCGCTGGAATACTGACATTGTGCGCTTTTGCCACCATCATCATCGGCCTGGCGTTCGCCATCTGGAGGAACGTCAGCAAGATGAAGGCCAGTAATGAGGGGCTCACGCGCCGCGAAACGCTGAATCGCAACATGATCTACGGTTTTGTGCTGATCGGTGGTGTAATCGGTCTACTCCCTGCGTTTTACGACACAATCGTTGGAAATTCGGACACCGGGCCTCCGCTGCTACTCGCAGACAGCCCAATGCCGCCAGCCATCGCCCTAATGCTGATCTTTTTCTGGACAGTGATTATGCCGATCATCGCCTGGTTCTGGCACAAGCGCGCAATCGATGAACAGGAAGCAAGCGCCTATCGTGACGGCGGCTATTACGCCGCATACGCATTGCTGATTGGCGCGCCGACTTGGTGGATGCTGTGGCGCGGCGGTTTTGTGCCGGAGCCCGATGGCGTGGCGATATTCATGCTCTTTGCGTTAATATGGACGGCGGTCTGGTTCTGGAAAAAATATCGCTGATATCGAAACCATTTGCATAGGATTTGTTGCTACGCGGACCTAAAGGAGAATATCTATGCGTTTACGTTTAAAGTCCGTGCTCGCCGCGACCGCAACATGTGCGCTGGCCTGGGCAGTACCTGCCGCCGCGCAGACCACGCCGACCGAGGTCCCTGCCGTTACCGTCAAGGATGTCGATCCCGCTTTGTGGGTGGTGAAGGACGAAGACACCACGGTCTATCTGTTCGGCTCGGTTCATATTTTAAAACCAGGCCTTGGCTGGTTTGATGATGGCGTAAAGACGGCTTTTGACAGTTCGGACCAATTGGTATTGGAACTGGTCGAACCACCCGCCGCCGAAGTCCAAGCCCTGTTTGGCAAGCTGGCGATGGATCAACAGGGCAAGACCCTGCGTTCCAAAATGAATGATGCGGACCGTGCGGTATATGAGGCGGCGATGGGCAAGCTTGGTATTCCGGCACCTGCTTTCGACCCGTTCGATCCATGGGCAGCCGCGGTAACGCTGTCGCTGGTCGCAATGCAAAAATCCGGCTTTGACCCCAATAGCGGTGTTGAAAAACAGCTAACGGCAGCGGCGAAGGTTAGCAACAAACCCATCGCTGGACTTGAAACCATGGAGTTTCAGCTTGGGGTGTTTGATACCCTGCCGGAGGCGGAACAAATCGCTTTCTTGGTCGAATCGGCAAAGATGATTGATGATACCAGCAGCATGATGGACAAGATGGTCGACATGTGGGCATCGGCCGAAACCGAAAGCCTTGGCCAGCTCATGAACGAGGGCCTGACCAGTCGCACCTTGTACGACGCCCTGCTGACGAAGCGGAATGCCAATTGGGCGAAATGGATTTCGGCGCGCATGGCCAAGCCCGGCGTGACATTCATAGCGGTGGGCGCCGGGCATTTGGCTGGCCCAACGAGCGTTCAAAATCTGCTGCCCGCTTATGGCTTGAGCGCAACACGGGTGGCCTATTAAGTTGTGATGTGTCACGAGGGAGAGGGCCTGACAATATTCGGTCGGGCCCCTAACTTTTAGCGGGATCGCAATGGACAACACGCAGCACACGGATGGCGCTTATGCCGGGTCACTGGAAAGCCCGAACTATCCGGGTCTTTGGCCCACCG
>JAJTEF010000019.1 GCA_021300355.1 Sphingomonadaceae bacterium | reverse complement strand
GATCTCGCCCTCCTCCCGACCCCAAACCGTCATCCTGAACTGGTTTCAGTATAGTGTCGATGGTTTCGAGCAATATGAATTGGCAAGTTATAAAATAGTTGATCTGGCTCTAGTTTGCGGAAAAATTAAGTTTGAGTATCAATCTAGTAACAAAGATATGTATTTAGGTGAGGCCGTTCTGGCAAACGGCTAATCAAATCGTGTTCAGTTAGCGCATGGCAAATGTATGCGTAAGCAAAGACTTTGCCGCGACGGTAAATACCCCCACGCTCCACCTCGCCAACCCAAAATCGGCCCCCTCTAAACCGCCACTGTCTTGCGCCCGTCATCATCGTCTGCGATGTGTGGGCCCGAAACAATTTTGGAGAGTAAAATGCGTAAAGTGTCGCCGTTTGTGTCCGCTGGCCTGCCTGTGTCTTTGGCGTTGGCGTTGGCGTCCTGCCTGATCGGCGCGCCGGTTGTCGCGCAATATGCGGCGACGCCGGATCCTGCGGCTGCTGCGGCGGCGGCTCCCCTGCCCCCTGCGCGGCCCATTGGCACGCCGCCGCTGACCACCAGCGAGGGCTATTTAAACGCTGGCGCAGCCGAGCTTGTCCGGTTGGAGGCGGATACGCCCAACAACCGCAAGGCGCGCAATGTCATCATCTTCATCGGCGACGGCATGAGCGTGACCACGCTCACCGCCGCGCGCATTTTTGAAGGGCAGCAAAAGGGCGTCGACGGCGAATCCTATGTCGCGCAAATGGACCGCCTGCCGCACACCGCCTTGGTCAAAACCTATTCGCATGATGGCCAGGTGCCCGACAGCGCGCCGACCGCGACCGCCATCGTCTCCGGCGTCAAAACGCTGAACGGCGTTCTGGGCGTTGGTCCGCAAGCGGTTGAGGATAATTGCAAGGCGACCGAACCATATAAGGTCAAATCTTTGTTCGAAATGGCCGAGGACAAGGGATATGCCACCGGCATTGTCTCCACCGCGACCATCACCCACGCCACGCCCGCATCGACCTATGCCCATGTCGCGCAACGCGATTGGGAAGTGGATGCGAATATGCCCGCCGCGGCGAAGGCCGAAGGCTGCATCGATATCGCCCGCCAAATGGTCGAATGGCCGCATGGCAATGGCTTTGAAGTCATGCTGGGCGGTGGACGCCAACATTTCATGCCCAACACCGCGGCTGACCCCGAATATGCGGGCAAAAAGGGCAAGCGCGCCGATGGCAAGGACCTGATCGCCAATTGGCAGGCCGCCAACCCCAAAAGCGCCTATGTCTGGAACAGCGAAGGCTTTGCCGCGGTGGACGGGAAAAAGACCGACAAGCTGCTTGGCCTGTTCGAACAATCGCATATGCAATTTGACGCCGACCGCACGGCGAGCGGATCAAAAGAACCCTCGCTCGCCGAAATGACGACGAAGGCGATCGCGATGCTGTCCAAAAACCGTAAGGGATATGTCCTGATGGTCGAAGCGGGCAAGATTGACCATGGCCACCATGGCGGTAACGCCTATCGCGCGTTGCAGGATACCGTGGCGCTGAATGATGCGTTGAAGGCCGCAATGGACACTGTCGACCTGCGTGATACGTTAATCGTCGTCACATCGGACCATAGCCACACCTTCACCATGGCGGGATATCCCGAACGCGGTAACCCCATCCTTGGCCCCGTGGTCGACCAGAAAGGCAAATCAACCCTGGCCTTTGATGGCAAGGGATACACAACCTTGGGCTATATCAACGGCCCCGGCGCGGTCTCAACATTGCCGCGCACCGACCCGTTGAAAGAAGATACGCAGGCGCTGAATTATCGTCAGCAAGCGTTGATCCCCACCGGTTCCGAAACGCACAGCGGCGAAGATGTCGTCGCCCGCGCCGCCGGGCCAAAGGCGCATTTGTTCAAGGGCACGATTGAACAGCACACGATATTCCAGATCATGCGCGCGGCCCTTGGTTTTAAGTAAGGCACATACATAAAGACCCCGCCCGGGGGAGGGATCCGGACGGGCGAACGCCATTCCCGAACAAACGCCCCCTCTCGTCCAAAAAACACCCCGTCATGCTGAACTTGTTTCAGCATCTTACTTCCGACCTCGAAATAGTAAGATCCTGGAGCCGAAGGCGTGCATCGCACAAACAAGTTCAGGATGACGAATGAGATGGTAACGCAGTGCAATTACGGTCACCGTCCATACTGGCTTTCAGGGTGCCGCCATTCAACGTCGTGACGGTTGCGGTGCCGTTGCCGTCCGCAATCGTCTTCGCGAGATCAGCCGCCTTCACATTGCCGGCGACGACATGATATTTCAGCAGCGCCGCAAGCTTCGCCTTGCTGGCGGGCATCATCAACCCGTCAAGCGTTGCCTTGTCCACCTTGGCAAATGCGGCATTCGATGGCGCGAATAGGGTGAACGGGCCGCTGCCCGACAATATTCTTGTCGGTGGTCGCTTGGGCTCCGTCGGACATCGTCGCGTCGTCCTGCACCACTTCGGTATCGGTCGCCACGGTATCGCTGGTGTCGCTGCCCGAGCACGCGGCCAATGCCAGTGCGGACAGGCCCGAAATCAACGTGCTTTTCAAAATCTTCATACTGCGATTCCTTCCAAATGAACGCTTCAGTTGGCAATAACGTGCAAAGTCGCCAGATGGTTGCGTGTGCGGTGAAATAAAATGGCGGCTCGCCGAAGTATGCGCGCGGGACCGCTTTGCTTTCGGGCGGCTTGGGTTTACGGGCGGGGTATGGATAGACCTGCCCCTAATCTGGCCTCAACGCTGCGCGATGCGACCGATGCCCTGACGCCCGTCAGCGCGACCCCGCGTCTCGACGCCGAACTGTTGATGGCGCATGCCTTGGGCATAGACCGGTCGGCGATGTTGTTGCGGATGCATGACCTTGCTGTGCCGCCTGCCTTTGCGGCGTTGCTCGCGCGGCGGGTGGCGGATGAGCCGGTGGCCTATATCACTGGAATGCAGGCGTTTTGGGACCTAGACCTGCATGTTACGCCCGATGTGCTGATCCCGCGTGCGGACAGCGAAACGGTGATTGAGGTGGCGATTGCGGGTTTTGACGAACGGGATGCGCCTGCGCGGATCTTGGACTTGGGCACGGGTTCAGGCGCGTTGCTGCTGGCGGCTTTGTCGGTGTTTGGGGACGCGCAAGGTGTGGGCATTGATGCCAGCGCGGCGGCTCTTACGGTCGCATCGGGCAACGCCGCGCGCCTTGGGCTGGACGGGCGCGCGTACTTTGAACAGCGCGATTGGACTTTGGACGGGTGGGCGGATGGTCTGGGGCAATTCGACCTCATCATGTGCAACCCCCCTTATATTGAGGACGCAACACCGCTTGCAGACATGGTCGCCCGCCACGAACCGCACAGCGCCCTCTTCGCCGGCCCCGACGGTCTGCGCGACTATCGCATACTTCTAAAAACCCTCAAAAAACTGCTAAAAACCACCGGAATCGCGGTCTTCGAAATCGGATTCAACCAGTCAAAATCCGTCGCAAAATTGGGCACCGAAGCCGGGTTCACATCCGAATTAACCCACGACCTTTCCGGCAATCCACGCGTCTTACGCTTTTCGCTTGGAATCGCGCAACCGAACCGCTAACGCTAAACAGCATCGCAGCAAAACCCGTAAATTGCGGAGATTAGCGCGAAGCCGCCCCCAGCGCAGTTGGAAATTTTTTCAAGGTCTCGGTCGACCTTGGCGTAACCCAAAGACTGGGTTTTGGGGCTTCCTGCAATGTTAAAATGCTAAAAGAGGACGGGTCAGCCCTGATGAATATCAACAACAGGCAGCAGCAGAACAACAATCGTCGCCGCGGTCGTAACAACAATAATCGCCAGCAAAATAACAACCGCAGCGGTTTCGACTATCAGAACCAGATCGACAATCGTGCGCGCGGCAACGCAGCGCAGATGCTGGAAAAATACAAAAAGCTAGCGCAAGACGCACAGTTTAACGGTGACCGCGTAAACGCCGAATATCACCTGCAATTTGCTGACCATTATTTCCGCGTACTCGCCGATTTCCGGGGCCGCCAGGAAGCGCGTCAGGAACAGCAAGGCGAACGTCGTCCCCGCGAAGATAATCGCGAAGACCGCGACGATTGGCAGAATTATGACGAGCAAGGTTCTTCCGATGGAATGGACACCGATTCCGTTTCGCAAGATGATGGCGATGCCGAAGAGCGCGCGCCACGCGAACAACAGCGCGAAAGCCGACCACGTCGCCCGGAACGCAACGACCGTAATGATCGTTCCGACAATAACCGTTCCGCAAATCGCGGTCCCCGCCGTCACCACAGCGAAGAAAAAGACGATGCGCCCGCAGGTCTTGATCTCGCCGTATTGCCGCCGTCCATCGCGATTTCGTCGGACGACAGTGATGCGGATATGGAAAAGCCAGCACGCAAACCGCGCGCCCGCCGCGTTAAGCCAGCTGGTGATGATGAAGCTGCATCGGCGGAATAATCAGTCGTTCTGCGGTTGATCGCGCACAAACGGCGCGATAGCCTCTAGCTTTCGGGCAGTGCCCGTGGCTTGTGATCGTCATCTAGGGCAACAAAGGTAAACAGACCTTCGGTCACTTTGACCTCTTGTTGGCCACGCGCACGGGTCGCGATAACTTCAATGCGGATGCCCATGGATGTGCGGCCCCGCCGTTCAAGTGAGGCGTACACGGAAATGATGTCGCGTAACAATATCGGCGCGATGAATTCCATCTTCTCAATGGCCACCGTCGCGCACGCGCCTTGGGCAATCCGTCCAGCCAAGATACCGCCAGCCTGATCCATCATCCCCAATACCCAACCGCCAAAGATATGGCCATTGGCGTTGATATCGGCGGGGCCCGGAACAACCCGTAAAACCGGGTCATTCCGTTTTGGAAGGTTGCGTACAGCCTCGGTCACCGGTCGGCTTCGTCTTCAAAAGGGTCATCGATGGATTCATCATGTCCCGACCCGCTGGACAGGAAAACAAGACCCATCAAAGCGGCGGTCAGCATGATTGCCCCGGTTATTGCACCGGCCGTGGCGATGAAGAAGTGGATGGAGACCATCCCGTTCTGCCACCAGAATGTTCCGAGGGCACCCACGGTAACGATCAACGTCACGCCAAACATCCACCGCATAAGGCGCCAATAACGGCGCCATGCGAAGTTGGCATATTCAGGATCATCGAGGCGGGAAGGGCGAGTCATAGCTTGATAAGGTCGCCTTATGCTATAAGTTCCATCAGGGGCAAGGACATAGGGAGAGAGTCGATGACGATTTCTGCGATATTGGCCAACCATCAAGGCAATGTGTTCACCGCTGCGCCGCACGAAAGTGTCGGTGATGTGGTCTCGCGACTTGCCGAAAACCGGATTGGCGCCCTGCCCGTTGTCGATGGCAAAGCCGTTGTCGGGATATTTTCCGAACGCGACATTGTCTACGGTGTCGCGCGTCATGGTTCGGCTTTCCTGACGAAGACGGTTGCGGACACCATGACGGCGCCAGCCATCACCGTTGCGCCCGATACGGTAATACTGTTGGCTTTATCGCTAATGACGAAACGGCGCATTCGTCACCTTCCGGTAATCCAGGGGGATGACCTTGTCGGTTTTGTCTCCATTGGCGACTTGGTGAAGCACCGTATCGACAAAATTGAGGCCGAAGCCGCGGCAATGCGCGATTATATCAGCATGGCCTAACCATCACTTGCGCGAGGTGCTGGCTGCTTCCGCCAATTAGTCCAAAAATTAGCCGGGATTGGATGGCGACCCTGTTGGCGCCGCAGATGATGCTGCTGGTGGCGCGGTCATGTTCGATGTCGGAATTGGGGCATAAACCGGCTTCGGCGCATACTTCATATTCCAGTCAACAAGATCGCGTTCATATTTTACATATGCATCGTAAAAATTGACAAACACGCCATCAATGTCAGCCAGACCGCCAATTGCATATTCCGGCAATGCACCAGTGGGCACGGTATTGGCCTCAGTCAACTTGCGCAGCGCCATGTCGCAATATTGTGCACGGACGGGCGGCAAGGCGAAATAATTATACAAATCGGTCATGCGCGTATCGCGAACCCGCAGACCATTTTGTCCGGGATAACGGGCGACATATTCCCGGTCGACCGCTTTGCTGGTTTTCGACAAGATCGCCTTATGGATGACAATGAACTTATTATACTCGGTCGCGATTCGACCCCATATTGGCCCTTGGCAATTCAATGCCGCGACGTTCAAAGCCGACCGAAAATGCCAGATTTGTTCATCACGGCTTAAACCACGGTTTGGCGTAGCGCGAACGCCATCAAGCCCGAGCGGCGGGATCGTCATCGACAGCGCCGCGCCACCCGGTGGCAAAGGCATAGCGGGCGGCGGCGGCGCAGGAAGTGGAATGGGTGTCGGTACGACTTTTACTGGAGCTGGAGCGCAAGCTGCAACAGCAGTCACCATGATGATGGCAGCTAGATTCTTTATGCCCCGACGCATTTGCTCTCTCCGATTTGCTATTCCTGATTCCAACAGGATTTTCGTTCGAATGAAAAGCCCTGTTCGACCAAATCCCAAAGAAAATGGCCCAGTAGTTTCCCACCGGGCCATATCGTGGCGTTCAAGGTGAACAGCCGATAACTTATTCGCGGTTACCGAGGAAGCTCAGTAAGAACTGGAACATGTTGATGAAGTCCAGATACAGCGTCAGCGCAGCCATGACCGCGGCCTTACCGATCATTTCTGAACCCTGAAGGTAGAAATATTCGCTTTTGATACGTTGCGTATCATAAGCGGTCAGGCCAGCGAAGATGAGCACACCTGCACAGCTGATAACCCAACCCAAAGTGTCGGAGCCAAGGAATATGTTGACGATCGACGCAACAATCAAGCCGACCATACCCATGACCAGAAAGCTTCCCCAGCCACTGATGTCTTTCTTGGTTGTGTAAGCCCACAGGCTCAATCCAGCGAAAGCCGCTGACGTTGCAAAGAAAGTCTGCGCAATGGACTCACCGGTAAACATCATGAAGATGCGTGCCAGCGATAGGCCCATCAATACCGCAAATCCCCAGAACATAGCCTGAAGCGTGGCAGCGGAAAACTTACCTTGGCCAAAGCTCATCGCCATAACAACGATCATTGGTGACAAAATGATTACCCAGCTCATCAGGCTTGGGTTCACCATCAGATTTCGTGCCAGTTCGGTCTGTGCAAACAGCATCGCAACGATACCCGTCAGCAAGACGCCTGACGCCATATAGTTATAAACCTTGAGCATGTGCGAACGCAGACCAGCGTCGACAGCAACGTCGCCTGCGCGCGTACCTGCAAGACTTGACTGGGTCCCGGTTACCCGTGGATCGGACCACTGTGCCATGACTTAATTCTCCTCAAAACACGGCAATATAGCCGCATGAACAGTATATTGGAGGAATTCGTTCCAGTTTCAAGTGAAACACGACAAGCAGCTTTCCGATTTTTGCTTAATGGCACCGACGAACGCAGATTGACGAACTGCAATAGCCACCCCCCAGCGCCAATGTCGCGTTGCTAGGGAATTATCGTTGCGCAGACTGCCTGTTCTGCTAGCCATAGCAGGAGAAGGCGACAACCGCGATTGAGGGAGAGCAAGGTGAGTGTGACGGTCGAAGGCGAAAACAACGGCGCCACTTCCCCGCAATCAGAGGTAAAATCGCCAGAGGCCAGCAGCTACAGCTGGTATGTGCTGATTGTCCTCGTTGTCGTCTACATACTCAACTTCATCGACCGCCAAATCCTCAGCATTTTGGCTGTCGACATCAAAGCAGACCTTGGCCTGACCGATGCCGATATGGGCTTTTTGGGTGGCGCAGCTTTCGCGGTGTTTTACGCTTTATTCGGTATTCCGCTTGGCCGACTTGCCGACAATTGGAGCCGCGTAAAGCTTCTGTCTATTGGCCTTGCCTTATGGTCGATCATGACCGCCTTGTCGGGCTTTGCGCGCAATCAGGTGGAACTGACCATGGCGCGCATGGGCGTTGGTGTCGGCGAAGCGACCGCAAGCCCGACGGCGTATTCACTGATTTCCGATTATTTCCCGAAACGGCAGCGCGCAACCGCGCTCGCGATTTACTCTTCCGGCCTGTATATTGGCGGCGGTGTGTCGTTGTTTTTGGGCGCGCTCATTGTGCAAAGCTGGGATGCAGCTTTCCCGCAAGGCGGCCCGCTCGGTCTCGTCGGGTGGCATGCGGCATTTGTGGCCGTCGGCATTCCGGGCATACTCGTCGGTTTGTGGGTTGCAACATTGCGTGAGCCCGTGCGCGGAGCGATGGATGGGTTGGTTACGCCCGCGCACCCTGCCCCATTCCGTGCATTTGCGAGCGATCTTTCCATGATCGTCCCACCCTTTACGTTGTGGGGTGCATGGCAACGTGGGCCAATGGCGCTTGTCATAAACATAGCCACGGCAGCCGCTATCGCTGCGTTTGCTTACACAATGATCCAATTGACCGGCAATTTTCCGCAATGGTCGGCAGTTGGCTTTGGCTATTATGCCGTCTTCTCCTGGGCATCGACCTTGCGGGCGAAGGATCCGGCGACATTTAAGCTCATCTGGGGAACGCCTGCATTCATCTGTACCACCATTGGCTATGGCCTGGTTGCGCTTGTCGCTTATGCTCTGGCGTTCTGGTCCGCTCCTTATGCGGAAACGGTGCTTAAGCTGCCTAAAGCAGAGTTGGCTCTAATTTTAGGTGGAAGTGGAGCACTTAGTGGCTTTCTGGGTGTAATCGTCGGCGGATCTGTCGCCGATATGCTCCGGGCGCGACATGCCGCAGGGCGCGTTTTAGTTATAATTTTCGGTGTCGTTGCCCCAATCATTCCGATCTGGATCGGCTTTACGACCGAAAATGCATTATTGTTTTACATCATGCAATTTCTTGCTGGAATGTTTGGCGCAACGGCACTTGGCGCCGCTGCCGCAACCACGCAGGACCTCGTGTTGCCACGCATGCGGGGTACGGCAACCGCTGCGTTCTTCTTGGGCACAACGCTCGTCGGGCTGTCCTTTGGGCCTTATATGGTCGGTCAGATTTCCGATCTTGCCGGAACAATGGTCAACGGGACGCCGGTGGGCAACTTACGCATTGGCATCCTCTCGCTCATCGCGGTCGCGCCAATTGCCTTGGCTTTGCTAATCGCCGCCTATCGCAGCGTGCCTAAGGCGGAACGCACGATCGTTGAACGTGCACGTGATGCGGGCGAGCCAGTTTAATCGAACGATTAAATTCGGCTTGACGCCCGCGTCAACTTGCTGCCATTGAAGGTGCATATTTTGCAGTAACTTCTTGCAGGGGATTCACCATGTCGCTCGATACCATTCCACGCACCGCTTATACTGAAGATCATGAAGCGTTCCGCCAGTCGGTGCGCCAGTTCCTTCAAAAGGAAGTCGCACCCCACGCAAAGCAGTGGCAGGAAGATGGCATCGTTCCAAAGTCGATCTGGCCCAAGGCTGGCGCAGTCGGCATGCTCTGCCCCACCGCTCCTGTTGAATATGGCGGCCTTGGCCTCGACTTTGGCTACAACGCAATCGTCGACGAAGAATCGGCTTATTATGGCGGCGTCGCCACTGGCTTTTCGCTTCAATCAGATATTGTCGTAAACTATATCACCAGCTACGGCAGCGAAGAGCAGAAGAAGCATTGGTTGCCCAAAATGATCTCTGGCGAGGTCATCACTGCTATCGCGATGACCGAGCCCGGCACCGGAAGCGATCTTCAGGGTATGAAGACAACCGCGCGCAAAGACGGCAACCATTATGTCATCAACGGCAGCAAAACCTACATCACGAACGGCCAAAATGCCGACCTGATCCTGGTCTGCGTCAAAACCGACACCGAGATCCAGCCCGCTTATAAGGGCATGTCGATTGTCCTCGTTGAGGCTGACCGTGACGGCTTCAAGCGCGGCCGTAACCTCGACAAAATCGGCATGGATGAAGCTGATACTTCAGAACTGTTCTTCGAAGATGTCCGCGTGCCAATGACCAACTGTTTGGGCGAAGAAGGCAAGGGCTTCATCTATCTGATGAGCGAACTGCCGCAGGAGCGTCTGTCGATTGCCGTATCGTCGATGGCCAGCACGCAGAAGGCTTTTGATGAAACCGTCGCGTTCTGCCGCGAGCGGATTGTGTTCGGCAAGCCATTGCTGGATTTCCAAAACACCCGTTTCGTGCTGGCCGATATCAAGGCGAAGCTGCAAATTGGCTGGGCACATCTCGATTGGGCGTTGAACCGCCATTACAAGAAAGAACTCACCGCCGAGGAAGGCGCTGCTGCAAAGCTGTGGCACACGGACCTGCAGTGGGAAGTTGTCGATGCCTGTCTGCAACTGCACGGCGGCGCTGGATATATGAATGAATATCCTATCGCCCGCATGTGGCGCGCCGCACGCGTGACGCGCATTTTCGGCGGCACCAACGAGATCATGAAAGAACTCATCGGTCGGGGTCTTTAAGACCCAGCTAATAATAGCCAAACCGTCACCCTGAACGTGTTTCAGGGTCTTAATCTTCAACGCAGAAAGTAAGACCCTCAAACAAGTTCAGGGTGACGACTTTTGATAAAGGTTTCATATGCCCAAACCCCAGGCTTGGCAGCTTAACCCTGCCAGCTATCCGTTCAGCCATCGCACCGAAACGCGGTTTGCGGACATGGACGTTCTTGGCCACATTAACAACGTGTCCATGGCGGGGCTGTTCGAACATGGCCGTGGTATGTTTAACCACGCCATTGAGGTCCAGCGCCGTGCGCCAGGCCAAAGGTGGCTGATTGCCAGCGTCAATCTGGATTATATTGCTGAGGCGCATTTCCCCGAGCATGTCGACATCGCCAGTGGCATATCGCGGATTGGTAACAGCAGCTGGGATATCGCATCCGCAGCCTTTCAAGGCGGTGAATGCAAAGCCACCTGTATCACGACCATCGTGCTAACCAATGCGGACGGGTCAGCGCCTGTTCCTGATGACCTCAGAGAAGAGTTCGAAAGGCTGCGCGTTAAAGCGGCTTAATCGACGAATGTAGCTGCGCGCTTCTGCATTCCCGCCATGACCGCTTCGATCTGGTTGGGCTTACGAATGACTTTGGCTTGGCGGACGCTTTCGGCCATCAAGATCGCGTCTTCGTCCATGTCGGCATATTCGTTGAACAGCGCCTTGGCCTCACGCATGGCGTCGGGGTTCCGGTCCGCGATTTCGCGGGCAATGGCCATGGCGCGGGCGTGGGGGTTTTCATCCACGAACGTCGCAAAGCCCAAGCCCAGGGCCTCCGCCCCTGAAAACTCGCGGTTGGTGTAGGTCAACTCGCGCAGCATATCTTCACGCACCATGCCGCGCCATAAGGCATAGCCGCCCATGTCAGGGATGAGCCCCCATTTCATCTCCATCACCGCAAGACGGGCGTCAGGCGCGATCACGCGGATGTCCGCACCGCTGGCAATTTGCAGGCCGCCGCCAAAGCACACCCCGTGGACTGCGGCAATGACGGGCATCGGCAGCTTGCGCCAAAGCATCGCGACTTGCTGAAATGTGTTGGCATTGCCGTGCGTCCGGTCTGTGAGGCCGCCCATGCCGCTGTTCGCGCTTGCACCGCCGCTTGCCATGCTGGCCATATCAAGCCCCGCACAAAAGCTGCGTCCTTCGCCCGACAGCACCACGGCGCGCACGCCTTTCATCGCGGCAAGCTCTTCTCCGGCCGATATGATCCCTTGAAACATGGCCGGGTCGAGCGCGTTCATTTTGTCGGCGCGGGTCAGCCGCACATCGGCCACGTGGTTTTCAACGGTTATGCTAACGCGGTCGTTCATGCGGCGCTCCTATTCAATGCAAATTCCA
Source organism: Sphingomonadaceae bacterium (assembly GCA_021300355.1). GTDB lineage: Bacteria > Pseudomonadota > Alphaproteobacteria > Sphingomonadales > Sphingomonadaceae > Sphingorhabdus_B. Next base: position 11,834 of record JAJTEF010000019.1, on the reverse strand, counting down.
CCAAAGGCAGTTGGTCATTACCAAAATACATATATGCTTTGTCGACAAAAATCGTAGGCGAGCCATAGCCACCGCGCGCAATCACTTCATCGGTATTGGCGCGCAGCAGTGCCTTTACGTCGTCTGATTGCGCACGCGCGCGCAAGGCATCCCCATCCAGACCAACACTATTGGCCACCGCAACCAGCACGTCAGGATTATCAAGATTTTCCTGCGCGCCAAAATAGCTTTCGAACGCCGCTTTCGTAAACGCGTGCAGTGCCGCTGGATCATCAACAAGACCGCAGGCCATCCGCATCGCATTGACGCTCTTGGCGGGGTGATATTGGCTTGGGAAGTTCAGTGCCACGCCGGCTAACGCGGCCCAATCACGCAGTGTTCTCCAACTGTGCAGCAGCTTTGGATTGTCAGATGCTTCACGGGCGGCATAGACAGCCGGGTTGACCGCATTGAACACGCCGCCGACCAATATAGGCCGCAACGTCATTGTCGCCCCTGTGCGGTCGAGCACGCCCATAATGTTCGTGAACGCCAAATAGGTCCATGGGCTTGAAAGATCGTAGAAAAATTCAACCCGATCGCTGTGCATTCGACCCTCCCGATATTACATCCTGCTTTAGCATTGCCGAACATTTAATGAAGCGATTAAATGCCCGATTGTCACTTATCATTATGTTCCCGGACTGGTCGGTGAATATACACCTTTCGCCGCATCACGGCCCAATTGTCTGCTGTCTTAAATTGACATTAACCATATGCCGTCACAGGGATATGGGCAGATAAGAATGTCCGGGTGGGTAAGGGCAGGATCGTGGATAGATATCCTTATGTTTGAAGGCAAAGATACACACTTTGCTGCGGCTGGCTTAAACGGAAACGTGATGCTTGCCGATTTTATGGTCGCACCCCTGCGCCAGACCACCGAAGCAACTTGGCGCGAACGTCTTGCCCAGCTCGACCTCGCCCCCGACCTTGGCGAAAATATTGGCTCCGTCCGCTGGTTTCGCGGTCTTGGAACGCTAACCCTATTAAGCGTTGCTGCACTTGCGCTCCTCCCCGATTTCGGACCTATTTACGGCCCGCAACCGTCCATCGCGACGGAAGCGGAGTTCGAAGAAGCGCGCGCGCAAATGATCATGCCGATTGCCTATGGCAGCGACAGCGGCAAACGCATGGCCGCGACTGACGCGGTTGTTGCCCTTGCCGGAAGCCCGGAGCGTCCCCGCATCGAATTGACAGCAGCCTTGGGCCGCGGTGATAGCTTTGTACGGGTCCTACAACGCGCTGGCGTCGGTGGAAACGAAGCCAATGATGTTGCCAACATGGTTTCAGGCGTCGCCTCGCTATCGGATATTGAGCCCGGCACCCCCATCAATATCGTGCTCGGTAAACGTTCTGCGCAAAATCAGCCCCGGCCTTTGGAATCCGTGGCCTTTCGGGCACGATTTGACCTCAACCTCGCTATCAACCGTGAAGCTGGCGCGCTCCGATTAAGCCGCGAACCGATTATGGTCGATGACACGCCGTTGCGCATCCGCGGTACAGTCGGCAGCCAGGGCATTTACCGGTCAGCGCGCGCTGCGGGTGCACCTGCCAGCGCTATTCAGGATTATCTGAAAGTCATCTCGGGCCGCATGCCCTTGTCAGCAGTCCGCGCGACCGATGAATTTGATATCATCATTGCGTACAAGCGCGCTGAAACCGGTGAAGTTAAGGTCGGCAATCTTTTATATGCCGGCGTCGACCGCGACGGCAAATCGCCAGTCCAGATGCTCAAATGGACCAATGGCGACAGCAGCCAATGGTTCGAAGCTTCCGGTGTGGGTGAGTCGAAAGGCGCGCTCAGCCGCCCTGTTAACGGCGCTGTGACATCGGGCTTTGGTGGCAGACGCCACCCGATTTTAGGCTATATGCGCATGCATAGCGGCCTCGATTTTAAAGCAAGCTATGGCCAGCCCATTTTTGCGGTGACCGATGGTGTCGTTGCCTATGCCGGGCGCAAGGGCGGTTATGGCAACTTTGTTCAGCTAAACCATGGTGGCGGCCTTGCCAGCGGCTATGGCCATATGAGCCGCATCGCAGCACGCGCCGGAAGCCGTGTGCGGCGCGGTCAAATCATCGGTTATGTGGGTTCAACGGGTTTGTCGACTGGTCCGCATTTGCACTATGAATTATATCGCAACGGACGTGCGGTGAACCCGAATTCGATCAAGTTTACGCAGCGTGCACAACTTGGGGGAAGCGACCTCGCGCGCTTTAAAGGTACGCTTCAGCGCCTGAAATCGGTCAAGGCCGGTGCAGCGCTCGCACCATTGCGCACACAACCGAAAAGCACGGACGAACCGAAGCGTGAGATTGACCGACTGACGCTTCAAGTCGACCGGTCGCGGATCAAAGGATAAGCCATTGAGGATGCGGCATAACACCGCTACCTGTCGTTCATGAGCAACACATCCTTTTTCCCGAACACCCGTTTGCGCCGTACGCGCGCCACCCAATGGAGCAGAGCCATGGTCCGTGAGACCATGCTTTCGCCAGCAGATCTTATCTGGCCATTGTTCGTCACCGAGGGAGAGGCTGTCGAAGAACCGATTTTGTCGCTCCCCGGCGTATCGCGCTGGTCCGTCGACCAGATCGTCGTCCGCGCAGCTGAAGCCATCGATCTTGGCATTCCCTGCATCGCATTGTTCCCCAACACGCAGCCAGAGCGGCGCAGCGAGGACGGTGAAGAGGCGCTCAACCCCGACAATCTGATGTGCCGCGCCATCCGCGCCATCAAAAAGGCACATGGCGACGCAATCGGCATTTTGACCGATGTCGCGCTCGACCCGTACACGTCGCACGGACAAGACGGCTTAATCGATGATGCCGGTTATGTACTGAACGACGAAACGGTTGCCGTGCTTGTCGATCAGGCGATAAATCAGGCCAATGCCGGCGCGGATATCATTGCGCCAAGCGACATGATGGACGGACGCATTGGCGCCATTCGCAAGGCACTCGAAATGAATGGCCATCCCAACGTCCAGATCATGTCCTACGCCGCAAAATATGCCAGCGCATTCTACGGCCCTTTCCGTGACGCCATTGGCTCAAGCGGCCTGCTGAAAGGTAACAAGAAAACGTATCAGATGGATCCAGCGAACAGCGATGAAGCCATGCGCGAAGTCGCTATGGACATTGCCGAAGGTGCCGACAGCGTCATGGTCAAGCCTGGCCTGCCCTATCTCGATATCGTCCGCCGCGTGCGCGACCAATTCGATGTGCCCGTATTCGCGTACCAAGTGTCCGGTGAATATGCGATGATTGAGGCCGCCGCTGCCGCCGGCGCTGGTGACCGCGACGCGCTGGTGCTGGAAACGCTCATGGCATTCAAACGCGCCGGTTGCTCCGGCATTTTGACATATCACGCCGCACTGGCCGCGCGTTTGCTGAACGGGTAAATCATGAACGGCGCTGAAGCATCCAGCGACACATATGCGTGGACCGATGATTATTCATCGGTTTTGCCACATCTTTCACTATGGAAAATCCGATGATCAATAACCGTACCGACATCAGCATCGTCACTGTCAATGGCAAGACCCCGCAAATTCACGACAGCGTATTCATTGCGCCGGGCTGTCGTATTGTCGGTGATGTTACCATCGGACCCGAGGCCAGCATCTGGTACAATTGTGTCATCCGTGCTGAAGTGAATCGTGTTGTGATTGGCGCCCGAACCAACATTCAAGACGGCAGTGTCGTGCATTGCGACGGCCCAATGCCCGGCGTCGAAGATGGTTTTCCGACCATTATCGGAGATGACGTGCTGGTTGGGCACAATGTCATGCTGCACGGTTGCATCCTTCACGACCGTGCGTTTGTTGGGCTGTCGTCAACGGTCATGAACGGTGCCGTCATTGAAAGCGATGCCATGCTCGCGGCAGGGGCAATGCTCACCCAAGGGAAACGCATTGCAGCCCGGCAGTTATGGGCAGGGTCGCCAGCGCGATTTGTCCGCGATCTCGACGATGCCGCAGTCATGGGAATGCGGATCGGCGTTGCGCATTATGTCACCAACGCCAAGCTTCATGCGGCTGCGACAGCCAGCACTTAAAACTTCGCCCTAACCGTAAAACGAGCATTGATTGGCGCGCCAGTCGAGATGTTGTTATTGTTGTGCGCGTCCGAATAATATGCGGTGTCGAACAGATTTTCGACATTCAGCTGAAGCTGCAAGCGGTCGCTCACATCATAATATAGAGCAGCATCGACCCGTGTGAATGCAGGCAATTTGGTTGTCGTCGCGGATGTACGGATTGCCGCATATTGGCTCGACTGATGGATGATGCCGACACCTGCTGCAAACGCGTCAGATAATTCATACCGGTTCCACAGGCTTGCCTGATGCTTTGGCACTTGCGCAAGCCGCACAGCATCGTTGTCCGCCAGAACAGCGTCCTGATAGCTGTAGCCACCATGTACTTGCCATTGCGACGTCACGCGGCCTGTCACAGCCAGCTCAATCCCCTGGGTCCGCGTTTTGCCAATATTAATGCTGGAAAGCGGATTAGCGGGGTCCGGCGTCGTCGCATTGCTGCGATCAAGCTGAAACACTGCAAGGGTCAGGTTTAAATTTGGCTGGACATCCCATTTGGCACCGACTTCAAAGTTGGTGAATTTTTCCGGAGCCAGATTTTGCTGTGTCACCGTCAGCGCCAGAAACTGGTCACCCGACCGCGGCAGGAATGATTGGCTATAGCTGCCGTAAAGCGACATGCTTTCCTGCGGTTTGAAAATCAGCCCAAGACGCGGGCTGATCTTTTCATCCTTACGTGCAAAAGGCCGGTCGATTGCCGGCAGCAAATCTGCACCGCTGATATCAAAACTGTCGTACCGAAGCCCGGCAACGACATCGATATGTTCGCCAAAGCTAATCTGGTCCTGCACATAAGCAGAGAAGAACTTCACATCAGAAACGCTGTCTCGTGCCAATGTGTTGAAAGCTACTGTTGGGAAAACCGGGTTCGAAAGGCCCAATGTCGCATTTGAAAGCGTACCATTAAGCCGACGGTTGGCCGATTGCTGGTCGCCATATTCGGCGCCAACGAGAATTTTGTGCGCAAGCGCGCCTGTTTCGATATCCCAGACCACATTTGCTTGGGCGATGACATTTTCGCGTTGGGTGGGGTCACTATAGGCCGCAAGAGCAACCGTTCCATTTTGTGCCGTCGCCGCGCCATTTGCAAAGACGTTCAGATAGATTTTATCGTAATCGCCATAGAGCATGGTACCGCTGAAATTGAGGTTTGATGCCAACTGTCCGTCTAGCCGCAGCTTGGCAATGTGCGCCTCAAGTCGCGTGCGATTGACCCCGGGGACGCCAAAAAACTGGTTGCGGACGCCAGCCAACGGACGATTGGGTTGGCCCGCACCCGTCGCAACCGACGGGATGCCTCGATCCGTCGTTCGGTCGTCATTTACATATTCGTACGAAAGGCCCAGCTTCCAAACATCGTTCAGCCTGAACGCGACATAGGGGTTCCAAGCATAGCGTTCGCCGCCAACAAAATCGCGATGGCTGTCCAGGCTTTCGTACACCGCGTTAATGCGCACAGCGGTGGATGCATTTAACGGAGCGTTCAAATCGGCCGAGACGTCATATGCGCCAAAACTGTTGACGCTCGCTTGTCCTGCGTAAATGAAATCGTCACTCAACGGAGCCTTCTGAACCCGGTTAATGATACCGCCGCCGCCGCCGCGGCCAAAGATCAGCGCATAAGGCCCCTTCAGAATTTCGACCCGCTCAATATTGTATAGCCCGCGATAATATTGAACATCGTCGCGAACGCCGTCCAAGAAAAAGTCCGCCGTTGTGTTTTGCCCGCGCAGGGTGATTTGGTCGCGATTGCCCTCGCCTTGGCCCACTGTTGTACCCGGAACATAACGCAATATGTCCGCCAAGGAGTGATGCGCCTGATCATCCAACTGTTCGCGGGTCACGACATTGATGGTCTGCGGAATATCGATCAACGGCGTATCGGTTTTTGTGGCCGTGATGGAATTGGACGCAAGGTACCCGTCGCTGACACCCGTCACAATGATGGTCCGGCTGTCATCACTTGCCCCGTCATCAAATGCCACGTCTTCGGCGAACGCATAAGGCGCGCTTATTGCCAATGAAATAAAGGCGAAAACGGAAGAGGAGAGACGGAGCATTTTGGACCTTTGTACGCTTATTGCAAATGACTCGCAATTCGATTTCCTCGCCACTATTGCGAATCGTTCTCACATGCAATTTAAAAATGGAAAAAAGCGCATTTGCTTTTGCGGGCCACCGATTTAGGTACATTGTGACGCAAACGGCATTATCAGGGACGACCATCATCATGAACGCAACCATCTGGCATAACCCGGATTGCGGAACGTCGCGCAACACGCTCGCGCTCCTTCAAGAAGCCCCGGGTGTGACGGTCGAGATTATCGAATATCGCAAGCAACCCTTCACCCGTGCAAAGCTTGAGCAACTGTTTGAAGATGCGGGCCTCACGCCACGCGAAGCACTGCGCACCCGCGGATCACCAGCTGAAGAATTAGGTCTTATAGACGGCGCTTCTGCCGATCGCATATTGGATCATATGGTTGAACACCCCATCCTGGTCGAACGCCCATTTGTGGAAACCGATAAAGGTGTTCGGTTATGCCGACCGCAAGAAAAGGTGCTTGAGCTGCTTTAAAGCGCCTCAAGCCACCTGACACTGTGGCCCTTTACACAATGCAAGGCCATTGACCGACGCAGCTATCCCGCAATCGTTTCGATGTTTGCAGGCGCTTAAGCCGCGATTGCGTAGGGCTGAATTTCGCCGGACAGATACAGATTGCGCGCTTTCGCCCGGCTCATTTTGCCTGAGCTGGTCCGCGGCAATGTCCGCGGTGGAACCAATTCGACGACACAGTTCATTCCCGTCACCGACCGAACCTTGTCGCGGATCTGCTCACGCAGCTTTGCCCGCTCGGCTTCATCGGTGGTGCGGCACTGGACCAGCACAGCGGGTGTTTCCTCACCGCCCGGCGTCGTCACGGAGAAAGCCGCGATATCGCCAGCTTTAAATCCGGGCAGTTGTTCTACCGCCCATTCAATATCCTGTGGCCAATGGTTTTTACCATTGATGATGATCATGTCTTTGGCGCGGCCCACAATATAAATGTAGCCGTTCGACAGATAACCCATGTCGCCCGTATCCAGCCAACCGTCGACAAGACAAGCGTCTGTCGATTCCTGGTCGCGGAAATATTCCTTCATCAACGAAGGCCCTGTGCACCACACTTTACCGATCGTCTTATCCGCAAGTGGCTTGCGGTTTTCGTCGCGGATTTCGATGGTCATGTCTTTTACAGCGCGGCCGCAGTTAACGATTGCGCGATAACGGATGGGGCGATCCGGCGCACCGGGATGGCCCGTTAGTTCTGTCTCTTCGACAAGTTCAACTTGAATACCTTCGCCCGGTGGCATGATGGACACCGCCAGCGTTGTTTCGGCCAAGCCATAGCTTGGGAGGAAAGACGACGCCTTGAAACCCGCATCGCCAAATGCATCGACAAAAGCCTGCATCACGTCGGGCCGGATCATATCGGCACCATTGCCCGCAAGCCGCCATTTTGCGAGGTCGAAGCGATCATTGACCTGTGTCTGGCTGGAAACCCGCCGTGCGCAGATATCATAGCCGAATGTCGGCGAGTAGCTGATGACCGTGCCATCCGCAGCACTAATAACATCAAGCCACGCCAACGGGCGACGCGCGAAATCTTCGGTTTTCATGTAATCCGTCGAAACTTGGTTTGCGACGGGCGACAGGAAACAACCGACGAGGCCCATATCATGATACCAGGGCAACCACGACACGCAGCGATCATTTGCCGTCAATTCCATGCCATGCGAATGTGCCGACAGGTTGTTGAGCAGGGCATTGTGCGTAACCGCCACGCCATGCGGGAAACGGGTCGAGCCGCTGGAATATTGCAAATAGCAGATTTCGTCGGTCTGCGCCGAAGGAAGATCGGACTTTGACGCGACGCGATCGCTGAAGCTTTCCCAATCAATGCCTTCAACATTGCATGCGCGTGCCGCATCATTGGCCATGTCGGCGAGTTCGGCTGGAAAGAACAGTATCTTGGGGTCACAGCTTTTCAACTGCACGGACAGCTGGTCCACATAGCTTTCTTTACCGCCAAATGACGTTGGCAACGGCAGGGGCACTGGCCATGCGCCCGCATATACGCAGCCAAAGAACAGGGCCGCAAAATCGGGACTGGTCTCCGCGACCAAGGCAATGCGGTCATCTTTGCGGACACCATGGCTGATCAAGCGATAGGCCATGTTCAGCGCGTCTTCGCGCATTTCGCTATAGGGATAAGGACGCGCCAATTGCCCGCGCATGTCGTGGAAATTGAGCCCACGCTGCCCTTGAGCGGCATAATCCAATGCCTCACCTAAGGTCGCAAAGTCAGAAAAACGACGTGGCAAACTGTCCTGCGTTGGCGTGGATGCGCGTTCGCTCATAAATTTTCCCATAGCAAAAGGGCGGAGCCCGATAAATTTATTGTTAGCCTACGCCATTACGCGTCGATACCAGTTCAAATTTCGACCCGACTGTGGCAAGAATAGGGCGTGAACAGCCCACGTGCCGCCAAAAAACCCGCTCCGCCGTTAAATGGCGAGAGACTGAGACAGCTTGCGCTGCATTATGTTGGCAAATACGCGACCACACAGGCCAAACTCGGGACCTATTTAAACCGCAAAATTCGCGAACGGGGCTGGGACGGGGAACGCAGCGCGGACATCGCAATGCTGGTCGAACAATTTGCCGCACTCGGCTATATTAATGACGCCCAATTTGCTGAAGCACGAAGCCGGTCATTTGTGCGCCGTGGCTATGGCGAACGGCGTTTAAACGAGGATTTGCGCGCGAGCGGTATTGGCGATGCGGATGCCATCCCGGCAAAAGCGCATATGGAAGAAAGCGTATTGAGCGCCGCAGAAAATTTTGCGCGGCGCAAACGTATCGGTCCATTTGCCCAAGAAGCTGCAACGCCAGAGAAACGCAATAAGCAACTCAATGCCTTTTTGCGCGCTGGACACAGTTTTGAACTGGCCAAACGGTTTGTCTATGCTGAACCCGGGGACGAAATTGGCGACTGAATTTAGTCGTAGACGCGGTCTGCCGTCGCCACCGCCTCGGACGCACGAAGCGCGGATATTATCCGCATAAGGTGCTGCAAATCATGCACCTCCAAATCTATTTCAAAGGTGTGAAACTCGGCGTCGCGCGCAGTTAAACGCAAATTGATGATGTTCGCCTTGTGATAGCCAAAAATGCCGGCAATTTCACCCAGCGTGCCGGGACGATTGTGGATGATCGTGCGCAATCGCGCCGAAGCGCCATCGCTACCCTGCCCCCAACTCAAGTCGACCCAATCGGCGTCGGCTCCGTTAGCGAGACGGTCACATTCGATCGTATGCACCTCAACCGGTTGGCCCAGCAACCTCAGCCCCACGATCCGGTCACCCGGAATGGGGTGACAGCATTCACCGAGGTGGTAACCGACGCCCGGCGTAAGTCCGCGTATGGAGATGGCGCGTTCTTGATTTGGAAAATCAAGCGCGATGCCATCCGCGTCAAAGCCAGGTACCAGTGCCTCCATCAGGGCGTGGTCATTAATCTTGCCAAGGCCGATGCGATGCATCAGCTCTTCCTCATCCTCAAGCTTCAGCCGGTTCACCGCGGCCGTTAAGGCTTTCTTGCCGATTTTGCCCGGCATACGCGCAGCGACTTCTTCATAAAGCTTGCGGCCAATCGCGACCAGCTCATCGCGTTCGCGGTGCCGTACATGCCGACGGATGGCGGCGCGCGCCTTACCTGTCGTGACGAAGTTAAGCCAAGTCTGCTGCGGTTCCTGCGCCTTGGATTTCAGGATTTCGACCATATCGCCATTGTTCAATTGCGCACGCAACGGGACATGGCGCCCATTCACTTTTGCGCCAACGGTCTTGTCGCCAAGATCGGTATGCACGGCATACGCAAAATCAACGACCGTTGAACCCTTGGGCAGCTGATGCAGCGCGCCCTTTGGGGTGAAGGCAAATATCCGGTCCTGATACATCGCCATGCGGGTGTTTTCGAGGATGTCCTCGGCATCTTGGCTGGTTTCAAGAATTTCGATGAGATCGCGTAACCACGCAGCCTGCCCATCGGGCTTATCCGCTTGCTTGTAGGCCCAGTGCGCGGCGAAGCCATGTTCCGAGCTTCGGTGCATTTCCGCGCTGCGGATTTGCACTTCGACGCGCATGTTTTTGGCGAACATGATTGTCGTGTGCAGCGATTTGTAGCCATTTCGCTTTGGCGTTGAGACGAAATCCTTGAACCGCCCCGGCACCATCTGCCAGCGACGATGCAGCACACCCAAAGCGCGATAGCAGTCTTCGGTGGTCTCGGTTATCACGCGAAAGGCGTTGATATCCGTCAGCTGCTCAAACGCAACATGGCGTTCCTGCATCTTTTTCCAGATGGAATAAGGATGCTTTTCACGGCCGGAGATTTTGATTTTCAGCCCGGCCTGCTCCATTTCCCAAGCGATGGTCTGGTTAATCTGGTCGATTTCAACATCGGCCTTTTCGCGGATTTGTTTCAGACGACCCGTAATCGTCTGATATGCTTCGGGTTCCAGCTGTTCGAAAGCGAGCAACTGCATTTCGCGCATATATTCATACATGCCAATCCGCTCCGCCAGCGGGGCATAGATATCCATCGTTTCCTTGGCGATGCGACGACGTTTTTCGGGGCTTTTGATGAAATGCAGCGTCCGCATATTGTGCAGGCGATCCGCAAGCTTGACCAAAAGAACGCGGATATCATCGGAAATGGCGAGCAGGAATTTGCGCAAATTTTCGGCAGCGCGTTCGTTTTCGGTTTGCGCCTCGATTTTCGAAAGCTTGGTAACGCCGTCGACCAAGCGGGCGACTTCGGAACCGAAGCGGCGTTCGACATCTTCGATTGAGGTGAGCGTGTCTTCCACCGTGTCGTGGAGCAGCGCGGTGATGATCGTGTCCTCATCCATTTTGAGGTCCGTCATGAGCCCTGCGACTTCGACCGGATGGCTGAAATACGGGTCGCCTGATGCCCGTTTCTGCGCACCATGCATCTGAACCGTAAAGACATAGGCTCGGTTGAGGCGATCCTCATCGACATCCGGGATATAGGCCCGCACCCGTTCAACCAATTCATATTGCCGCATCATAGGCTCCAAGATGTGGCTTTTGCGCTGCGTTGCAACAAGAAACTTAAAAACATAGTCGATTTAACAACAAATTATGCGCTGGCTGCTTGTGCATGGCGCATGTGAGAACGCCTGCTTTAACAAAAAATGCACCGGAATATGGCGTCCGCGACGTCGCGCGTATGGCCATATTCCGGTGCAGTTGTCTCGGCTCAAAGCGTCAATAAAATTGGCGCGGGTTAGTTGGGAGGATAGAAGAGCCGAATGTGCTTATTGCGCGGTTTGCCGATTAAGCGCCAGCGTTACAGGCGGCGAGTTCGTCAGCGGTAAAGACGCGATCACCAGCGGTGAAAGCAGAAACTGAACCCAATTTGCGGGCGACACTGACACACATATTCTTTGCGGCAGTCGAAGCCATTGGCGCGCGGCATGCAGTGCCTTCGCACTTTACAACTACGCTACGCAGCAATTCTTGCTTCGATGCGGCTGGCTGCGCCAATTCGATTTTGTAATATGCGCCGTTGCTTGCAGCTTGCGCCTGCGTTGGAACACCGAAAAGAAGTGTTGCGCTGATAACA
>JAJTEF010000018.1 GCA_021300355.1 Sphingomonadaceae bacterium | reverse complement strand
AATGGTCCGGCTCGCGCAGACTTTTTCGCTGCGGTATCCGCTGGTTGACGGGCAGGGCAACTTTGGCAACATCGACGGCGATAATGCGGCGGCGTATCGATATACCGAAGCACGTCTGACGCGCACGGCCATTGAGCTCATGAACGGGCTTGATGAGAACGCAACGGACTTTCGCCCAACCTACAATGGTGAAGACGAAGAGCCCGAGGTTATGCCCGGTCTGTTCCCCAATTTGTTGGCAAATGGTGCAAGCGGCATCGCCGTCGGCATGGCGACCAGCATTCCGTCGCATAACGCGGCCGAGATTATCGATGCTTCCATGCTGCTCATTGATGAGCCACAGGCACGTCACGAACAGTTGATGGAAATCGTCAAGGGGCCCGATTTTGCAACGGGCGGCGTGCTCGTAGACAGCCCAGCGGTCATAAGTGCAGCCTATGCGAGTGGCCGCGGTGCTATGCGCGTGCGCGCGCGTTTTTCAAACGGATGGCAGGACAGCGAGAAAAGCTGGGAACCCACAGGCGTTGAAAAACTGCCCGGTGGCACGTGGCAGCTTGTTGTGTCGGAAATTCCGTATCAGGTGCAAAAAGGCAAGCTGATCGAGCAAATCGCGCAACTGATTGCCGATAAAAAGCTGCCCATATTGGACGACATTCGCGACGAAAGTGACGAACGCGTTCGTATCGTGCTTGTGCCCAAAAGCCGCAATGTCGATCCCGAAGATCTGAAAAACGCTTTGTTCCGCCTTACGGATCTTGAAACACGCTTTTCGTTGAACATGAACGTGCTCGATGCCGACCGGACCCCAAAGGTCATGGGCTTGGGCGAAGTTTTGCTGCGTTGGTTGACACACCAGATCGAAGTGTTGGTCCGCAAATCGCAGCATCGGCTGGAAAAGATCGATAGCCGCCTTGAATTGCTTCAGGGTTATATCATTGCGTTCTTGAACCTTGATCGCATCATTGAAATCATCCGTAACGAAGATGAACCAAAGCCCGTTATGATGGCCGAGTTCCAGCTGAATGACCGGCAGGCTGAAGCGATCCTCAACATGCGTTTGCGTTCGCTCCGCCGATTGGAAGAAATGGAGCTTCGGCGCGAGCTTGAGGGCTTGGAAGCTGAGCGCGAAGAGCTGGTGAAGCTCATCGAAAGCCCCGCGCGGCAGAAGACGCGTTTGAAAAAAGATCTGACTGCGCTGCGCAAAAATTACGGTGAAGATACCGAACTTGGCCGGCGCCGCACAAGCTTGGAAGAAGCAGGGCAAGCGCGCGAGATTTCGCTCGAGGCATTTGTCGAACGCGAACCCGTCACGGTTATCATGTCAAAACGTGGCTGGATTAAAGCCATGAAGGGGCATGCGGATTTGTCTGCGCGCGCCGATTTCAAGTTTAAGGAAGGGGATGGCCCCGCCTTTGCATTCCATACGCAGACGACCGACAAGATCCTGATCGCAACAGCGAATGGCCGTTTTTACACCTTGGGTGCTGACAAGTTGCCCGGTGCCCGCGGTTTCGGGGAACCTGTTGGCACAATGATCGACATCGAAGCCGGGAATGATATCGTTGCGGCGTTCCCTGCAGTCGCAGACGGGCGGATGTTGCTGGCTGCTTCAACGGGCAAGGGCTTTATCGCGCGGATGAGCGACATTATCGCCGAAACCCGCAAAGGACGCGGCGTCGTCACGTTGAAACCGGGAACGAAGCTGTCTGTGGTTCGCCTTGCTCCGACAGAGGCCACGGACGAAGCGAGGTTGAAGGACCAATATGTTGCCGTAGTGGGTGACAACCGCAAATTGGTGGTCTTCCCGCTCAGTGAAATCCCCGAAATGGCCAAGGGGCAGGGCGTTACCTTGCAGCGTTATAAGGATGGCGGCCTTGCAGATGCCGTCTGCTTTAAGATGAGCGAAGGGCTCAGCTGGGCGATGGGCGGCGATAGTGGCCGGATGCGCACGGAAAATGACATGTCCTTGTGGCGTGTGGCGCGCGGCGCAGCGGGTCGACTTCCGCCGCAAGGTTTCCCAAGGAATAACCGCTTCGATTAGGTTTAATGTAAATTAACCACGCACGGGGTGAACATCTTTTACAATCGCTATGCTTAACGCCGCGTAATGCTGAGCGATAGCCTGACCGGATTTTGCAGCCGCATCGGTTTTGAAGAGCAGGTGGACGCCGCTTTTGCTGTTCCGTTGGGCAGGGCTTTTATTTTGCGCGCCCTTTGCCCGAAGATGCGGCTTATGCCTTTTTGGCCGCTGACATGGCGGCCTCAACAAGCTGAAGCGCCAATTCGGACTGGCGGTCCGAAACCGGGAAATCTTCGGCAACCCAGTTGGCTTCCAGCTCTTGCAAGGTTTTTGCCACGAGCGGACCTGCGGGCAATCCCATTTTGATAAGATCGCCGCCTTTTATGTGCATGATGGGGCTATCCCAATTGTCCAAGCGCGCCAGACATTGCGGCAGGGCATTGTCGTCGGCAAACAACATGGCGACATCGCTCGCGGTGTCATTATCAAAACGATAAGCGATGGCACGGATGTTGCTCTCGGTCGGCGCGCCAGCGTTCAACCGGTTGGCGAGATTCTCCCGCATTTTGTTCGACAGCTTCAGCCGTGCTGCCACTTTGTCGACCGCGACGGGGTCCGTCACCAATATGCTGAGCAGCCGGGCAGGGAGCGAGAGCGGTTGATTGAGCAACTGCTCTCGTTCCACAAGCCGCTGAAATCGCTCGCTGGCGTCATTGCAAAGTTCGGGAAGAAACGGTGCGAAAATGCCATTGTCGATCATGAGACCGACAGACGCGGCTGGGTTTTTGAGCGACAACAACCGGGCGAGTTCCTGCGCAATGCGCTCGCGGGACAACGCCGTCAGCCCATGCGCACCTTGCGCGCAGGCGGTAATTGCGTCTGCATCCACCGGACCGCTGCCAAATCGAGCAAGAAAACGGAAATACCGCAATATCCGCAGGAAATCCTCGGCGATCCGCTGCGTCGCGTCGCCGATGAAGCGCAGGCAGCCGTTTTCGAGATCGGTTAGGCCACCGAAATAATCGAAAACTTCTCCTGTTTGTGGATCAGCATAGAGCGCGTTGATCGTGAAATCCCGCCGTGCGGCATCTTCCCGCCAATCGGTGGCGAAAGCCACCGTCGCGCGCCGACCATCGGTGGAGACATCCCTGCGTAATGTGGTGATTTCATAATTTTTGCCGTCTACGACCGCAGTGATCGTGCCATGGTCTAGCCCCGTCGGAACGGCTTTGACGCCGCCAGCTTCCAATCGGTCCATAACCGTTTCGGGTAACAATGCGGTGGCAATATCAACGTCCGAAACGGGTAGCCCCAATAATGTGTCGCGCACGGCGCCGCCAACATATCGGGGGCCACCATAAGAATCTGCCAGCAGCGCCAGCACCTTTTTTAAGCCCGCGGCCTGTTGCCATTCGGCGTGAGGAAGCTGTGCCGCAATCATGCCAGCCGCCGCACCAGATTGGCGATTATTCCCGCCGTTACGCCCCATATCCGCCGTTCGCCCCATTGCATGTCGTAATAGCTACGCTGCTGCCCATTCCAGTTGGTCTCTTTCTTGATGGAATTGGCAGGATCAAGCAGAAACGCAAGCGGGACTTCAAACCAGTCTTCCACCTCTTGCGGGTTGGGCTGAAGCTCAAGGTCAGGCGGGATGATACCAACAACTGGGGCAATGCTGTATCCGCTGCCTGAATAATAAGTGTCGGCCACGCCGATTACCTCGACGCGGGCTGGCGGTATGTTCAACTCTTCTTCTGCTTCGCGCAGTGCCGCAAAGATCGAACTTTCGTCGGTATCGTCCACCTTGCCGCCGGGAAATGCGACTTGGCCGGCATGGCTGCGCAGCCATGTGGGGCGCTGGGTGAGGATAACACCCGGTTCGGCGCGGTCGGTTATCGGGATAAGGACGGCAGCGGCACGATGTTGAACCGTGTCACCCAAGTAGCGCTCATCCTCAATCTCGATATCCAGCGCGGAGTCCAGCGCCTGATGTATCCGGTGTCGCCAACTCATGCAGGCGCCATCAAGCTGAATTGCGCACCTTTGCTGGAGATGGTGACGCCTTCGGGGTCCTCGGCGAGCGCAAGGTTGGCAAGTTCGTAGTAGACTGGCCGTGCGAGCTTTGCCCAAAGTCCGCCGCGCACATGCAAATAGGGCAGGCCATTGCGCATTTCGATGGTGTGGTCGGCATCTGCAAAGACCAGATCGTCGCTGTTCAATCGGAACGCGAGAGTGCGATCTTTGCCTTCACCTTCGCTTTGCAGTTCAACCGCGATGAACGGCGCATCATCGACCGCAATGGACAGCTTTTGTTGTGGCGTGACAAGCCAGTGCTTTCCATCGGCGTCGCATAACAACAAGCTCGAAAAAGCGCGGACCATTGCAGGACGCTTAATCTCGCCGCCCTGATGATACCATTTTCCATCGGCAGCGATACGCATTTCGCTGTCGCCTGTTTGTTCAGGCGTCCAGCTTTCGACCGGTGGCAGTTTTCGTGCCGCCACAAGCTCGGCAATGTCCGAAAGGCTCAGGTTCGCGAGATCAGGGGCTTCGTAAGGCATAGACTGGCGATACGGCTAAAGCGGACGGTCGTCAAAGCTTAGTCGGCTGGACCGAGCGCGCCATGTTCCGGCAAGGCCAGCATTGCCGGGTTGCGCAGCAACAGTCGGCGCGGTTCCCATGGGCCCGGCAAAGTCCAACCCGATGTGCCTTCAGCGCTAAATCCAAATCGCCCATAATATTCAGGGTCGCCAATCATCACCATCGGTGCATCGTCCGGCTGCATTGCGTCGAGCATGAGCTGCATCAGCCGTGTCCCAATGCCCGCATTCTGACGGTGACTGGCTACCGCGACCGGGCCGACCAATATCAATGCGGCGTCGCTGATGCGTGTTGGCCAACATTGAATGCTTCCGACAAGTTCGTCGCCGTCCAAGATACCGAGCGACAAATGGCCAATCGCCCGCATCCCCTTGCGCAGCAGATAAGCGGTGCGTTGATGGCGGTCGAGGCCAAAGGCATCATCCAGCAACGCGTCTACAACGCCATCGGCAAGGTTTGAGAGTGCCGTTGCGTGCATGATTAATCGCGCGAGAGGGATGTTGGACGAAACATATGCGGCCCCTGTCATTGCAGCCAGCATTTGTCCATTCGATTATCGATGATCTTAACATATCAACTTGGCAAATTGCGTTTGGCAGGAACATCGTTTAGCCTGAACGAGTTGCCAATGCTGCGCAGGAGAGAATATGGTGAACGATCAAGACATTCCTCAGGATACCAATAATGCGCAAGCGTTTTCGGCGTCCCCGCAACAGGGCGAGCCTGTTCTACAGAAGACCGACTATTGGGGCTATATTGTCTTAGCCGCTGGCGTTGGCGCGCTCTTTTGGGGGCTTGTCTCTGCCGTTGGAACCGGTTGGGGATTTTGGGAATATACGTCCGGATTAAAGGGCGTCGCGGGCGCATTTTTGCTGGGTCTTGGCGCCATATTGATCGGCGCAGTGCAAGGCTGGCGCGTGCGTAAAGCTGTCAACCCGCCGCCGCGTGCGCGTCGATGGGTCGGTATGGGTGTTGCGCTTGCATATGTTGCCTGGGTGGGAACGTTTTTGATGGCGGCGTTGACCGTCCCTGCGATCCACGATGTCTCAACGGATTTGGCAGACCCGCCGGCATTTCAGACCTTAACCTTGCGCGCTGACAACCTCGACAATATTCCTGGCGCGGATGATGCAGATATGAGGGGCCTCACGCCGCTGCAACGTTGGGCGGTTGTGCATCAAAAAGCTTATGGCGATATTCGCTCGGTACGCAGCAATGAACCGGTTCCCATGGTCATCGCCAAGGCAGAACGCCTCGCCAAAGCGCGTGGTTGGGAGGTGGCAGTGTCCTTGCCTGAAGAAGGGCGCTTTGAGGCTACCGAGACCAGCGCGTTCTTTCAGTTTAAGGATGATGTGGTGCTGCGCGTTCGTCCATCAGAAACCGGCGAGGGCAGCATTGTTGATATGCGATCGGTCAGCCGGGTTGGGGTCAGCGATCTGGGTATGAATGCGAAGCGCGTTCGCGCGTTTCTTGCGGACTTAACAGGAACAGTAGCGGCGGCGCCTTAAGCGCCGCCGCACGTTTTACTTCTTTGGCGTAAGCTTCAGCAGGCGGCCCTGCGATCCGGCGCGCTCGTCTTCCAGCAGCCAGATTGCGCCGTCTGGACCCTGTTCGACTTCACGAATGCGGGCGCCCATATTCCATTGGTCAGCCTTGGTTGCGTTTTCACCGTCCAATTTTACGCGGACCAACGCTTTTGCGCCAAGGCCGCCTATAAATGCGCTGCCCTTCCAATCCTTGAACATATTGCCCGAATAAATCATCAGGCCGCCGGGTGAAATCGCAGGGTTCCAGAATAGCTTCGGTGCTTCAAAACCATCGCCTGCCGCGTGGTCGGGGATGTTGCGGCCGTCATAATGATCGCCGTTGGACACGGTGGGATAGCCATAATTGGCGGCCTTCTTGACAAGGTTCAGCTCGTCGCCCCCTGCAGGCCCCATTTCCTGGTTCCACAAACGCCCCTGCGCATCAAAGGCGATGCCTAGCGGATTGCGGTGGCCATAGGACCAGATTTGCGACTTCACGCGGCCTTGGTCGTAAAAGGGATTGTCCGATGGTACCATGCCGCCATCGGTCAGACGGACGATTTTGCCTAGATTCTGGTTGAGATCTTGGGCAGGGTCGAATTTCTGGCGGTCACCGCTGCTGATGTACAGCATCCCGTCAGGTCCAAATGCCAAACGGTGTCCGAAGTGGCCTTGGCCCGAAACCTTTGGCTCCTGACGCCAGATGACCTGAACGTCGGACAATGTCGGCGTGTTACCTGAAAGATCGAGCTTGCCGCGCGCGACAGCGGCGCCAAACCCGCCTTCGCCTGCTTCAGCAAAGCTGATGTAAACGAACTTGTTATTCGCAAAGTCGGGGTGGAGTATGACATCACCCAAGCCGCCTTGTCCGCCATAGGCGACTGCGGGGACGCCCGTGACGTCGACAGCGGCGCCGTCCTTTTTCCAAAGCTTCAGCTTGCCCTTCTTCTCCGTCACCAGCGCATATGGCGTGCCGGGAACGAACGTCATCGCCCAAGGCTCTTCAAAGTCCGCCATCACCGTGACATCGAACGGTTGCGATGCATTATCGGTGGGCGCTGCATCGCTCACGGATGGCTGGCAGGCTGCTGCCAAAAAAGACGCGCCAATTAGGAATGATAATTTCGACATGTATAAGTGCTCCTCAAATATCGGCTTATCGCAGTTGGGTACTGACCGGGGTATATGCAAGAGGCTTGCATATAAGAGAGTTCGGCGCTATACGGCTGTCATCCTTACATTGTGAGAACTTGGAAGGGCTAGCGCCACTAGGTGCTGGCAGCCAGAAGCTTTGCATGTCGTATAAGAAAGACTGAATTTGCCTGACCTGAATACACTGACTGCGTTGATTGCACCCGAAGCAGAAGCGCTCGGCTTTGCGCTGGTGCGTGTCGCGTGGTTTGAAACCGGCGGGCAGGGCAGCGACGAGCCAACTTTGCAGGTGATGGCCGAGCGCCCCGATACGCGGCAGCTTGGCATCGACGACTGTGCGGCGTTGTCGCACCGTATATCCGACAAATTTGACGAGCTTGACCCAATTGTCGAAGCGTACAGGCTTGAGGTTAGCTCGCCCGGCATCGACCGGCCATTGACCCGCCTTGCCGATTTTACCGATTGGGCGGGCCATGAGGTTAAGGTTGAGTTGGCTGAGCCAATGGACGGCCGCAAGAATATCCGTGGCGATATTGTTGGCGTCGACGGTGACAATGTTCATGTCGATGACCGCAAATCCGGACGACTGACATTCGCCTTTTCCAATATGGGCAGCGCCAAGCTGCTCTTGACAGACCGCCTTATTGCGTCGACTGCCCCCATCAACAGCGATGGGGCTGACGAAGTTGAGGCAGACCCCATTCACGACGAAGCACAGGAAGAGTAAGAACATGGCTAACACGATTGCCGCGAACAAGGCTGAATTGCTTGCAATTGCCAATGCGGTTGCTGCCGAAAAGATGATCGACAAGGCTATTGTCATTGAGGCGTTGGAAGAAGCCATCCAGCGCGCTGCCCGTGCACGTTATGGCGCAGAAAATGACATTCGCGCGAAACTTGATACGCAGACTGGTGATCTTCGCCTGTG
Organism: Sphingomonadaceae bacterium; assembly: GCA_021300355.1. Classification (GTDB taxonomy): domain Bacteria; phylum Pseudomonadota; class Alphaproteobacteria; order Sphingomonadales; family Sphingomonadaceae; genus Sphingorhabdus_B. The sequence goes on along the minus strand of JAJTEF010000018.1, from coordinate 24,550 downwards.
GCGCGTTGTGGAAGTTGTTGAAGAAGTCGAAGATTACTTCAAACAAGTTGACCTGAAGCAGGCGGACAAGTTGCAAAAGGGCGCCGTTGTTGGCGACTTCATTGTCGATCCGCTGCCAGCTGTTGATCTGGGCCGTATCGATGCGCAGTCCGCAAAGCAGGTTATCTTCCAAAAGGTGCGCGATGCAGAGCGCGAGCGCCAGTTTGAAGAGTTTAAGGACCGCACCGGCGAAATCATCACGGGCGTCGTGAAGTCCGTTGAATTCGGCCATGTCGTTGTGGACCTTGGCCGCGCAGAAGGCGTTATTCGCCGCGACCAGCAAATCCCGCGCGAAGTTGTTCGTGGTGGCGACCGCGTCCGGGCGCTGATCATGAAGGTGCAGCGCGAAAATCGTGGCCCGCAGATCCTGTTGAGCCGTGCGCATCCTGACTTCATGAAGAAGCTGTTTGCGCAGGAAGTGCCTGAAATTTACGACGGCGTCATCGAAATCAAGGCCGCCGCGCGTGACCCCGGCAGCCGCGCCAAAATTGGTGTTATCAGCCACGATAGCAGCATCGATCCCGTCGGCGCATGCGTCGGTATGAAGGGCAGCCGCGTTCAGGCCGTCGTTCAGGAAATGCAGGGCGAGAAAATCGACATCATTCCATGGTCGGAAGATACAGCGACGTTCATCGTCAACGCACTTCAGCCTGCGACCGTAAGCCGCGTTGTCATCGACGAAGAAGAAGGCCGCATCGAAGTTGTCGTTCCTGACGATCAGTTGAGCCTTGCCATTGGTCGTCGTGGCCAGAACGTCCGTTTGGCTTCGCAGCTGACCGGCCGTGGTATCGACATCATGACCGAAGCGGAATCGAGCGAAAAGCGTCAGAAGGAATTCGTTGAGCGTTCGGAAATGTTCCAGCAAGAGCTGGATGTGGACGAAACCTTGGCGCAGCTTCTGGTGGCTGAAGGCTTTAGCGAACTTGAAGAAGTCGCTTATGTCGATCCGTCTGAAATCGCTGCCATCGAAGGCTTTGACGAAGGTCTGGTGGAAGAGCTTCAGAGCCGCGCACAAGAAGCGCTTGATCGCCGTGAGGAAGGCAACCGGACCGAACGCCGCGAATTGGGTGTTGAAGACGCACTTGCGGAACTTCCCATTCTGACAGAAGCGATGCTTGTTGTACTAGGTAAGGCCGGCATCAAGACACTTGATGATCTCGCTGACTTGGCGACCGACGAACTGATCCAAAAGGCACGTGAGCCACGCCGCAACGAACGTAGCGATCGCGAAATGCGCCGCAATCGTACGGAAGATAAGGCTGGCGTCTTGGCGGTGTTTGGATTGTCCGAAGAACAGGGCAATGAAATCATCATGGCCGCACGCGCACACTGGTTCGACGACGAAGACAGCGCGCCAGCTTCGGATATCATAGAGGAGGACGCGGTTGCAGCGGACGACTCCCAATGAGAACCGACACTCCCCAATAAGGAAGTGCATATTGTCAGGTGAGCATGGGACTCGTGCCCAGCTCATCCGGCTTGCCCTCGGCCCCGATGGAAGCATCGCGCCTGATTTGTTCGCCAAGGCCCCCGGCCGTGGCGCGTGGATTGGCGTATCCGGCGCGGAGCTGAGAAAGGCGCAGGAAAAGGGCAAACTTGCCGGCTTGCTGCGCCGCGCCTTCAAAACCGACAAGATTGACATCATTGATGATTTGAGCGGCCGCATTGATCGCGGGCTTGAAAAGGCTTTTCTCGACCGGCTTGGGTTGGAAGCGCGGGCAGGGCACCTTATCTTGGGTGCTGAGAAGATCGATTCTGCATCACGCAGCGGGCAGGTCCGTTTGCTTTTGCATGCTTCCGATGCCAGCGCCGACGGCAGTGGCAAGCGCGACCAGGCTTGGCGCGTTGGTGAAGATGCCGAAGGGACGGGCAAGGGTGGTTTAAGACTGCCCGTCGACCGTCACGCATTGTCTGGAGCGCTTGGACGGTCAAATGCCGTTCATGTCGCACTGATTGACCAAAAAGCGGCAGATAGGGTGATGCATCATCTTGGGCGCTGGCTAAATTTCAAAGGATGCAGTAATGCGCCCCTCGATTCCGCAGCTTCGGTTGCGGACGTGCGGGGCCATATTTCTGACGTCTCCGCAATTGACTGAGTAAGGACGGGTTCTGTTTCGATGAGTGATGATACCAACAATAAACCGACATTAACGCGCAAGCCGCTCACTTTGAGCCGCTCGCTCGAGTCTGGTGAAGTCAAACAGACCTTTAGCCATGGCCGGACAAACAAAGTTGTTGTCGAGGTTAAGCGCAAGAAGCTTGTCGGTAAGCCCGGTTATGCGCCTGAGGCTGAAGTAGCCGCGCTACCACCACCTCCGCCACCACCCGCTGCGCCGGCCCCGGCTGCACCAGCACCGCGTCCAACTGGCAATGACATGCTGAGCCGTCAGGAACGTCAGGCAAAGCTGCTTCGCGAAGCCGAAGAAGCACGTTTGGCCATGCTGGAAGAAAGCAGCCGCCGTGAAGCCGAGCAGCGTGCACAGCGCGCCGAAGAAGAGCGCCAGCGTGCGCAAGCCAATCGTGAGGAAGCCGCGGCTCCGCCGCCGCCGCCAGCTGCAGCAGCGCCTGCCGAGCCTGAGACATCTGAACCTGTAGCTGAAGAAGCCAGCCAGGACGCCGCAGCACCTGCGCCGCGTCGCTTCACACCCGTTGAAGCGCCTAAGCGTCCTGACCGCGAGCGTGAAGAGGTCAAGAAAGCTCCGCATCGCCCAACGCGCGGTGCAGCGGATGATCGCCGCCAGTCGGGCAAGCTCACCGTCACCCGCGCGCTTGAGGGCGATGATGGCGCCCGTGCGCGTTCACTCGCTGCGCTGAAGCGTGCGCGTGAAAAAGAAAAGCGTTTGCATGGCGGTGGCAGCCGTCAGGCACAGGTCAAGCAGACCCGTGACGTCGTTGTCCCTGAAACAATTACCGTTCAGGAACTGGCCAACCGTATGGCTGAAAAGGGCAGTGACCTAGTCAAGGCGCTGTTCAAAATGGGCATGCCCGTCACCATCAACGAGACCATCGACCAAGATACGGCGGAATTGTTGGTTGAAGAGTTTGGCCACAACATCACCCGCGTTTCTGACGCTGACGTTGACATCGTTCATGACGAAGATGTTGATGCCCCAGAAACGTTGAAGGCGCGTCCGCCTGTCGTGACGGTCATGGGCCATGTCGACCATGGTAAGACATCGCTGCTTGACGCCTTGCGCGGCGCAAATGTCGTTTCGGGTGAAGCTGGCGGTATTACGCAGCACATCGGTGCCTATCAGGTGAAGACAAAGGATGGCTCGCTCATCACCTTCCTCGATACTCCGGGCCATGAAGCGTTCACGCAAATGCGCCAGCGTGGTGCTTCGGTTACCGATATCGTCATTCTGGTGGTTGCAGCCGACGACGGCCTTATGCCGCAGACGATCGAAGCCATTAAGCATGCCAAGGCTGCCAATGTGCCGATGATTGTTGCGATCAACAAGATCGACAAGGAAGGCGCAAACCCACAGAAGGTGCGTGAACGTCTGCTTGAACATGAAGTCGTTGTCGAAGCGATGGGTGGCGATGTTCAGGACGTGGAAGTCTCCGCGCTCAAGAAAACCGGCTTGGACGATCTGCTCGACAAGTTGGCACTTCAGGCCGAAGTGATGGAACTCAAGTCCAATCCTGATCGCGCGGCGGAAGCCGTTGTGGTTGAGGCACAGCTTGATAAGGGCCGCGGCGCGGTTGCGACCGTGCTGGTAAAGCGCGGCACGTTGAAGCGTGGCGATATCTTCGTTGTTGGCGCAGAAAGCGGCAAGGTCCGCGCGCTGATTAATGACAAGGGCCAACAGGTGCCCGAAGCGGGCCCGGCAACGCCGGTCGAAGTGCTCGGCCTGACGGGTGTGCCATCTGCTGGTGACGTTCTGACCGTTGTAGAAAACGAAGCGCGTGCCCGCGAAGTTGCCCTGTACCGCAAGGAACAGTCCACGAAGGTGCGCACCGCGCAAGTTACGCCAAATCTTGAAAACCTGTTTGATAATTTGTCCGCCACGCGGGCGAAGGAATATCCTGTCGTCATCAAGGGCGATGTGCAGGGTTCGGTCGAAGCAATTGTCACTGCGCTCAACAATATCTCCACAGACGAGATCAAGGTTCGCGTTCTGTTGGCTGGCGTTGGCGGTATCACGGAATCGGATATGCTGCTTGCTGCCGCGTCCAATGCGCCGCTGATCGGCTTTAACGTGCGTCCGAACAGCAAGGCTGCGGCGCTTGCGAAACGTGACCGGGTCCGGTTGAAATATTTCGATGTGATTTATCACCTGACTGCAGACATCGCCAAGGAAATGGCGGGCGAGCTTGGTCCGGAAATCATCGAAACCGTCGTCGGACGTGCAGAGGTCAAGGACGTGTTCAAGTCTGGCAAGCGTGACAAGGCCGCTGGTTTGCTGGTCACCGAAGGCATCATCAAAAAGGGCCTTCATGCACGTCTTACCCGCGAAGACGTTATCGTGTCGAAAACCACGATTGCCTCGCTCCGCCGGTTCAAGGACAATATCGACGAAGTTCGTGCTGGTCTCGAATGTGGTGTTGTGTTGGCGGATACCAACGACGTCAAGGCAGGCGATATGCTCGAGGTCTTTGAAGTCGAGGAACGTGAACGGACGTTGTGAGCTTAGCTCGAACCTGAAAGGGGAGCTGTATGGCCAAACATAACGACACTGGTACCGAGGGCCGTTCCGTGCGGTTGCTGCGCGTAGGCGAACAATTCCGGCATATATTGTCGGAACTGCTCGCGCGTGGTGAAGTGCATGACGATGTTCTTAACAGCCACAGCGTCAGCGTGACTGAAGTGCGTATGTCCCCCGATTTGCGCCATGCAACGGCATTCATTAAGCCGCTGTTGGGGGCAAATGAAGAAAAGGTGCTTAAGGCGCTTCGCACCAATACGGCGTTCTTCCAAAAGGAAGTCGCCTCGCGCGTGAGCATGAAATATGCGGCGAAGCTGAAATTTTTGGCCGACGATAGCTTCGACCAAGCCACGCATATCGAAGGCTTGTTGGCGCAGCCCAAGGTGCAACAAGATTTGACCGACGACGCAGAATAATGGCCAAGCTATATTTCTATTACGCGTCGATGAACGCTGGCAAATCGACGACATTGCTGCAGGCGGCATTCAATTATGGCGAGCGCGGTATGCAGGTGATGCTGTGGACCGCCGCTATTGATGACCGCCCGGGTTTCGGCGCCATCAGCTCGCGCATTGGTCTCGCCGGCGATGCCAGCCGCTTTGAAAGCGACACGGACATCGAAAGCGCAGTCCTCTCCAAGCACGCAGAAACGCCGCTCGCGTGCGTGCTGATCGACGAAGCGCAGTTTCTTACCAAAGAACAGGTTTGGCAGGCGGCGAGCTTAGCCGACAAGGCTGGTATTCCGGTTGTTTGCTATGGCTTGCGCACGGATTTTCAGGGTGAACTTTTCCCCGGCTCCGCTGCATTGCTGGGCATTGCGGACAGCCTGGTTGAATTAAAGGGCGTGTGTGACTGCGGCCGCAAAGCGACGATGAATTTGCGCGTTGATGAAACCGGCAAAGCCGTTGTCGATGGCGCACAAACCGAAATTGGCGGCGATGATCGTTACGTCGCAATGTGCCGGAAGCATTTTAACGAGGCGCGCGGCTTAGGCTGACTTTTCATTTGCCGTTCATCCAGAAAGGCATATCGTCGTGCCTATGATGAAAAAAACCATGCTCTCATTTTTGGTCGCAGCCGCCATCGCGGCGCCTGTGCATTCCAAAAGGCCGGAGCCCTATGTGTGGCCCGAAGTCGGCGTGGAAACCAAGATCAATTTTCCCAATCACGGTGCGATCCGCAATTTCGAAGCCGATGGCAATGACGGCATATGGCTGGAGGACCGGCAGCGGCGCTGGTATTATGCCGAACTGCTTGGTGGATGCCAGGAACTTGATTTCGCGCAAGCGATTGGGTTTGATACGCGCGGTTCGGCGACTTTCGACAGGTTCAGCACGATCATCGTTGCTGGCGACAAATGCCAATTGGCGAGCCTTGTGACCGCCAATAAGCCTTTGCCGCGTAAAGAGCGCTTAAAGCTCCGCAAGCAAGCTTTGGCCGCAGGCAAGGATGCTGCGGCGCCTTCAAATTGACTTGATGCTACACCGCGCCCTAAAGGGTGGGCATGCATGGCTGGATCATCCTCGATAAACCGCTTGGTCTGGGTTCAACGCAGGCCGTTGCAGCGGTAAAGCGCAACTTGCGTTCCGCAGGCTTTGGCAAGGTCAAGGTCGGGCATGGCGGTACGCTTGATCCGCTCGCCACCGGTGTGCTCCCCATCGCATTGGGTGAGGCGACCAAATTATGTGGCCGGATGCTCGACGCGTCCAAGACTTATGATTTTACCATCTACTTTGGGACAGAGACCAGCGGCCTAGATGCCGAGGGCGAGGTTGTTGCGACGTCAGACGTGCGGCCCACGCTGGAACAGGTGCAGCAAGCACTTGCGCAGTTTACAGGGCCGATTGAACAGGTTCCGCCTGCTTATTCCGCGATCAAAATTGATGGCAAGCGCGCTTATGATTTGGCGCGGGCAGGGGAAGTGGTCGAGATGAAGTCGCGGGCCGTGACGGTCTATCAGCTCACTATTTGTCATGCTGAACTTGTTTCAGCATCTTACTTTGACCGGGATGAAAGTAAGACCCTGAAACAAGTTCAGGGTGACGCGCTTTTGGGTTCAATCACACTGACTGCCGACGTTTCCAAAGGTACCTACATCCGAAGCTTGGCACGAGATATTGCCTATGCTTTGGGTACCGTCGGCCATGTCTCTATGCTGCGCCGCGTGCGTGCCGGTCCGTTTGCCCTGAATAGCGCGATTTCGCTGGACAAACTGAATGCATTCGGCCAAGGGGCAGCCCAAGAAGACATTATCTTGCCGATAGAGGCAGGGCTGGTCGACATCCCGGCTCTTGATCTCTCCCCGGAACAGGCAAGGGCGATCCAACAAGGTCGCGTCTTGACCGGGATTGCCATGAAAGATGGGCTTCATTGGGCGAGGGACGCAGATTTGCGGCCTATTGCACTGGTGGAGAACATCGACGGTGCGTTAAAAACCGTCCGTGGCTTTAACCTAACTCTTTGATGTTCGAAGGAAAAATATGTCAATTACTGCAGAACGTAAAGCACAGGTCATCAAAGAGCACGCACGCGAGCCAAATGATACCGGATCACCAGAAGTGCAGGTTGCAATCCTGACTGACCGTATCAATACGCTGACCAGCCACTTTAAAGACCACCACAAGGATAATCATTCGCGTCGTGGTCTTCTTCAGATGGTCAACAAGCGTCGTTCGCTTTTGGATTACCTGAAAAAAATCGATGGCGACCGTTACGCGGAGCTCATCGCGAAGCTCGGCCTTCGTAAGTAAATTTAAAAGCGGCCTCAATCGGGGCCGCTTTTTGCATGGGGGGTCCGGCAATGAGGCTGGACTGCCATGGGGGCTTTGAAATGCCCCGGCCGTTTGCGGATCGGATCATCCGCTCAATTGAGGCCCCGCATCGCATAGGGCATGCGGGTCAAAGGAAAATCTATGTTTAATACGAAAACTGCATCAATCGAGTGGGGCGGACAAACCCTGACACTCGAAACGGGTAAGGTTGCCCGTCAAGCTGACGGCGCTGTTATGGCGTCTTTGGGCGAAACTGTTGTACTTTGCGCGGTTACCGCGGCGAAGTCGGTAAAGGATGGTCAGGACTTCTTCCCATTGACCGTTCACTATCAAGAAAAATATTCGGCAGCCGGCCGTATCCCCGGTGGCTTCTTTAAGCGGGAACGCGGCGCGACTGAAAAGGAAACTTTGGTTTCCCGTTTGATCGACCGTCCATTGCGTCCGTTGTTCCCAGAAGGTTTCTACAACGAAATCAACGCAATCGCGCAAGTTCTTAGCTATGATGGCGAGAATGAGCCTGACATTTTGGCGCTTGTTGCCGCATCAGCTGCGATGACCATTTCGGGCGTTCCTTTCATGGGCCCAATCGGCGCAGCACGCGTTGGTTACCTGAACGGCGAATATATCCTGAACCCAACGGATGAGCAGGTTGCCGAAGGTGACCTCGATCTTGTTGTTGCAGCGACATATGACGCCGTGATGATGGTTGAATCCGAAGCCAATGAGCTTTCGGAAGAAATCATGCTTGGTGCCGTCCTGTTTGCGCATGACGCATGTAAGGAAGTCGTCAAGGCAATCATCAAGCTTGCTGAACAAGCTGCCAAGGATCCTTGGACAATGGCGGAGCAGGCTGACCTGTCCGCGGCCAAGGACAAGCTTAAGAAGCTGATCGGCAAGGATATTGCTGCAGCCTATAAGCTGACCGACAAGTCGGAACGCAGCAACGCGTTGAACGTTGCACGCGCAAAGGCGAAGGAAGCGTTTGTTGACGCTGCGCCTCAGGATCAGCTTGCCGCTGGCAAGTTGATGAAGAAGCTTGAAGCTGAAATCGTTCGCGGCGCCATCCTTAAGGACGGAACCCGCATCGACGGTCGCAGCACCACGCAAATCCGTCCAATCGTTTCGGAAACGCATTTCTTGCCACGCGCACATGGTTCTGCCTTGTTCACACGCGGCGAAACGCAAACCATCGCAACCTGCACCTTGGGCACCAAGGACGCAGAGCAGATGATCGACGGTCTTGGCGGTCTGCATTATGAAAACTTCATGCTGCATTACAACTTCCCACCCTACAGCGTTGGTGAAGTTGGCCGTTTCGGTGCGCCTGGTCGCCGCGAAGTTGGCCATGGTAAGCTTGCATGGCGTGCGCTGCACCCAGTGCTGCCAACCAAGGACGAGTTCCCGTACACAATCCGTTTGACCAGCGACATTACAGAATCGAACGGCTCTTCGTCGATGGCGTCGGTTTGCGGCGGAAGCCTCGCCATGATGGACGCAGGCGTGCCTATCAAGCGTCCGGTTTCGGGTATCGCAATGGGTCTTATCCTTGAAGGTAAGGATTTTGCGATCCTCTCCGACATCTTGGGTGATGAAGATCATCTCGGCGATATGGATTTCAAGGTTGCTGGTACATCAGAAGGCATCACCACGATGCAGATGGACATCAAGATTGCCGGTATTACCCGTGAAATCTTCGAAGCTGCATTGAACCAAGCCAAGGAAGGCCGCGCGCATATCCTTGGTGAAATGGCAAAAGCTTTGGGCGAAGCCCGCGGTGAATTGTCGGCGCACGCACCACGCATCGAAACCATGCAGATCGACAAAGCGAAGATCCGCGACATCATCGGTACCGGTGGTAAAGTTATTCGTGAAATCGTCGCCACCACTGGTGCGAAGGTCGACATCGATGATGAAGGTCTTATCAAGATCTCGTCGTCCGACGTTGCCCAGATCGAAGCTGCACGTAAGTGGATTTCCGGCATCGTTGAAGAAGCTGAAGTCGGCAAAATCTATGACGGCAAGGTCGTCAATCTCGTCGATTTCGGTGCGTTCGTAAACTTCATGGGTGGCAAGGACGGTCTCGTCCACGTCAGCGAAATGCGCAACGAGCGCGTTGAGAAGGTTACCGACGTCGTCAGCGAAGGCATGGACGTTAAGGTCAAGGTTCTTGAAATCGATCCACGTGGCAAGGTTCGCCTGTCGATGCGCGTCGTAGATCAGGAAACCGGTGAAGAATTGGAAGACACACGGCCGCCACGTGAAAAGAGCGAACGCAGCGATCGTGGTCCCCGTCGTGAAGGCGGCGGTGGCGGACGCGGCGAAGGCCGTGGCGATCGCGGACCGCGTCGTGATGGCGGTGGTCGTGGTGAAGGCCGCGGCGACCGTGGTCCACGCCAAGAGCGTTCAGAAGGCGGAAACAACGGCGGGGGCGATCCCGACCATGTTCCAGCATTCCTGAAGGACTAAGCCCACGCGGCACACAGAACATCCTGCAAAAGGATTGGAGAGGAAAAGGGGTCGCTGCGGTGGCCCCTTTTTCGTTGTGGGCATTAGCCGCCGTTAATGGGCAAAGCCGGTTGCCCCCGACGCTGTCTCGCCTTCAGTTCATGCCCGATACAGCATCTCGCACTAACATGCGCAAAACCCTTGGCGACGGCCCCAAGAGTATCTAAGGACAATCCCATGAACAGAAAAATCCTTGTGTCCGCTGGCTTGCTGGCTTCGGTTTCCATGCTTTCCGGTTGCGCTATGCTTGGCCTTGGCGGCGGCGGCGCAAAGCCGGGCAGCAACACCCGTTATGTCGCGCGTGACGTCAATACGTTGTACACGGCGGCAAAGGACAAGCTGGATAACAAGCAATATGAAGTTGCTGCCGCTTTGTTTGACGAAGTCGAACGCCAGCATCCTTATTCTCCATGGGCCCGCCGCGCGCAGCTGATGAGCGCATTTAGCTATTACATGGCGCAGAAATATAACGAATCGATTCAATCGTCGCGCCGGTTCCTGTCGATCCATCCGGGTAACAAAGATGCGGCTTATGCATATTATCTGATCGCCTTGTCTTATTATGAACAGATGAGCGATGTGACCCACGATCAAAAGATCTCGGAGCAGGCATTGGCAGCATTGGGTGAAGTGCAGCGTCGCTATCCCAATTCGCGCTATTCCGCGGACGCCACGTTGAAAATCGATCTGGTGCGTGACCATTTGGCGGGCAAGGAAATGGAGATTGGCCGTTTCTATCAACGTCGTGCCTTGTGGCTCGCATCCTCTTTGCGTTTCCGCGAAGTCATCGACAAATTTGATACGACAACGCATACGCCAGAGGCTTTGTACCGTTTGACCGAAAGCTATTTGGCGATGGGCGTGCCGGAAGAGGCGAAGAAAGCTGCGGCTGTGCTGGGTGCCAACTACCCCGGTAGCGAATGGTATCAGCGCGCTTATGACCTGATGCAGAAGAACGCGCCCGCCGCGTAATGACATGCTAACGGGGCTGTCGATCCGCGATGTGGTGCTGATCGAGGCGCTGGACCTTGAATTTGCAAACGGCCTTGGTGTGTTAACCGGGGAGACGGGGGCTGGTAAGTCGATCTTGCTGGACGCTCTGGGCCTTGCGCTGGGTGCGCGCGCCGATAGCGGCCTTGTTCGGGCAGGCGCTGATAAGGCGCAAGTGACGGCAAGCTTTGATGCGCCAGCCAATGTGGTCGCGTTGCTTGGCGAAAATGACATTGAAATTGACGTAGGCGAACCGCTGCTGATCCGCCGTTTGGTTAAGGCCGATGGCGGCAGTAAGGCGTTCATAAATGATCAGCCTTGCTCTGCCGCTTTGTTGCGCGATGTCGGTGCATCTTTGGTTGAAATACACGGACAGCATGATGACCGGGGGTTGCTGAACCCGCGCGGGCATCGGGCGCTGCTTGATGCCTTTGGCCGGTGCGACACCGCAACGGTCGCGGCCAATTTCACGTCATGGCATGAGGCGAAAGTGCGGCTTGATATCGCACGCGAAGCTTTGGAAAACGCCGCGCGCGATCAAGAGTGGCTTGAACATGCGGTGGCGGAACTTGCCGCCTTTAATCCGCAGCCGGGCGAGGAAGAGGAACTGGCTGGCGAGCGGTCGGACATGCAAAAGGGCGAGCGCATCGCCGAAGATCTGAAGGCGGTGCTCGAAAGCTTTGACGGCCCCAAAAGCGGCCTTTCGCTTATCCGATCTGCGGCACGCAAGCTTGATCGCTTGGCGGATGCACATCCGTTGCTGGCAGAAGCGCTGACATCGCTTGACCGTGCCGTCATCGAAGCAAGCGAAGCCGAGGACAAGTTGAATGCGGCTGCGCGGGCAATTGAATATGAACCAGCACGTCTCGATGAAATTGAAGAGCGCCTGTTCGAATTGCGCGCGCTGGCCCGTAAGCACAATGTCGCGCCGGACGGCATCATTGCCCTGCAGGAGCGTCTGACCGCGCAGCTTCAGTCGATTGAGGCCGGTGGTGAGGGGCTCGCTCTGTTAGAGGCTGAGGTCGCTGCAAAGCAAGCGGCCTATGTCACGTCCGCCACGGCGCTGTCGGAAACGCGACGTGCGTCAGCAGCGAAGCTGGATGCCGCCGTTAAGGTGGAATTGGCGCCGTTAAAGCTGGACGCGGCGCAGTTCCAAACATCTGTCGAGCAGCTTCCCGAAGAGCGCTGGGCCGCATCGGGCATGGACCGCGTTGAGTTTTTGATTTCGACAAATCCGGGCGCACCATTCGCGCCACTGGCCAAAATCGCATCGGGCGGCGAACTGTCGCGCTTCATCCTCGCGCTGAAAGTCGCGTTGGCGGAAGAGGGCGGGGCAGCGACAATCATCTTTGATGAAATCGACCGCGGCGTCGGCGGTGCTGTGGCGGCTGCGATCGGCGAGCGGCTTGCGCGCTTGGCCCAACATACGCAGTTGCTGGCGGTCACGCATAGTCCGCAGGTCGCGGCTAAAGGCAAGGCGCATTACTTCATCGCCAAATCCAGCCAAGGGACGGTGACGCGCACGGGCGTGGTCTTGTTGGATAATGACGCGCGCAGCCAAGAAATTGCTCGGATGCTTTCGGGCGCCGAAGTGACAGATGAAGCGCGCGCGCAAGCAAAACGTCTTTTGGAGGTTGTGTGAAGAAAATAGGTTTGATTTTGGCGTTGCTGCTGACTGGCTGCACGACCACAGAACCCGCTGCCCTGCCGGCCGACGGTTTTTTTCGTGAACTTTCCGCGCTGTGCGGCAAGTCATTTGAAGGAAAATTGGCGGCGGGCGATGACAGCGACGCGAGCTTTAATTCGGCCAAGATGCGCGCGCACGTCCGCGAATGTTCATCGCGCGAAGTTCGGATCGCATTTGATGTTGGCGAAGATAAATCGCGCACATGGATTATCAGCAAGACAGACACTGGCTTGCGTCTGAAGCATCGCCATATGTTAAAAGATGGCACCGAAGACCCAGCATCCCAATATGGCGGCGATACCGTGACGCCTGGAAGCGTGATACGGCAAGAATTCCCTGCGGATGCCTTTTCCAAAGACATGTTCACCAAAGAAGGCCGCACTGTATCAAATGCCAATATCTGGGCGTTTGAAGTCACGCCACGACAAGTCCTGACATATGAACTGGCAAGGCCGGGGCGGTTATTCCGGGTTTCATTTGACCTGACGAAGCCGGTTTCTGGAGCCGGTGAGTGACAGAAGCAGACGCTGCCAATGAGCTGATGCGGTTGGCGAAACAGATTGCCCATCACAACAAGCGCTACCATGCCGAAGACACGCCTGAAATCTCGGACGCGGAATATGACGCGTTGGTGCGGCGCAATAATGAGTTAGAAGCAGCTTTTCCGCATCTCGTGCGCGCCGATAGCCCCAATAATTTGGTTGGCGCGGCTGTCGATGGTTCAGGCCTTAAGAAAATCACACATGCCAAGCGCATGATGAGCCTCGACAATGCGTTTGAGGCGCAAGATGTGCATGATTTCGTGGCGCGTGTCCGGCGCTTTCTAAACCTCGCCCCCGATGCGGATGTTGCGTTGACGGCGGAGGACAAGATTGACGGCCTTTCGCTCTCATTGCGGTACGAAAAAGGGCATCTGATTCAGGCCGCCACACGTGGCGACGGCAGCGTGGGTGAGGATGTGACCGCCAATGTCGCCCATATCTCGGACATCCCGCAGCAGTTGCACGGTGATGTGCCCGAGATTTTCGAGATACGCGGCGAGGTCTATATGGCCAAGTCTGACTTTGCGGCGATAAACGAAGCGCAAAAGGCGAAGGACGGGAAGCTGTTTGCCAACCCGCGCAATGCGGCGGCGGGGTCATTACGGCAGAAAGATGCCAAGGTTACCGCGTCACGGCCGTTGCGTTTCCTTGCGCATGGCTGGGGGGATGTCAGTGGCTTGCCCGCCGAGACCCAAAGCGGCGTCATGGCCGCCATTGCGGCCTGGGGTGTGCCCGTGTCGCCATTGCTGGTCCGCGTGCCGCATAGCGATGATGCGCTTGCCCATTATGCCAGTATCGAACGTCAGCGGGCGGACTTGCCCTATGATATTGACGGCGTGGTCTACAAGGTTGACCGGCTTGAGTGGCAAGAACGGCTTGGCTTTGTCGCAAAATCCCCGCGTTGGGCGATTGCGCATAAATTTCCCGCTGAACAGGCCGAAACAACGCTTGAGCTTATCGATATTCAAGTGGGCCGGACCGGCAAGTTGACGCCCGTAGGTCGTCTGACCCCAGTAACGGTGGGCGGCGTCGCTGTATCCAACGTAACGCTGCACAACCGCGATGAAATCGCCCGATTGGGCGTGCGCCCCGGTGACCGTATCGTTGTGCAAAGGGCAGGGGACGTCATTCCCCAGATCGTCGAAAACCTGACGCGCGATGCAGAACGCGCGCCTTATGCGTTTCCAGAGCAATGCCCCGAATGCGGTTCGGAAGCCGTTGCCGAGGAAGGCGAAGTCGATGTGCGTTGCACGGGCGGACTGATTTGTCCGGCCCAGCGTGTGCAGCGGCTAATCCACTTTGTCAGCCGTGGTGCGTTGGATATTGAGGGGCTTGGCGAAAAAACCATTCAAGAGTTTTTCGATCTGGGCTGGCTCGAAAGTCCCGCAGATATTTTCAGGTTAAAGGCCCGCCGTGCAGATATTGTATCGCGCGACGGATGGCAGGATAAGTCTGTGGATAACCTGTTGGCAGCGATTGAGGCGAAGCGCGCGCCCGATGGTGCCAAATTGCTCTTTGGGCTTGGTATTCGTCATATCGGCGCAGTCACTGCGCGCGATTTGTTTAAGGCGTTTGGGACGGTACAAGAGGTCGGTAACGTCGGGCTGCGTTTGGCGCAGGGTGATGAGGCGGCTGTCGCGGACGTCACCGCGATTGACGGCGTTGGCGGGGCAGTTGCCGAGGCACTTGGCGATTTCTTCCACGAACCGCACAATATGTCGGTGTGGAATGATCTTTTGAACGAAATCGCGCCGCCCGCTTATGTGTCAAATGTCCGTGAAAGTGCGTGGACGGGTAAAAATATTGTTTTCACCGGAAAGCTTGAGACCATGAGCCGGGATGAGGCGAAGGCACAAGCGGAGGCACTTGGGGCAAAGTCTGCGGGATCGGTCAGTGCAAAGACTGACTTGGTCGTGGCGGGACCTGGCGCAGGATCGAAGTTGAAACAGGCCACGGCCCTTGGCATTTCAGTCATTGATGAGGCCGAATGGGCCCGCATCGTGGCGCAGGCTTAGCGGTGACTAGCAAAGTCTTTTGAGCTCATAAGATCGCTGCCAACGCGGTTGATGCAAAACGGTTTCAAGTGTAACCAATTGCCATGGATAGCTCGAGCCATGTTTATGACGCGCCGCCTGCTGGCGCAAATGCCGATTGGACCGTGCCCCAGAATTGGGACGCCTTTGGCGCTGATGAACATGCGATGTGGGACCGGCTTTTTGCGCGCCAAACCGCGATGCTACCGGGCCGCGCGGCGGACGCATTTCTGCGGGGGATCGACGTTCTTAAACTAACGCGCCCCGGCATTCCCGATTATCGCGAATTGAACGCGCGTTTGATGGCGGCCACCGGTTGGCAAATCGTTGCCGTGCCGGGCTTGGTTCCCGATGACGTGTTTTTTGACCATCTTGCCAATCGCCGTTTTCCGGCAGGCAATTTTATCCGCACGCCGGAGCAGCTGGATTATCTGCAAGAACCCGACATTTTCCATGATGTTTTCGGGCATGTTCCCATGTTGGCAGATCCCGTATTTGCCGATTATATGGTCGCTTATGGCAAGGGCGGATTGCGCTCGCTTGGCTTTGGCGCGCTTGACCATCTCGCGCGGCTATATTGGTATACGGTGGAGTTCGGCCTCATTCAGCAGGCCGATGGCTTGCGGATTTATGGCGCTGGGATCGTCTCAAGCTATGCAGAGAGCATTTTTGCGCTGGAGGACCCAAGTCCCAACCGGATCGCATTCGACCTGCTACGCGTGATGCGCAGCCATTACCGGATTGATGATTTTCAGCAGAACTATTTTGTGGTCTCCAGCATGGATCGGCTGCTTAAGGTGACTGTCGAGACCGATTTCGCGCCATTGTATCAACGGCTCGAATCCTTGCCCTACATATTGGTTGGCGAAATCATTGCCGAAGATGCGCTTATCACCAAGGGCACTCAGGAATATGTGAAGGGCTACCAGGTTCCAAAATCACCCGGCGGCTGACTGGTGCGGCCTGACGCGCGCAGCGGGCGTTGCCAGCCATAATTGCGTCGCTTGACGAGCCACAGGCATGGCCAATCGCCCATATCCTTGCGTTTTTGCACTCTAAACCCGTGCAGGCGATATGCCCGCGTGACCGCTTCTGCCTGCGTATTCAGCAAGCCAGCTTAACGGGCCCGCCAAAATATTGGCGATGACCAAATCATAAGGCGCGCGGGCGGTGATGAGGTCGTGCGCTGTCCCCGCGGCCACACACAGCGCCAGCTGGCCCTGCGCAACGCCGCAAGGGACGTTGTTGACCACGGCATTGGCCGCGGTAATATCAATGCTGACAGGGTCGATATCCGATGCCGTCAAATACGCCTTCGGCCACAACACATGCGCGGCAAAAGCCAGCAGGCCAGTCCCGGTCCCGATGTCGGCAATCAGGTCAAAGCGTTTGCCAGCAATTTTCATTCGGTCGAGCATATCAAGACAGCCGCTGGTCGTTTCATGTCCGCCCGTGCCAAAGGCGCGGCTAGCCTCGATTTGGAACGGGGTTGCGCCGCAGGGTACTGTGCCTTTGTTGGCCATTGTGTGGACGTAGAAGCGCCCGGCATGCACTGGCTGAAGCCCTTGCTGGCTCATGACGACCCAATCGGCATCGGGAAGTTCTTCAACCACCGCCTTTGCGTCGACCGCACTGGGCAAGCGGATTTGGATGGCGGCGATGACCTGAGCATTTGGTTTCTCGTTAAAATAGGCTTCAAGCCGCCATTTCTCGTCATTGAAGGCTTCGACTTCGTCCGCAACGATTGTCGGCATGGGTTCCAATGCCGCAAGCCACTCATCGTCATGGTGCAGTTCTTCCGCTTCGTTGCGGGTGCAGGGCAGGGTCACCTTCCAGCTCATTGCACGGCTTCTTTGGCTAAGCGGGCGTCGAGCCGCTCCATCGCTGCTTTCACATAATTTGCACAGCCTGCAGGGTTGGCCAGAGGCTCCTTGCCCGAAACGCGGTCAAAGAAACGTGATTGCGCGGGGTGCGGTGCAATCAGGACGTCGCATGGGTTTAGTTCAGAAACGCGTTTCATGGTCGCCCTTAATACCGCCACATATTCTGGATGGTCGGTAAATCGGTACGCATCAGCAGACACAGCGCCAAGGCTGTCGGCGAAAACAAACTGGTGACAGGTCGCGCCATCGCATGAATTCCAAGTCCAACTCGTTCCACCCGGGGCGTGGCCGGGCGTGGCGATGGCAGTCATTTTTATCGGGCCAAGGGTGATGGTTTCGCCGTCGCTGACGATTTGGTCGACCTTTATACCTGCGAAGGGCGGCAATATTGCCAACTGTGGGTCCGTAGGGTCCGAAATACCGGTCTCCAGACTTTTGAGGGCTTCAGCGCGTGCCAGCATGCGGGCTCCAGTAATGCCCTTCAGCGCTGCAAGTCCGCCAACATGATCCAAATGTTCATGGCTGCTGACCAGATATTTCACATCTGTTGGTTGGAAACCAAGCGTACGGATATTGTCGGCAATGAACGGCGCAGCTTCGGCGGTCGCGCCGTCGATGAGGATATGACCTTTGGGTGACGTGACGAGCAACGACACGATGCCACATGTGCCCACCATATACACATTCGCGAAGATAAGCGCGGGCGGGGCAGGGTCGCTCCAGCCGTCACGGCCTTGGCACTGTGACGCGAGTGTGGCTCCGCTGCTCATGGTCTTGACCGTTGGCACCGGCGCACAGGCCGTCAGGGCTAACGCCAATATGGCGCCCAGCTTAGCGTACATAGCTCGCGCCATTTATATCTAAAACGGCGCCCGTCATCGAAGGCGGCGCATCCAGCGCACAGAATTTTACCATAGCCGCGACCTCTTCGGGATCAGCAACCTTGCCGAGCGGGATATCGGCGAGCAGCTTGTCGCCGCCGCGGCTTGCGAGATAATCGTCCGCCATGCCAGTCATGGTAAAACCGGGGCATATGGCAAAGGCATAGATTTTTTGGGCAGCGTAAGCACGCGCAATGGTCTTGGTCATGGCAACCATGCCGGCCTTTGATGCCGCATAATGCCAATGGGCCGGGCTATCCCCGCGATGCGCAGCGCGGCTGGCAATGTTGACGATCCTGCTGCTTGTGTTCGATTCCTGCCAATGCAGGACAGCGCGGCGACACAAGTCCGCACTGGCCGTCAGGTTGATCTGCATGGTCCGGTTCCAATTGGCGAGCCATTCCTCGTCCGACGCCGAAATCGGGTTTTGTTCAAATATCCCGGCATTGTTGATTAACGCATCCACACGCCCGTCAAGGCGATCAAGCGCATGGTTCCAAAGCCGTTGTGGCGTGGCAGGATCGTTAAGATCGCCATCTGTGCTGGACAGCGCCAGCACGGAAGTCGTTGCAGGGTTAAAGCTGGCGGCTGCAGCAGCGCCGATGCCGCGTGATGCGCCGGTGATAAGGATATGGGTTTTCATCCGCGCTGCTTTTCACAGCGCCGACAAAATTTCAACCGAAGTTATCGGATGAGGTTTCCAACAAAGCGCGTGGCATTGGCTTGAAGCGATGAGATTTTCTCATTTACTTCGCTAAACCCGCCCTCAAGCTGCATGATTTCAGACACCACATTTTCCGTATCGCTGCGGATGGCGGAAATGGTGTTCGACATTAAATCGGCGGCCAAAGCGGTTTCATCAACGGACGCAGTAATCATCGTCACCGTTTGGGCTTGGTCCTCCATCGCCCGCCGGATGCGTTCGGCAGACATGCGCACTTCGTCAACGGTTTCGCGGATGGATGCGTTCGATTCAACCGACGCCTTGGTCGCACTTTGAATGGATGAAATCTTCTGCGCAATTTCGTCCGTTGCCTGCGCCGTTTGATTTGCGAGGCTTTTCACTTCCTGCGCGACCACGGCGAAACCACGGCCAGCATCGCCTGCGCGTGCGGCTTCGATTGTGGCGTTCAAGGCCAGCAAGTTGGTTTGTCCCGCGATGTCGCGGATAAGACCCAGTATCGACTCGATGGATTGGGATTGTTCGGACAGCGTGTCGGTCGCGACGGCACCCTTTGTTGCCACGGCCGCGGCGCGGTTTGCGACGTCGGCTGCGGTCTCCACTTCTGTCCGTGCATCTTCAATAGCGCGGATGAGGCCTGCGGCCGTCTGGGCCGCTTCGCGCATGGCGACTGCAGATTGTTCAGACGCTGCAGCAACTTCCGACGCCTTGGACAGCATGCCGTTCGCCATTTGTGAACTGCTCGCGGCTTGTTGGCGCAATACGGCCGTGCGATCGGCAACCTCATGTGCAGCAATGCCAATGTCGGATTCAAACTGCGCCGACTGTTCCCGCCGGCGTGTCGCGTTCTGATTGGCGTTATATGACGTATAGCACATTGCCATGATGGACAGTTCCAGACCCGTCGCGGTCAGAGCGGCAGCTGCGAGGTCCTGATAATCTTCCTGTTCGACGCCATATACTTCACCGAGCAACTTCAGCGTGAAGGCGTTGACGCGCGTCGACGCTGCATTGACATTCTCAAGCGGGATACCGCGCTGGCACGAATCCATGATTTGACGGGTTAGAAACTTTGACCATTCAGCGCCTTCGATATCGCTAAGGCGCTTCTCAATAAAGGCGGCTGTTTTGACCCGGGCTTTTTCTACATTTTCGGGATCCTGCATTTCAGGAAACTTGCCCATGCTGATCCAATAATCCCAATAATAGCTGCTGATGTCATATAACCGGCCTTTCAACAGCTCACCGACCTTGCGGCAGCGGGGCGCAAAGTTTTTGTCTTCGGTAAACACATCAATAATCGCTTGGACGTCCGATGGTTCAATGTCCCGTTTCTCTGCCATTGTTGCGTTCCTGTGTCATGGTCTTCCGCAATGCGGACCGATTTTCCATGTTTAAGCGGCAAATGGTTAATAGGCGGTTATTGCCCGAACGCCTCCGATGCTCTGGCGCAGATTTTGTGCAAGTTTGTGATTGAACAAATCCATCATCTCAATGCGCGATTCTGACGGTGCAGGCCTTGCGCCACGCCATTAAACGATTAAAGAGCGACGCTTAATACAGGCCGCGCTTAAATGAAGGACGCTGAAATCATGGCGAAAAACCCGAACCGCCCGTTATCCCCGCATTTGCAGGTGTATCGTTGGTCACCGCAGATGATCACCTTGCTGTGGTGGTTGTCCGCAATTGGCGGTGGCGCGGAGAGCTATGCGACCTTTCAAAAATATGTTGTCTCCGCCGGTGAAAGTGCAACCGGTTTTGAAACGGCTATCAACTGGTTCTTCCGGCTTTTGGGCCTGGCTGTAACCTTCAGCTTTTTCCAGCATCTCGCATCTGGCATTCGCCACCTCGTTTTGGATATTGGCGCTGGTTACGAATTGAAGGCTAACCGGACCTGGGCTTCGGCTGCATTCATTGCGGCCTTTTTTGCAACTGCATTCGTTGTCCTGTTTGTGGCACCGCGCTTTCTGGGAGTTTGATGATGGACAGTAGAACATATATCGGACGCGTGCGTGGGCTGGGTTCAGCAAAGCATGGTGGCGAACATTGGCTGAAACAGCGCCTGACCGCGATTGGCAATATCTTGCTGACGACGTGGCTCGTTGTCTCGCTGCTTCTCATGCCGAATTTTGATCAGGCAACTTTGGCGCAATGGCTGGCTCAGCCAACCGTTGCGGTTCCGATGATATTGATGATCGTCATCATTTTTTCGCATGTGCGCCTTGGTCTTCAGGTTTTGATTGAAGATTATGTGCATGACGAAGGATTGAAGTTTGGCGCAATGGCGCTTCTCAACTTCTATGTCGTCGCGAGCGCCGTGTTCGGCATTTTCGTCGTAGCAAAATTAGCATTTACCGGAGCATCCGCCTGATGTCAGACGCTTACAAGATTATCGACCATACCTATGACACGGTTGTTGTCGGAGCCGGTGGCTCTGGCTTGCGCGCCACGATGGGCAGCGCTGAAGCCGGTTTGAAAACAGCCTGTATCACGAAGGTTTTTCCCACCCGTTCGCATACTGTTGCGGCACAGGGCGGGATTGCGGCGTCGCTTGGTAACAACTCGCCGGACCATTGGACCTGGCACATGTACGACACCGTAAAGGGGTCGGATTGGTTGGGTGACCAAGACGCGATCGAATATATGGTGCGTGAAGCGCCTGCTGCGGTGTATGAGCTTGAGCATGCCGGCGTTCCGTTTAGCCGCAATGCTGACGGCACAATTTACCAGCGCCCCTTTGGCGGGCACATGCAGAATATGGGCGAAGGCCCCCCCGTCCAGCGTACTGCCGCAGCGGCCGACCGCACCGGTCACGCCATGTTGCACAGCCTGTATCAGCAGAGCCTGAAATATGACGCGGATTTCTTCATCGAATATTTCGCGCTCGATCTGATTATGGAAAATGGCGAATGCCGCGGCGTTATCGCCATGTGCATGGAAGATGGCACCATCCACCGCTTCAAGAGCCACGCCGTCGTGCTGGCAACCGGCGGATATGGCCGTGCCTATTTCTCCGCCACTTCGGCGCATACCTGCACCGGTGACGGTGGCGGCATGGTGCTGCGCGCCGGTCTTCCGCTTCAGGATATGGAATTCGTGCAATTCCACCCAACCGGCATTTATGGCGCAGGCGTTCTCATCACTGAAGGCGCGCGCGGCGAGGGCGGATATCTGACCAACAGCGAAGGCGAGCGCTTCATGGAGCGTTATGCACCGTCCGCGAAGGATTTGGCATCGCGCGACGTTGTCAGCCGGTCTATGGCACTTGAAATGCGCGAAGGCCGCGGTGTCGGCCCGCATAAGGACCATATCTACCTACATCTCGACCATATCGATCCCAAGGTTTTGGCGCAGCGTTTGCCCGGCATTACCGAAAGCGGAAAGATTTTCGCTGGCGTCGATCTGACACGTCAACCGCTGCCCGTGACACCAACGGTGCACTACAATATGGGTGGAATTCCGTGCAATTATCATGGTCAGGTTGTCACCAAGGTTGGTGATGACCCCGAACTCATCGTGCGCGGCCTTTACGCCGTTGGCGAAGCAGCATGCGTTTCGGTGCATGGCGCAAACCGGCTTGGATCAAATTCGTTGATCGACTTGGTCGTATTTGGACGCGCAACTGGCTTACATTTGAAATCGTCATTGACACCAGGTGCCCCGCACAAGGCGCTGCCGAAAGATGCCGCCGATTTGGCGCTGACCCGCGTCGACAAGTTCCGTGCAGCAAAGGGCGGTTCGCCGACTGCAGACATTCGTCTGCAAATGCAGCGGACAATGCAAAAGCATGCTGCGGTGTTCCGCGACACAGCATTGCTGGCCGAAGGCGTTACCGAGATGCAAAAGGTGAACCAGCGTCTGGCCGACGTGCACGTCACCGACCGCAGCATGATCTGGAACACCGACCTCATCGAAACGCTTGAGCTCGACAATTTGATGGCACAGGCGGTCTGCACGATCGAAAGCGCCAACAACCGCAAGGAAAGCCGCGGCGCGCATGCGCATGAGGATTATCCAGAGCGTGATGACGCAAATTGGATGAAGCACACCGCTTCATGGTTCGAAGGTTGGGGCGGTTCATGCGGCGCGGTGAAAATCGACTACCGCCCAGTGCATGATTATACGCTGACCGACGAGGCAGAGTATATCAAGCCGAAGCCACGCGTTTACTAAGTTCCGCGAAAACGGAGGCTGTAATATCCAGGCTCCGTTTTCGTTTTTCATGATCGAAAACCGAACAGGCGACGATGATTTCGTCCACTTGCGTGCGCGCTAAAAACGCTTTGGCGCCTGTCTTTACAGTGTCAGCGGAGCCGATTGCGCTGGCGGATAATATGTCGTTCAACGCGGACGTAAATTGCGGTGGAAGTGACGCCACATAGCCTTCGACCGGTGGCGGCATTTGGCGCGGGTTGCCCGTGCGTAAGGCGACAAAGCTTTGCATCAATGAGCTCGCCAAAAATTCCGCTTCCGCATCGGTTTCGCCGGCGATGATGTTGAATGCCGCCATCGCATAGGGTTTGTCCAATATAGCGCTTGGCCGGAAATGGCTGCGGTAGATGTGTAGGGCTTCGTCGAGCATTTGCGGTGCAAAGTGGCTGGCGAAGGCAAAGGGCAAGCCAAGTGCAGCGGCCACTTGCGCGCCGTAGAGGCTGCTGCCCAAGATATAGAGTTGCACATTTGCGCCTGCGCTCATCGGCGAAATAGCTTTGCAGTTCCATCACGTCGCGCGGGAACGCGTTCGGGTCGCTGTCCAATGTCCGGCGGATCGCTGCGGCAACGCGTTGGTCGCTGCCGGGCGCACGGCCCAATCCAAGGTCGATTCTGCCCGGGTAAAGCGCGTCCAAAGTGCCAAATTGTTCGGCAATGACCAATGGCGCATGGTTGGGCAGCATGATGCCGCCTGAACCAACGCGGATGGATTTTGTTGCGGCAGCGATATGCCCGATGACGACGCTGGTGGCCGCGCTGGCGATGCCGCGCATCCCATGATGTTCGGCAACCCAGTAACGGCTGAAACCCAGACTTTCGGCGTGGGCCGCAAGGTCTGCGGCGTTGGCGAGCGCGCCAGCCACTGAACCACCTTCGACAACGGGAACTAGGTCAAGCAAAGAGTAATTGGTCATGAACCCTAAATGGGTGTGTTCACGCGTAATGCCAAGCGCAATCGACTATCGGGTGAAGGTGTGTATAAATTGCGGATGATCACTGCGCTGTTCCTTCCCTTTCTTATCACCACAATGTTGATTGAGCTGACCCCGGGGTCGAACATGGCATGGCTCGCCTTGACCAGCGCGACGCAAGAGAAACGGTCGGGTTTTGCCGCTGTGGCGGGCATTGCAACGGGCCTTGCGATCCTTGCGTTGGCTTCGGCCATGGGTCTTGCCGCGCTCGCAGCCCGCGCACCTTTGGCCTTTAGTTTGCTGCGCTATGCAGGCGTGGCCTATTTGCTCTGGCTCGCATGGCAAACATGGTTTGGGGAGAAAGAAGTTGGGGCCAACCACATAGACGCGACGGCCATGGCGGCATGGTTCCGCCACGGCTTGCTGCTAAATTTGCTGAACCCAAAAGCCGCGGTGTTTTTTGTCACGGTCCTGCCAGCCTATATCGCAACGAATGCGCCGATTGTGCCGCAGACCATGCTGCTGTCCGCTAGCTACGTCGCGATTGCAGCAGCGGTGCACCTCGTCATCGTTGCATAGCGGCGCAGGCGCATGGATGGATGACTGTGGGCAACCGCCGGAACCAAGTGCGCCGTATATTTGCGGTGCTCTTGGGGATGGTCGCTATCTGGTTCTTGGTGAGCACCGCCTAAAGCTGTTTTCCTGACGTTGCAGGTGCGCGCAAAAGCTTAGCGATAGCACAACATAGAGCGGTTAAGCTGCGCG